>CAVCBH010000269.1:0-19694 GCA_963600375.1 bacterium | reverse complement strand
GATGCAGCGTGGTACTTCTGATGGTGAACTTTCCAAGATTGATGCCATCATGGGTATTGATATCGAGGAAGATGGAGATTTCCTCGTTAACGAGAAAGACAAGCAGGTTATGCTTACAACAGAAGGTGTAAAGAAGGTAGAGCAGTTCTTCCATATCAAGAACCTTGCGGATGCAGAGAACTTAGAGATTCAGCATAACATTATCCTTGCTCTTCGTGCACATAACCTTATGTTCCGTGACAGAGACTACGTAGTAAAAGATAACGAAGTTCTTATCGTTGATGAGTTTACCGGACGTATCATGCCAGGTCGTCGTTATTCTGATGGTCTTCATCAGGCAATCGAGGCAAAGGAACACGTAAAGGTTAACAGAGAATCTAAAACTCTTGCAACGATCACATTCCAGAACTTCTTTAATAAGTATAAGAAGAAAGCCGGTATGACTGGTACAGCCATGACAGAGGATAAGGAGTTCATGGATATTTACGGAATGGACGTAGTTGAGATTCCTACTAATAAGCCAATGATTCGTGTGGATCATGAAGATGCCATTTACATGACAAAGAAAGAAAAGTTAAATGCAGTTATTAACGATATTGTAGAATCCCACAAGAAAGGACAGCCAGTCTTAGTTGGTACAATCAATATCGATACATCTGAAGAAGTAAGCGAACTCTTAAGCAAGAAGGGAATTAAGCATAACGTACTGAATGCGAAGTTCCATGAATTAGAGGCAGAAATCGTTTCCCATGCCGGTGAAAAGGGAGCTGTTACCATCGCAACAAACATGGCTGGTCGTGGTACCGATATCAAGCTTGAAGATGGTGTTGGAGAACTTGGCGGTTTAAAGATCATCGGTACAGAAAGACATGAGAGCAGACGAATCGATAACCAGTTACGTGGTCGTGCCGGTCGTCAGGGTGATCCAGGTGAATCCAAGTTCTACCTGTCCCTTGAAGATGATTTAATGCGTCTGTTCGGTTCTGAGCGTATGATGGGTGTTTACAAGGCATTAAAGATTCCAGAAGGCGAAGAGATTCAGCATAAGACAATCACAAAACAGATTGAAAAGGCACAGAAGAAGATTGAGAACAACAACTTCGGTATTCGTCGTAACCTGCTCGACTATGACCAGGTAAACAACGATCAGAGAGAAGTTATTTACGCAGAGAGACGTCGTGTATTAAATGGCGAGAGCATGCGTGATGTTGTTTACAAGATGATCAAAGATGTTGTTGCTGATGATGTGAAT
Organism: bacterium; assembly: GCA_963600375.1. GTDB lineage: Bacteria > Bacillota > Clostridia > Lachnospirales > Lachnospiraceae > Anaerobutyricum. The sequence continues at coordinate 18,442 of CAVCBH010000269.1, read as the reverse complement.
ATGATCGCAGGCGAGCAGCCATTAAAAGAATTGAATCTTGTAGAGTTAAATGAATCCTTAAGAAGAAAGATTCCATTAGAGCCAATCACACTTACAGATGAAGAGAAGGACAAGAACGATAAGGATGGTTTCATCTCCCGTCTGCAGGATGAGGCAATGAAGGTTTATCATAAGAAAGAGAAAGACTTTAACGAATTTGCCAAGGTAAATGTACCAGAAGAAGGTGTAGAGCTTGGTGAGGAAGATGCAGCAATCTTTAACGATGGTATCCGCGAAGTAGAGCGAGTAATTCTTCTTAAAGTTATTGACAGCAAGTGGATGAACCACATTGATGATATGGATCAGCTTCGTGAAAGTATCGGACTTCAGTCTTATGCACAGAAGGATCCAGTTGTTCAGTACAAGTTCCTTGGATACGAGATGTTCGAGGAAATGACAAAGAATATCCGTCACGATACCGTTGGAGCTTTAATGCATGTTCAGATTGAGCAGAAGGTTGAGAGACAGCAGGTTGCAAGAGCAACAAGTACAAACAAGGATGAGCTTGTGGAAAGAGGACCTTACCGCAGAAAAGAGGCAAAGATCGGTCGTAACGCACCTTGTCCATGCGGCAGCGGAAAGAAATACAAAAACTGCTGTGGCAGATTTGCAAATTAGGGAAAAGTTTTGCACAGTGCATATTTTGCAGCAGATGTATGGAAACACCTGCGAATGAATAGGCACTGTGCCTTTCTTTATCATATACATGGAACTATTTAAAATACAGGTAACTGTTCAAGGGCACATTAAGATGAAAAAAGTAATCAGGACAGGCATTGAACGGTTACAAATTTTTATATTTTGTTTATATTTTATATAATAGAGAGGGTTTTGTAATTGGTTGAATTAGAACAATATAAATTTACGGTAAATCAATATAAAGAACCGATGAAGGAGCTTGGCCTTTCTTTATCACTTTCTCATAAGCATGAGCAGATTAAAGAATTAGAAAGTGAGATGCGGGAAGAAGGATTCTGGAATGATCCGGATAAGGCGCAGGAAGTTACAAAGAAGCTTAAGGGTCTGAAAGATACGGTATCTGCTTACCATGCATTAGAAATGACACTCGATGATGTTTCTACCATGATCGAACTTGGAAATGAAGAAAATGATGCCAGTGTGATTCCAGATATTGAAGAGTTACTTGGAGAATTTGAAATAGAATTTGATAACTTAAAGATTCAGACTCTTTTATCTGGTGAATATGACAAGGATAATGCCATTGTTACCCTTCATGCCGGAGCAGGTGGAACGGAGTCCTGTGACTGGGCAGGAATGCTTTACCGTATGTACAGTAAATGGGCAGACAGCCATGGATTTAAGACAGAAGTGCTCGATTATCTTGATGGAGATGAAGCGGGAATCAAGTCAATTACTTTTGAGGTGAAAGGAGAGAATGCCTACGGCTATCTGAAGTCAGAAAAAGGAGTACACCGTCTTGTAAGAATTTCTCCATTTAATGCAGCAGGAAAGAGACAGACTTCTTTTGCCTCCTGTGATGTTATGCCGGATATTGAAGAAGATCTGTCTGTAGAGATCGCAGATGAAGATATCCGTATTGATACATACCGTTCCAGTGGAGCAGGTGGACAGCACATCAATAAAACAGATTCCGCTATCCGTATCACGCATATACCTACTGGTGTTGTTGTACAGTGTCAGAATGAACGTTCTCAGCATAAAAACAAAGATAAGGCGATGCAGATGTTAAAGGCAAAGCTGTATCTGATTAAAGAGCAGGAGAACAGGGAAAAATTATCAGATATCAGAGGTGAAGTGTCCGATAATGGCTGGGGAAACCAGATTCGTTCCTATGTTATGCAGCCATATACGATGGTAAAGGATCACAGAACCGGGGAAGAAACCGGGAATGTGCAGAGTGTGATGGATGGAAATCTGGATGCATTTATGAATGCATATCTTCGCTGGATCACAACTCCAAAGAAGGCTTAAATTACGGAATATTTACAGCAGTTTATAAAATACCGCAGAAAATCAGGGTATGCAGATTGCAAGGATGATTTGTCAAATACACGCTACGGTAAATTATGACAGGATGATTCCGTGAAAATGAAATAACAGACATAAGGAGTAGACAGACGAATGGATATTATAAAGAAACTGGCGCAGGAGCTTGCCATTAAAGAAGAACAGGCAAAGGCAGCAGTACAGCTTATTGATGAGGGCAATACGATTCCGTTTATTGCCAGATACCGTAAGGAAATGACAGGAGCGCTTAACGATGAGACACTCCGTAACTTACATGAACGACTTCTCTATCTTCGTAATTTAGAGGAGAAAAAAGAACAGGTAATCAATGTAATCACAGATCAGGGTAAGATGACGGAGAATTTAAAGAAGAAGATCCTCTCAGCTGAAACTCTGGTTGCAGTAGATGATTTGTACCGCCCATACCGCCCGAAAAAGCAGACAAGAGCAACAAAGGCAAGGGAAAAAGGATTAGAGCCGTTAGCAAATATCCTTTTTTTACAGAAGACAACAAAGTCAATGGAAGAAGAAGCTGCCGCTTTTGTAAATAAAGAAAAAGAGGTGGCAAATACAAAAGAAGCCATTGCCGGAGCAAAGGATATTATTGCGGAAATGATCGCGGATATGGCGGATTATCGTAAAAGTATCCGTAACTGCACGATGAAACAGGGCCGACTTGTTGTAAAGGCAAAAGATGAGAAGGCAGAGTCTGTATACGAAATGTATTATGATTTCAGCGAGCCACTTTCAAAAATTACAGGATACCGCGTGCTTGCAATTAACCGTGGAGAAAAGGAAAAGTTCCTTACGGTAAAGGTGGAAGCGCCGGACGCACAGATTGTCAATGCATTAAATAAAATGATGGTGAAGGACAATCCAAATACAAAGACATTCATGGAAGAGGCAATCCTTGATGCATACAACCGACTTATCGCCCCATCCATCGAAAGAGATATCAGAGGCGAGATTACAGAGAAGGCACAGGAAGGTGCAATCACTGTTTTTGGAAAGAACTTAACACAGCTTCTCATGCAGCCGCCAATGGAAGGAAGAACGGTTCTTGGATGGGATCCGGCATTTCGTACTGGATGTAAACTTGCTGTTGTAGACCCAACCGGTAAGGTATTAGATACGGTTGTTGTTTACCCTACTGCGCCACAGTGTAAGGTAGAACAGGCAAAGAAAACTGTGCATGAGATGATCAAAAAATACAATGTTTCTGTTATCAGTGTAGGAAATGGTACTGCCTGTCGTGAATCTGAGCAGGTTATTACAGAACTCATTAAAGAGATTCCAGAGAAGGTCGCTTACGTTATTGTAAATGAGGCAGGAGCATCTGTTTACTCTGCAAGTAAGCTTGCAACCGAAGAATTTCCAGAGTTCGATGTAGGACAGAGAAGTGCAGCCTCTATCGCCAGAAGATTACAGGATCCGTTAGCAGAGCTTGTAAAGATTGAACCAAAGGCAATCGGTGTTGGTCAGTATCAGCATGATATGAATCAGAAACGCTTAGAAGAAGCGCTAAATGGTGTTGTCGAAGACTGTGTAAATAAAGTTGGTGTGGATTTAAATACCGCATCTGCCCCATTACTTTCTTACATTGCCGGAATCAGTAAGGTAGTAGCGAAAAATATCGTTGCGTACCGTGAGGAAAATGGCCGTTTCCATACAAGAAAGGAACTTTTAAAAGTTCCAAAGCTTGGACCGAAAGCCTTTTTACAGTGTGCAGGTTTCTTACGGATTCCTGGTGGAGATGAACCGCTTGATAATACAAGCGTACATCCAGAATCCTATGAAGCAGCAGCGAAATTGTTGAAAGATTTAGGCTATACATCAGAAAGTATCCGCAATGGCGGACTTACCTCTCTTCACACGCAGATTAAAAACGAGAAAGAACTTGCAGAGGGACTTGGTATCGGTGAGATGACATTACATGATATCGTAGAAGAACTGGAGAAACCAGGAAGAGATCCTCGTAGCGAGATGCCAAAGCCAGTACTTCGTACCGATGTTCTTGAAATGAAAGACTTAAAAGAAGGCATGGTCTTAAAAGGAACAGTCCGTAACGTTATTGACTTTGGAGCCTTTGTTGATATTGGGGTACATCAGGATGGACTGGTACACATTTCCCAGATGACCGATCGATACATTAAGCATCCACTTGAAGTAGTTAGCGTAGGAGACATTATAGATGTGCAGGTTATGAGCGTGGATTTAAATAAAAAGAGAATCCAGCTTACGATGAATATTGACCATAGCAAATAAGGCTGTGGTTACAACAGGAGGGGCAAAACGTGAAGAGTTTTGAAGAAATAAGCAAGATGAACCTTGCAGAACTTGACAGACCGGATGGGGCCGGAGAGGAAGACTTAGAAACAGAAACTGCCACAGCAGCAGGAGATGGCAGTACTGGTGGTGAGAAAAAGGCAGAAGTCGGAACTGAAGAAGGAACAACAGGCACAGATGGTTTGGAAACAAGTGCAGATATGCTGGCAGAGACTTCTGACAGTGAAGAGACAAAGCAGGCAGAAGAATTAGAAAAGAAAGAGATGATGGAGCCACAGGGAAAACATTTTTTCATTGATGCGGAAATCGCGCAGCAGGAATTAAATGCCTTCCTTTTTGGACACACCTACCGTCAGCCTTTGATGATTCTTGTCACTATTCTAGCGATTGCATGGCCGATTGCTGTCATTGTGAAAGGACAGAGTAACATTGCAATGCCGTTAATCTGTTCTCTGTTTATCCTTCTCTGGATTCCATTTACAACCTATCTTCGTGCCAGGAATGCAAAGAAGTTAAATCCGTTGTATGACAAACCATTCCACTATATGCTTGATGAATGGGGGCTGCATCTTGAGATAGAAGATGATGCGATCGATGTAGAGTGGAAAAAAGTAACAAAGATGATTTTCTATAAATCCGTTGCCGTTATTTACACAGGAAAGAATAATGCGTTCCTGATTCCAGGTGCGGCGATGGGAGCTCGAAGAGAAGAAATCATGAGCTTCATAGAAGAAATGAGAAAAAGATAGAGAATAGATAAAAAAGTAGGCCAAGACAGATAAAGAATTACGTTCTCATGGGATTTTTTATGCGATTGGTTTTGTGGGATAACGACAAGGCAGCAACAAAAGCAAATGAAAGAAAGATTCCGAGAGAACAAGATGGTAAAAAAGAGGTAAACATGAAAATAGAAAGTAACAGCGCAGAAGAAACCTTTGCACTGGGAAAACAATGCGGAGAAAAGGCAGCAGCAGGTCAGGTTTACTGCCTTTACGGTGATTTAGGAGTCGGAAAAACCGTATTTACAAAAGGATTTGCAGCAGGGCTTGGTATCAAAGAGCCAGTCAGCAGTCCAACCTTTACTATTTTACAGGTATACGATGAGGGAAGACTTCCGTTTTATCATTTTGATGTGTACCGCATCAGTGACCCGGAAGAAATGTACGAAATTGGTTTTGAAGAATATATTGAGGGAGAGGGCGTTTGCTTTATCGAGTGGGCAAACCTGATTGAAGAGTTACTCCCGGAACAGTATACAGAAATTCATATTGACAAAGACTTATCGAAAGGATTTGACTATCGTCTGATTACCGTTGAGGAGGTGCAAAGATAAATGAAACTTCTTGCATTAGACAGCTCTGGACTGGTAGCCTCCGTCGCTATTTTAGATGGGGAGACTCTTGTTGCAGAGTATACGTTAAATTATAAAAAGACACATTCACAGACACTTTTACCAATGCTTGACGAGATTGTGAAGATGACACAGACAGAACTTTCTGAGATGGATGCCATTGCGGTAGCGGCAGGTCCCGGTTCTTTTACTGGACTTCGTATCGGTTCCGCAACAGCAAAGGGACTTGGTCTTGCATTAAATAAGCCGATCATCTCTGTTCCAACTTTAGAAGGAATTGCCTGCAACTTTTACGGCACAGATGCCATCATCTGTCCGATGATGGATGCCAGAAGACAGCAGGTATATACCGGAATCTATCATTTTGCAGCTGGTACAGAATTTGAAGAATTTGTCGCACAGGAGGCAGGTCCGGTCGAAGACATTATTGCAAAATGCAACGAACTTGGACAAAAGCTTGGCAAGCCAGTTATCTTTTTAGGAGACGGCGTTCCAGTATATAAGGATATTATTGAGGAACTTTGCAGTGTAGAACATTCTTACGCACCGGCACATTTAAGCCGTCAGAGAGCAGGAGCAATTGCTGTTCGTGCCATGAAGTTATATGAAGAGGGCAAAGCAGAGCCAGCGAGCGACCATGCACCGATTTACTTAAGAAAGTCACAGGCAGAAAGAGAGCTTGAGGCAAAGGGAAAGAAGTTAGAAGAATGAAAATTTGTCCGATGACCGAAGCAGACTGTAAAAAGACAGAACTTCTTATGAAGGAATGTTTTTCTGTCCCATGGTCGCTGGAAGGTTTAAAAGAAATGTTTCATACCGAAGGATACTGTTCGTTCCTTGCAAAAGAAGGAGAAGAAGTGATCGGTTATGTCGGTATGAAAATGGTATTAGATGAGGCAGATATTACAAATGTTGCGGTAAAACCTTCCCATAGAAAAAAGGGGATTGCCGGGAAGCTGTTAGCACAGTTATTAGAAGAAGCAAAAGAACAGGAGCTATGTAGTATTTATCTGGAAGTTCGTGCTTCAAATATAGCAGCGATTACATTGTATGAACATGCCGGATTTAAAGAAATCGGGCAGCGAAAGAATTATTATGATCATCCGCAGGAAGATGCCAGGCTGATGCAGTGGGAAGCAGAAAGATACCAATAAATGCCAGTACTTTTTGTCGTATTTTTTTGTATAATAGTATCGGAAGAATTCCAGAAGTAGTTTTATTTTAAGAAGCATTTTTCAAACAGGCTCTGGAGCGTGTTTGAAAAATCATTCCTGCAATCTGCACACCTCAATTTACTATGTGGTTTACTGGGAGATACAATATTAAAATAAAAATGAAGAGAGGTTTTTGAAACATTTTAGCAAATGGAGGATACAATGGATAAAAAAATACATGTAATTTACTGCAATTCCTGTGGAAAAAGAATAGAAACAATAGAGAATAGCAAGAGAGAAGATTACCTTTTCATCAAAAAGGAATGGGGATATTTTTCAAACAAAGATGGACAGATACACAGTATTTTTCTGTGTGAGTCCTGTTATGATACATGGACAGAGCAGTTTAAGATTCCTGTAAAAGTAGAGGAACAGAACGAACTGCTATAGAAAAGTGAGGTATAGTATGCTGGAATTGTGTTTGCTTGGCTGCGGAGGAATGATGCCGCTGCCATACCGCAAACTGACGTCATTGATGGCAAGATACAATGGAAACAGTATTTTAATAGATTGTGGCGAGGGAACGCAGGTGGCAATCAAGGAAAAAGGCTGGAGTTTTAAGCCGATTGAGGTCATCTGTTTTACCCACTATCACGCCGATCATATCAGCGGCCTGCCGGGGCTTCTTTTAACACTGGGAAATGCACAAAGAACGGAGCCGTTATTAATGGTAGGACCAAGAGGCTTAGAGCGTGTAGTAAACTCATTAAGAGTCATTGCGCCAGACCTGCCGTTTCCGATTGTTTTTCATGAATTAAAGGAAAAGGAAGAGGTGCTCGATGTATGCGGCTGCCGTATTACCGCATTTCGCGTGAATCACAATATCACCTGTTATGGTTATACAATTGAGGTTGACCGCGCCGGAAAGTTTGACGTGAACAAGGCAAAGGAAAATAATGTAGAGATGCAGTACTGGAATCGCCTGCAAAAGGGAGAGACAATCGAGCTTCCTGACAGAACACTTACGAGTGATCTGGTTCTCGGTCCGGCAAGAAAAGGTATCAAATGCACTTACACAACCGATACCAGACCGACAGAATCCATTGTGGAACATGCAAAAGATGCCGATTTATTTATTTGCGAGGGGATGTATGGAGAGCCGGAAAAGAAGGCGAAAGCAGTCGAATATAAACATATGACATTTTATGAGGCAGCAGAAATGGCAAGGAGAGCCGCTGTAAAGGAAATGTGGCTTACCCATTACAGTCCGTCTCTGGTAAGACCAGAACCATATATGGAAGAAGTGAAAAAAATATTCGCCGCCGCCAGTGCTGGAAAAGACGGAAAAAGTACGACTCTGTTATTTGAGGAGGAATAGACATGGAAGAAAACAAAAAAGATGTGCTGATTCTGGCAATCGAAACTTCCTGTGATGAGACAGCAGCAGCCGTTGTAAAGAACGGCAGGGAAGTTTTATCCAACACCATCTACACCCAGATTAAGCTGCATACAATGTTTGGTGGTGTTGTGCCGGAAATCGCATCCAGAAAGCATATAGAAAAGATTAATATTGTAATTGAAACCGCATTAAAAGAAGCGGGAGTAACTTTAGAAGATATTGATGCCATCGCAGTTACTTACGGACCGGGCTTAGTAGGAGCCTTACTTGTTGGTGTGGCAGAGGCAAAGGCAATTGCCTACGCAGCGAAAAAGCCGTTGGTCGGCGTGCATCATATTGAGGGGCATATCAGTGCAAACTATATCGAACATAAAGAATTAGAGCCACCATTTTTATGTATGGTTGCTTCTGGTGGACATTCTCACCTCGTACTTGTAAAAGACTACGGAGAATATGAGATTATCGGAAGAACAAGAGATGATGCAGCAGGAGAAGCCTTTGATAAAGTCGCAAGAGCAATCGGACTTGGCTATCCAGGTGGTCCAAAGATTGACAAGCTTGCCAAAGAGGGCGATAAAAATGCCATCGCTTTCCCCAGAGCAAAAATTACCGATGCGCCGGATGATTTCAGTTTCAGCGGCTTAAAGTCAGCAGTATTAAATTACTTAAATCAGTGCCAGATGAAGGGCGAGGAAGTGAATCGTGCCGATGTAGCAGCTTCTTTCCAGCAGTCTGTTACGGATGTTCTTACAGAGCATACCGTTGGAGCAGCAAAACACCTTGGCATTAATAAAGTAGCAATTGCCGGCGGTGTGGCATCTAACTCTTCTCTTCGTGTACAGATGGAAGAAGCCTGCCGAAAGAACGGAATGGAATTTTACCATCCATCACCAATCTTTTGTACAGATAATGCGGCAATGATCGGTGTGGCAGGATACTATGAATATATCAGGGGTATCCGTGATGGCTGGGATTTAAATGCGAAGCCAAATCTGAAAATTGGAGAACGGTAATTAGAGCATTTTTCAAATACGAAGTTGTAGGAGGAATTCATTTTTCAGTATAAAAAGTACAGTAATTCTGTCTTGTGAAGACATCCCTGCAATAAAGATTTGTAAAAACAGGAGGGGCCTATATGAAAGAAAAAGTAACAGCGATTGTTCTTGCGGCAGGAAAAGGAAACCGTATGCATTCAGAAATACAAAAGCAGTATATGACTCTCTTAGACCGTCCGGTTATCACCTATGCGTTAGAAGCATTTGAAAAAAGCCCGGTCGATGAAGTGGTTCTTGTAGTCGCTCCGGGAGAAGTGGAATACGCACAGAAAAATATTTTAGATCAATATAACTACAAAAAAGTAACGCAGATTATCACAGGAGGAGCCGAGCGCTATCATTCCGTATATGAAGCATTGTGTGCCATCACCGAAGAAGGTTATGTCCTGATTCATGACGGCGCAAGAGCATTTATTACACCGGAATTGATTACATTTTGTATCGAGCAGGTGAAGAAAGACAAATCCTGTGTTATGGGAATGCCAGTAAAGGATACGATAAAAATCGTAGATGAAGACCGTTATGCAGTTTCCACTCCACCAAGAAGTAGTATGTGGCAGATTCAGACTCCACAGTGCTTTGTGACCAGAGAAATCAGAGAGGCCTATCAGAAAATGATGGAGGCAGGGGATGAATCTGTAACAGATGATGGAATGGTAATGGAGACTTACGGAATTCGTGGTGTTCGCATGATAAAAGGAAGTTACGAAAACATGAAAATTACAACTCCGGAAGATATGCTGCTTGGAGAGGCAATCTTAAAGAGCAGAATGGAAGATCAGTAGCTACAGGAGAAACGAACATGAAGAAAGAAAATACATCAAATCAGATGCAGGAAGAAATGGTATTAGCAAATGCTCCTGCACAGAGTATTCCTGACGAACAAGGTATACAGGATATCGTTTTAGAAGACGATAATGCGGAAGAAATCGATGAAGAAGACTACGAAGCAGAAGATGGCGAAGAAGATGACGATATAGAGTATGAAGTAGAAGATGACGACGCAGATGATGATTCAAAGAAGAAGTTTGAATCCTGTTGTGTCTGCCATCGTACGGAGTCCCAGGGTGCGAAACTTATCCATATGCCGACCGGTTTAAGTATCTGTTCCGATTGTATGCAGAAGTCTTTTGATTCTTTTAATTCTGGATTTGGCGGTGGAAATGGCATCCAGTTCCTTGACCTTTCCAATATGGATTTTAATAATTTAAAAGACATGAATCTGGGAGATCTGTTATCAGGAACCATGTCAAATCAGAAGCCAAAAACTAAAAAGGTCAAAAAGAAAAAGAAGAAAAATAAAAAAGAAGAGCCAAAGCTTACGATAAAGAATATCCCTGCACCACATCAGATTAAAGCACAGCTTGATGAGTATGTGATCGGTCAGGATTATGCGAAAAAAGTAATGTCTGTTGCTGTATACAATCATTACAAACGTGTCATTACAAATACAATGGATGAGATTGAGATTGATAAGTCCAATATGCTTATGATCGGACCGACAGGTTCTGGTAAGACACATCTCGTAAAAACATTAGCAAGACTGTTAAATGTGCCACTGGCAATCTGTGATGCCACTTCTCTTACAGAAGCAGGTTATATTGGTGATGATGTGGAGAGTGTACTTTCTAAACTACTTGCCAATGCCGACAATGATGTAGAAAAGGCAGAGACAGGAATTATTTTCATTGATGAGATCGATAAGATTGCAAAGAAGAAAAATACGACAAGCCGTGACGTAAGCGGTGAGTCTGTACAGCAGGGACTTTTAAAACTTTTAGAAGGAAGCGAAGTCGAAGTGCCAGTAGGCGCAAGCTCCAAAAATGCTATGGTTCCAACTGCTGTTATGAACACAAGAAATATTCTTTTTATCTGTGGAGGTGCATTCCCTGGATTAGAGGATATTATTAAGGAAAGAATGACACAGCATTCTTCCATTGGATTCCATGCGGAATTAAAAGATAAGTACGATCACGAAAAGAATCTGTTACAGTATGTTACAGTAGAAGATATCCGTAAATTTGGAATGATTCCGGAATTTATCGGAAGATTACCAATAATATTTACATTAAATGCCTTGACAAAGGAAATGCTGGTTGATATTCTGAAAGAGCCTAAGAATGCAATATTAAAACAGTATCAGAAACTTCTGGCATTAGATGAAGTTGACTTACAGTTTGAAGATGGTGCACTTACTGCAATTGCAGAGAAGGCATTAGAAAAGGATACTGGAGCAAGAGCGCTTCGTGCCATTATCGAGAAGTTTATGATTGATATTATGTACGAGATTCCGAAGGATGATAATATCGGACGTGTTACGATTACAGAAGATTACATCCGTAACAATGGAGCTCCGCTCATCGAGATGCGTCCTTATCTTCAGCTCGAGCAAAAGAAAAGAGAGATAGCAGCTGCCGAAGAGCAGAAAGCAGATTATTCGGAGAATTAAGTATAATTCCATAAAAGGGGGTTAATTATGGAAAAGTTAAACCTGAAGTTTTTACAGAGTCTGGCAACACAGTATCCAAGTGTGGCGAAAGCCTGCACAGAGATTATCAATCTGCAGGCAATTCTGAATCTGCCGAAGGAAACAGAGCATTTTGTTTCTGACGTACACGGGGAATACGAGCAGTTTTTACATGTATTAAAGACAGGCTCCGGTGCGATCCGTAATAAGATAGAAGATGTTTTTGGCAATACACTCTGTGCCAGAGACAAGAAGAGTCTTGCGGCATTAATTTATTATCCGGAACAAAAGGTAGAGCGGATGCGTCTGGAATTATCTGAAGAAGATTTCCAGGACTGGTATAAAGTATCCCTGCATCGTCTGATTGCGGTATGTAAGGAAAGCTCTGCAAAGTACACCAGATCAAAGCTCAGAAAGAGTCTGCCCCCAGATTTTTCGTATATACTTGAGGAACTTTTAAGCGAGAACAATCGTGTTGTGGAGAAGGAAGAATATTATAATGAGATTTTTGACACGATTATCCGATTAAACAGAGCAAAGGAATTTATCGTTGCAATCGCAGGTGTTATTCAGAAGTTAGTTGTCACAAGACTTCATGTGATTGGAGACATTTTTGACAGAGGACCGGGTCCACATATCATTATGGATCATCTGATGGAACACAGTAATGTGGATTTCCAGTGGGGAAATCATGATGTAGTATGGATGGGAGCAGCTTCCGGTCAGAAAGCCTGCATCGCCAATGTCATTCGACTTTCTGCACGATATAACAATTTAGATGTGTTAGAAGACGGCTATGGAATCAATCTCGTTCCATTAGCAAGTTTTGCGATTGAAACGTATGCGAATGATCCTTGTCAGTGCTTCCGGGTACATGCACAGGAAGACTCGGATTTAAGAGAAATCTCTCTTAATATGAAGATGCATAAGGCAATCGCGATCATTCAGTTTAAGTTAGAAGGCCAGGTTATTAAGAGAAGACCGGAATTTAATATGGAGCGGAGACTGCTTCTTGATAAGATTGATTATGAAGAAGGAACGATTATGATTGAAGGCAAGAAGTACGAGCTTCTTGACAAGTCATTTCCTACCATTGACCCGAACAATCCATATGAGCTTTCCGAAGCAGAAGATGCACTCATGAAGCGTCTTTGCATGAACTTTTTAAACTGTGATAAGTTACAGGAACATATTCGCTTCTTATTCAATAAGGGTGGTCTGTATCTCTGCTATAATTCCAATCTGTTATACCATGGCTGTGTGCCACTTGATGAAAAGGGAAATTTCCGTAAAGTAAAGATTGGAAATAAACAATATTCCGGTAAAGAACTTTATGATGTACTCGAATACTATGCAAGAAAAGGATACTACGAGCAGGATAATAAAGACGAACATGAATATGGTAAAGATATCATGTGGTATATCTGGTCAAATGAGAACTCACCAGTATACGGCAAGGAGAAAATGGCCACTTTTGAGCGCTATTTTATCGCAGATAAAGAAGTGCAGATCGAGAGAAAGGATCATTATTATCGCCTGATTGAAAATGAAGAAGTAGCCAATAATATTCTTAGAGAGTTTGGCGTAGATACCGAGCACGGTCATATCATTAACGGTCATATGCCTGTTCATGTAAAAGAGGGAGAATCCCCTGTAAAATGTAACGGCAAAGTAATGATTATTGACGGCGGTTTTTCCAAGGCATATCGTGGAACGACCGGAATTGCCGGTTACACTTTAATCTATAATTCCAGAGGGCTTCGTCTTGTCTCCCATGAGACATTTACCTCAACAGAAGATGTGATTGAGAAAGAATTAGACGTACATTCCGATACCGTTATCCGGGAGATTTCTACCCAGCGTGAAAAGGTAGGAGATACCGAAACGGGTCGTCAGTTAAAGGAGCAGATCAGTGATCTTGAAAGGTTGCTTCATGCATATCGTACTGGTCAGATTCTGGAGAAAGAATAACTAAAGTACGCAACTATCCGCAGGAATAGATGAAAAGTGTTATGAGCATTTTTTGCTATATGAATTTGTGAAAAGCATATTTTTTTTTGCAACTGACATATATTTAGTAAGATATTTTTTATAAGGAGGTTTGTTCCTTTTTAAATGGAGAAAAGTCTTGTCTGGTACAAAAAAGGGGAGGTTTTGCTATGAATATGGACAGGGGCAGGAGAGAGGTAGAGAGGGAGAAAGATTGTAGAACAATTGAATATTTCGAGTTGAAATATAAGACAGATACACAAAGAGGACTTAGTCTGGCGCAGGTTAAGCGGAGGCGGCAGAATTGTGGTATCTGTGATAGGACAAAGGAAAAAAAGCGGATTTGGCTTCAATGTTTTAGACAGGAATGGCGAAATCCGCTTTTTCTTTTCTTTTTGTATCTGTGTCTGACAAGCTATGTGGTTCGATTTCAGGAAAAACTACAACTTCTGTTGTTTTTAGGAGGGGTATTGCTTTTAGGAATAAAGATAAAGAAGACCTTTCGTTATGGAAAGACATTTTTCAGGCAAAAAGAAATGTATACGAAAAAGGCAATTGTGCTGCGAGAGGGAACTTTTAAAAGAATCGATGCAGACAGTCTTGTTCGGGGAGACATTTTACGATTAAAAAGAGGGGAGAAAGTTCTGACAGAGATTGTCAGTTTAAAAGAACCCTATACAACTTATGAACAGGGAACAATTTTTGAAGAAAATACGGGAAGAGGGCTCGTTACGAAAGAAAGAAAAAGTACCAATACAGAACAAGATGTTAAAAATCAGGCAAAAAAGCAGGATATCAAACCACAATCTGTACAAAGTACAATGGTTCAGGAACTTTTTATCAGGCAGGGAATTTATTTTCGCCCGGACTTTCTGGAAAACGGCATAGTATCTGAAGAAAGAAGTAGCAGTGACACAGAAGAAAACAGGATTTCTGCGATTGCCTTTGAGGAAATGTATTTTCCATTGAAATCTCAAATAGAAAAGTTTTCTCCATTTGTTCAGTCATTAAAAGAAAGCGGATTAAAAATCTTTTTCTTTACAGGTCAAAACAGGGAAGATGCCTATTTGGTCGGAAAAAAGATTGGGCTTGTAACAGAACAAAGACAGATTATAGATAGACAGCAATTTTTACTGTTGCAACATTCAGCGTTAGAAAGGCAGATAGAAAGTATAAGAATTTACTGCGGACTTTCGGCAAAGGAAAAGAGACAAATCCTTGTATTGTGGGAGAGGAAGCTTGCAGGAAATTCAAAACCAGTAGAAGCGAAGAATGAAAAGTTTGTAGAAAGTCAGGGCAATATTAAAAAAATCAGAAGAAAGTTTGAAGGATATCAGAGCGGGACAAGAAAAATCAGAGAAAAGTTTGTAGTGAATCAAAAGAAGGCAAACGAGCAAAGTGGCGAGTTTACAGAAAAACAGAACGGGATAAACGAAAAAAGTGGTAAGATTTTAGTAATGTCAAATTTAGGAATGTCCATCAGAGAAAAAACATTAGAAAAACCGAAAAAAAAGCTACCAAAAGAAGAAAAATGGACAAGCCAGGAAACAACTCCGGAAAGAAATTATATATATGCCTGTTGTAATATTGAAACGGGTAAAAATGATTTATGTTTCAAAAACTGCTGGCGAGAAGGCATTTTACAATACGTAAGAGGAGAGAAAATCTTACATCTGTTTTTGGAAAAAACGCAAAAGACAGAAGAACTGATTTTAGGAGGTCTTTGCATATTTATGCTAACTTCCCTCGGACTTTCTTTCTTTATTCCCCAGCAAGGAAATATGCAGTGGATTATACAGACGGTAAGCATATTTAGTGCTGTATATATTATTGGAAAAGAAATCGCACAGGAAGGCTTCCGAAAATGGTTTTTGAGAAAACTAAATAAAAATTAGCTTGAATTTAATTTTTTGGTGAGCCATAAAACTTTAGCGAATCTACAAATCCATTCCACCATAAATTTTGATTTTACATAAGCAGCCAAAGCCAGTTCCCAAAGAGAGCAGCTACCACCCTATCTCTGTGGCCATAGAGCGAGGATTAAATGTGAGCTTTTCTGCGAATATTCACCCTACAGCGATAGAGGCACACAGATAGAGTAACTGCTCTCTTTGGGAGTGTCTTTTGCCTCTGGTTAAAAAAATTAATACCACTTAAGGATTATTGAATTTTATCCCCTGTTTATGCTAATATAATTAACAGATGTGATACAGTAAAGCGTTATAGCATTTTTCTGCATTACCAATAACATACTAATAATATATTTTAGGAAAGGAAAAGCTATTGAAGCAAAAACTTTAATAGCAGGATAGAATGATGGAACTGTTAAAAACAGGAGCGTATCTTGTCAATGGAACAGAAATAATAGAAGATACTCCGGAAGCAGCGGCGAAGCTTCAGGCAGCAGTCGGACCGGATGCACCTTCTAAAGAAGAGGCAGCAAAAGGAACGATTGCCTATGGTATTTTAGAAGCACATAACACTTCTGACAACATGGAGAAGTTAAAAATTCGTTTTGATAAGTTAACTTCCCATGATATTACTTATGTAGGAATCATCCAGACAGCCCGTGCTTCAGGATTAGAGAAGTTCCCTATGCCATATGTTCTTACAAACTGCCACAATAGTTTATGTGCCGTTGGTGGAACAATCAATGAAGATGATCACATGTTTGGTCTTACCTGTGCGAAAAAGTACGGTGGAATTTATGTACCTCCTCATCAGGCAGTTATCCATCAATTTGCAAGAGAGATGCTTGCCTGCGGTGGCGCAATGATTCTTGGCTCTGACTCACACACCCGTTATGGAGCGCTTGGAACAATGGCAATGGGTGAAGGTGGACCAGAGCTTGTAAAACAGCTTTTAAATCAGACTTATGATATTAATATGCCAGGTGTTATCGGAATTTACATGACAGGAGAACCGATAAAGGGTGTCGGTCCACAGGACGTAGCGCTTGCAATTATCGGGGCAGTTTTCCAGAATGGTTATGTAAATAACAAAGTTATGGAATTCATTGGACCAGGTGTTGAGAAGTTAAGTGCAGACTTCCGTATTGGTGTTGACGTAATGACGACAGAGACAACCTGTCTTTCCTCTATTTGGAAGACGGATGATGTAATCAAAGATTTCTATGATATTCATGGAAGAGTTGGTGATTATAAAGAGTTAAATCCAGCACCTGTTGCTTATTATGACGGAATGGTTAAGATTGATTTAAGTAAGATTCGTCCAATGATCGCTATGCCATTTCACCCAAGTAACACATACACGATTGAAGATATGAATAAGAATCTTATGGATGTTCTTCATGACTGTGAACAGAAAGCACTTGTCAGTCTGGATGGACAGGTAGACTTTACACTTACTGATAAAGTACGTGACGGAAAACTTTATGTAGAGCAGGGAATCATCGCAGGTTGCGCAGGTGGTGGATTTGAAAACTTATGTGCAGCAGCAGATATTATCAAGGGAAAATCTATCGGAGCCGATGAATTTACATTAAGCGTTTATCCTGCAAGTACACCAATCTACATGGAATTAGTAAAGAACGGAGCAGCAGCAGCCCTCATGGAAAGTGGAGCTATCGTAAAAACAGCATTCTGCGGCCCATGTTTTGGTGCAGGAGATACTCCATCTAACAACAGCTTAAGTATCCGTCATTCTACAAGAAACTTCCCAAATAGAGAAGGTTCTAAGTTACAGAATGGACAGATTGCTTCCGTAGCATTGATGGATGCCCGTTCTATTGCAGCAACTGCAGCAAACAAAGGTTACCTTACACCAGCAACAGATCTTGATGTAGAATATACAGGAAGAAAATATCACTTTGACAGCAGCATTTACGCAAATCGTGTATTTGACAGTAAAGGTGTGGCAGATCCATCTGTCGAGATTAAGTTTGGACCAAATATCAAAGACTGGCCAAAGATGAGTGCACTTCCAGAAAATATGATTCTGAAAGTTGTTTCCGAAATTCATGACCCAGTTACAACAACAGATGAGCTGATTCCATCTGGAGAGACATCATCCTATCGTTCTAATCCACTTGGCCTTGCAGAGTTTACATTGTCAAGAAAAGATCCTGCTTACGTGGGACGTGCAAAGGAAGTAAGAGCAGCACAGGAAGCAGTAGAAGCCGATAAGAATCCGGTAGAAGCATTAGCAGAATTAGCACCAGTTATTGATGCAATCCATACGAAATACGCAGACGTTACAAATGATAACGTAGGAATCGGAAGTACAATCTTTGCTGTAAAACCAGGTGATGGTTCTGCCAGAGAACAGGCAGCATCCTGCCAGAAAGTATTAGGCGGCTGGGCCAATATCGCAAATGAATACGCTACAAAGCGTTATCGTTCCAACCTTATTAACTGGGGTATGCTTCCATTCCTCATCGAAAAAGGTGACCTGCCATTCGCGAACGGAGATTACATTTTCCTGCCAGATGTAAGAAAGGAAGTAGAGACAAAAGCAACAGAATTTGAAGCTTACGTTGTAAGAGATGGAAAACTTGTTCCATTTATATTGAAAATGGGTGAACTGACAGATGATGAGAGAGAAATCATCCTGAAGGGATGTCTCATTAACTATAACAGGCAGTAATTCTGAGTTGCCACAGGCAAGGTAGTCGCCGCTATGAAGAAAGTGGGGGATTGCCAGAGCGTGTTTGAAAAATCATTCCTGCAATCTGCACACCTCAATTTACGGTAT
>CAVCBH010000268.1:0-2992 GCA_963600375.1 bacterium | reverse complement strand
TCGCACTGACTCCGGCAACAAGAAAAACAATAACCAAAGTTAAAAAAGAACTTTTTACTGCGCTCTTCCACCATTTCGTTTTTGAAAACTTTGCGGCTAAAATATAGCTTTCCGTTCCATTCTTATCTTTTAAACATTTCGCCACCGCGGTTGTTCTTTGATGATAAAAAATTTCCGTTCCAGAAAACATTTCTGACTTTTCCTGTCCTAAAAGTTCCGCCAGTTCTTCCATTTTCTTTCCAGAAAAACCTTTCACAACCTTCCCATTTTCAATCTGCGCCAGTTCATAGCCGTAATTTTCAACCTGTGCTTTCATCGCATCCCAGTTTTTCTCATCCGTTTCCGCTACCAGTCCCGATACTTGATTTATATTGTTATCAAGTTTCATTTGCTGCATTGACACAAAACTTCGCTCAATGGAATCTTCAAATAAAATCATGACTGCCACACCGACAAACATCAGAGAGAGTAAGGCAAGAAACAATATTAACATGTTCGTGCGAAATAAACGTTTTTTCATATTCCTATCCTTCTTTTAAATAAGCTAAAAAATCTTTATCTTCTTCTGCAAACCTATAATATAAAAAATCAATACCGCTGACACAAATACAATTCCTGATAAATAGACTCTCATTCCCGTTGTAATAGCGGTTATCTTAAACAAATGCGGTAAAATTGCAAGGGCAAATGCGGTTCCTGCTACCATTGTAACACAAATGAAGCTTCTGAGTTTATTAAATGGATAGCAACTTTTTATTACCGCACTCATGGATACTAAAATTAATCCGAGATACATAACAGTCTGGCACTGCGCAGCTTCAAAAGGTGTTTTCACACTTGTATATAAAATAACTGCTGTAATAGCAAGTCCAAATGGAAATGCATTTCCAAGTGCCGTTTTTAAAAAACTTCCCTTTATTTTTCTTGTGTCAGACTCTATGATACTGATAAAAGATGGGTAGGCTTCAATGCAAGCATCAATTAATGTAATCTGTATCGGGATAAAAGGAAATGGAATATTTGTAACAAAACACAAAACGGATACCAACACCGAATAAATTGTTTTTATAAAGAATACACCTGCTGTCCTTGTTACATTATTTACTACTTTTCGCCCTTCCATCACAACCTGCGGAAGATTTGTAAAATCAGAATCCAGCAAAACAATCTGGGAAATCTGCCTGCTGGCATCACTTCCATCCGCAACGGCAATCGAACAATCTGCTTCTCGCAAAGCCAGAAGATCATTTACACCATCCCCTGTCATTGCAATCTGATGTCCTTTTCGTTTCAATGCCAATACTAACTCTTTTTTCTGTTTCGGTGTTACCCTCGCAAACACCGCATATTTTTCGCAAATTTCATCATAGTTTACATCCTCACCTTGTACAGAAAGATCAATCGCATCTTCCCATCGTTTTAATCCGGCTCTCTTTGCAATCATCGAAACGGTCTTCATATGATCTCCGGAGATAACCTTTACATCGACTCCTTCTTTATAAAAAAACTCCAATGTTTCCTTTGTTTTTGAACGAAGATTATCTTCCAACGTAATTAAAAAAAGTGGTTTCATCTGCTTTGGCAGTTGTTCCGCATTTTCCCACTCACCGCCATAATAACCTGCCGCAATGACACGATAGCCTTTTTCTAATTCCTGCTTTAACCTTTTCGATACTTCTTTTTCCGGCACTTCTTTAAAAATTCGTTCCGGCGCCCCTAAAAAAATCGTGCCTGCATTTTCAAAACTTACACAACCCCATTTTCGTTTTGAAGAAAAAGAAATCTTTCCTGATGGCTGATGATTTTCCTTTGCACCAAATGCCTTTTTTAATGCCATAAATGTTGCGTTATTATCATCACTCACCGCCAGATAAGACTGCATAAGCCCTATCATTTCCTCCTTCGGAAGTCCAGACATTGGAATCACCGTATGCACTTTTAACTTTCCGTTCGTAATCGTACCTGTCTTATCAAGGCACAAAACATCTACATGCGCTAATGTTTCCAATGAATAAATATTTTGCACTAGTATTTTCATTTTTGAAAGACGAATCATACCATTTGCAAGTGATACAGAAATCAGTAAAACAAGACCTTTTGGTAACATACCAAGAAGTGCCGCGGAAGAAAAAATTACCGAATCTGCCACCGGTGTATGTCTTAAAAACATCGCTTCTAAAAACAATAAAACTCCAAGAGGAACAATCAAGAGACTCGTAAATCTCGTCACTTTACGCATAGAATTTAAGAGCTCCGACTGCATTTTTTTCTCTTTCTTCACTTCATTTGCAAGCTTCGTCGCATAATTTTCATTTCTCACATGCGTCACTTTTGCATACGCTTTTCCCGAAATAACCGAACTACCTGAGTAAAGAGGACATCCCTCGCCTTTTAAAACCGCATCACTTTCCCCAGTAAGAAGAGACTCATTCACCTCAAGGAATCCACCCACAATAATCCCATCATTACAAATCTGATTGCCACTTTCAAGCACCATCAGATCATCTTTTACTACTTCCGAAAGTTCAACCTCTTCCTCTTTCCCCTCTCTTCGCACCTTAATATACGGTCGATTCAAAATAGAAAGCTCATCCACTAACTTTTTCGCCTTCAACTCCTGCATAATCCCAATTACAATATTCAAAATGATAATCGCAATGAAAAGCATGTTGCTGTATGCACCCACCAAAAACAGTAAAACTGCAATCGCAAAATTTAAGAAATTAAATAACGTAAAAACATTTTCTTTTATAATTTTAGACTTACTCTTTGTAATCGGTTCTGCCACAGACGAACCTTGCCCGGATTTTTGTCTTGCAGTTACCTCTTCCAAAGATAAACCGGATAAATTTTTCATAAATACACCTCCTGTTATTTTGTTTGTAAATTAAAAATAACAGGAGGTGTTAAAAATTACGGTGAAGAAACTTAAACTTTTTCTAAATTCTGATTGAGATTTCACCTGTTTTAAGAGATTTAATAGCTGTTATAT
>CAVCBH010000267.1:0-6348 GCA_963600375.1 bacterium | reverse complement strand
GCAGATTGCAGGAATGATTTTTCAGACACGCTCTAGTGTTCCATCCATCTAGTTTCTAAAGTATTGTTAGATCTAGTTTTTTCAATTTAATTCGCGCATCTTTTGTCGTGAACTACAAAATGATCGTCTATAAACTATTATTACTGAATGGATGCTACACTAGCCTTGATTTGTAATTTCATCCCTCGCCAAAGTCAGCTCCGGAAGCAAGAAGATACCCTATATCTGTGGCCTTAGATCGAGGATTGAATGTGAGCGCAAAAGCGAACATTCAACCCACAGTGATAAAGTCACAGATATAGGGTATCTTCTTGCTTCGGGAGCGTCTGTCCGTGTAACTAAATTACCAGATCATCCACCGAAATATTTTTCCCCGTGAGTCCGATAAATGCTCCTTCTTCCTCACTTTCTTCGTGGGCGATGAGCCATTTATTCTTGGCAAAGAGTAATTTCTCTTCTGGGAGTTTTTCCTCCTCGGCTTCAGCTCCCAGTTTTACTCCAAGTGGGAAGTTCGTTCCAAATGGCAAAATAACCCCTGTCTTAAATGCGTAATCGTTCTCTTTTGTTCCGATTGGTGTATAGTGAAGTGTCGTGGCATACAACTCTACTGCTGTTCCTGCCGGAACAAAAAACGCTTCTAACTGTGCGGTATCATACTTGAAATCTTCTGTAATATCTGACTGATGTCCCAATAATAAAATAACATCGGTTACTGCAACATTTGCTTCGGAAGAGCGATGATATTCTAACGCATTCAACACTTTGTTATGTCCACAGCAATATCCAATCTCCACAGAAAGCTCACCATAAAGTGTATTTGAAATCTTTTTACGAAAATCCGGTTCTTCTAATGGCCCAAAGGATGCTGCGTATTCTACACCTTCTGGATAATCTATTTTTTCCAGTACATTATAAATTTCTGAAAAATCGATTCCTGTTAAAATCTTTCCATACTCCTTAAAAGAAATGTCTGTTACCTGTTTCACCTTCATTATAAGTCCCCCTGTTCTTACAGACAGCTATCTCTTATTCGAGCGCCGCCAAATCTTTCTTTTTTCCGCTTCCTTGATGAGTTCGTCTCTGAAATCCGGATGAGCGATGGAAATAAGCTCCTCTGCCCTCTCCCAAGTAGAACGACCTTCCATGTTGATAACACCATATTCTGTTGTAAGAAAATATACCTGACTTCTTGGAGAAGTAATGATATCCCCGTTAAACTGTGGCAATACTCTTGAATGAAGCTGTCCACTTTTATCTTTGTATGTAGAACTCATGCAAATAAATGCCTTCCCTCCTCTGGAAGAAGAAGCTCCAATTAAAAAGTCAAGCTGGCCTCCGGTACCACTGATCTGCCTTGCACCAAAGCTCTCTGATGATACCTGCCCATATAAATCTACAGAAACACAGCCATTAATAGAAACCATATTGTCAATCTGAGCAATCACATCTGGTCGATTCACATATTCAAGTGGATATGCCGCTACTCCATGATTATCATCCAGCCATTCATACAATTCCGAAGAACCAATGGCAACACCAAATACACCTTTTCCCCTGTCAATCGTCTTCTTCTTATTGGTCAGCTTACCCGCCTTATACAAATGCAGATACGCGTCCGAACAAAGCTCGGTATGCATTCCGAGATCTTTGCGGTCTGACTCTGCTATCAGCTCTCCAAGAGCATTGGGCATACTTCCAATTCCAAGCTGCAGTGTTGCCCCATCACAAATGTACGGCAGAAGATTCTGTGCAATCTTTCGGTCAATCTCAGACGGCACATATGGCTTGCCTGTCGTAAAAGGTTCATGCTTTCCTTCCACGATATAATCCACTTCTGACACATGGATACATTCTCCATATCCGCCGTGTACCTTCGGCATATGCTCGTTCACCTCTACGATAACAACATCTGCATTCTGCACGATAGGTCCGGCAACCCCGGTATTTACCGAATAATTAAAATAACCATGCTTGTCCATCGGCGAGACACTGACCATTACTACATTGACATTTAAAAAGTATTTATAATAGGCAGCATTATTGTGAAATACCATCGGAATATAATAGCATAATCCTCTGTCACAAAGCTTCCTCTCATAAGCAGAACAATGCCATGTATGATAGACAAAATGTTCCTGACTCTCGTCACATTCCGCTACCTCAATCGGCCCCTCTATAAGATTTCCACGAATCTTTACATCAAAAAGTTCGTTTCTTCTCTTAGCAAGAGCCTTATCTAAAAGAACCGGTTTACCAAGTGAACTGGTATAATCAACCCAGTCTCCACTCTTTACTACTTCTACCGCCTCTTCCGGTGTACAAAGCTTTTGTCTGTACTCAGTCATAAAATCCTTTAACACCGTTCTTCTCCCCTCTGTATTCTTCTGTTCGCCAGTTATACTGACATATCTTCCAATTCTTTCACCACTATTTTAACAAAATTTGTGCTAAATAACAAGAGGTTGCAGGGAAATTTGGGAATGGCAAAACAGACGAAAGCTAGAAGCCGCTATTATGCAATAAATGCTTCGTTTCACTGCACTTAAACTGCTCAGTCGCAGTTTAAGCTTGCTCAAAGGCGCATTTATTGCATAATAGCGGCTTCTAGCTTTCTGACTTTGGCAAGAATCAGAAATTTCCTGTATCATTTGGTTGTTTTTTGAGTTTCCAAATTTTCCTTTGGAATGGATTTGGGGTTGAGAGCTGTAGATTTCTGCTTGCTCGGAAGTTAAATAACACTCCTACATCTACCACACTCTCCCTTGAAAGAAAAAAATGCTATAATGGTCGTTCTTAAAACTGCATTAAATGATTCTGTCTTCCAAAAAACTATTTATTCAGCTTCTTAGCTGCGAGCATTGTCTCTACAACTGCTCTTACGATAGCTTCTAATCCCTGCTCGTCTACAGTTTCTTCTTCTGGAACACTTAATGCAGCAGTTACAATAGACATACTGTAAACTTCTTCTGCTGTACATCCACGGCTTAAGTCATTGATCGGTGCATTAAGTCCCTGTAATACAGGTCCTACTGCTGTGTATCCACCTAAACGGGAAGCAATCTTATATCCAATGTTAGCTGCGTTGATGTCTGGGAAGATAAATGTGTTAGCCTGTCCAGCTACTGGTGAATCAGGACATTTTACTTCTGCTACTTCTGGAGATACAGAAGCATCGAACTGAATCTCACCTTCTACTGCTAAATCAGGTGCTGCTTCTTTAATCTTCTTTGTTGCATTAGCTACCTTTGTTACAGAAGGTCCCTTACCAGAACCAAGTGTAGAGTAAGATAACATGGCTACCTTAGGGTCGATACCGAAAATCTTAGCTGTCTTGGCAGATTCGATAGCGATTTCTACTAAGTCATCTTCAGATGGATCGATGTTGATAGCACAGTCACCCATAGCAATCTTCTCATCTCCTCTTACAAGGATGAAGCAGGAACTTACAATGTTGTTGCCTGGCTTTGTCTTAATGAGCTGAAGAGCTGGACGAACTGTATCTGCTGTTGAATAAGTAGCTCCACCTAAAAGACAGTCAGCGCCACCCATTTTTACGAGCATAGTTCCGAAATAGTTGCTCTTAGAAAGAGCTGCTCTTACCTGTTCGTCTGTCATTTTACCTTTACGAAGCTTAACCATCTCTGCTACCATAGCGTCAATTCCTTCGTAGTTCTCAGGATCAATGATCTGGCAGGCATCAATATTAAAGTTGCCTGCTTTTGCTGCAGCCTTAACTTCTTCTGGCTTACCAAGAAGGACAACGCCGAGAATTCCTTCCTGTGTCAGACGATGGGCTGATTCAAGAATCCTTTTATCTGTACCTTCTGTGTATACAATGGTACGAGGATTCTTCTTTAATGTTTCAATCATTTTTGTTAACATAAGATACCTCCCAAAATATATCTTTGTCTAGTAGTATCAATAATAGTACAAAATACGCTACTTATATAGTAAGCCCTGCACCGTGTTTTTTCAACAATACATTGATATAAATTTTTGACTACATCGTATAAAAGAAAGTACAAAAATGCACCGGAATTTGTATAAAAATTCCGATGCACCCTTATTTTTTTGATATTTAAATTATACTTTTTTGTGAAGTCAATAATTCTGACTTATCATAATCAAAACTTTTTACTTTGATCATTAATCATACGACAAATCGACATGCATTTTCCCAATAACATAATCTATATCTTATATAACATTATGTGTTCTGTCTCTTGTCAGTGCCACTTCACTATTCTTTTTTATTCTGCTAATGCTTTCTGCTGTTCTTCTGCATCTTCTGGATTCTCATGGAAAATAGAATAAGCAATGTTTGTAGAGTGGTCGGCAATTCTTTCAAGACCGATTACCATATCGGTAAAGATAAGACCGATTTCTACGCCGCAGACACCTTTTGAAAGACGTTTTACCTGCTGGTTCTGGTAGTCAATCTGCATCTGATCTACGTCATTTTCCATATCGATAATCTCATCAATGTTGTCCTTTTTATTTGTGACAAACATTTCCATACTCTTATCAAAAAGCTGAAGAACTTCTGTGTACATTGTAGTAAGTTCTTCCTTTCCAGCTCCGGTAAACTTCTCGTTAAGCTGGCTTCTCTTCTCTGCATTCTCAAGGATGTTGACCGCATGATCTCCAATACGCTCAAGGTCGATAACAACGTGGAAAAGAGCACCAATTTGTCTGGAATCGGCAAGCGGAAGTTCGTAACGGTTCACTTCTACAAGATAATCCGTAATCTCACTACTTAAATAATCAATAATCTTCTCTCTATCGTTAATTTCTTTTGACTTATCAAGATTCTTATCTGCAAGTGCCTCCATAGAAGCAACAAGATTCTCTCTTGCAAGAGAAGCCATTCTTTCAATCTCCTGAATAATCTCTACAACAGCGGTAGAAGGCACAAACTTGCTGGATGCCTTTCTGATATATTCAAGATGTAATCCATTATCTTCTTCTTCACTTTCTTTATCCCCAGGAATAAGAAGCTTCGTAAGTTTTGTAAACTGTATTGTAAACGGAAGAAAGATGATCGTCTGGAATACTTTAAATATTGTATCTGCATTTGCAACGAAACGTTTGGCATTATCTGCTCCGCCAAGAATGGAAATCGCATCGACAACCTGATTTCTCGCAAAGAACAGAATCGTTCCAATAACAACCATTCCCAGTGCATTAAATAAAACATGCACAAGGGCTGTCCTTTTTGCATTCCTGTTTGCATTCATTCCCGCCATAATGGCTGGTGTACAGGAACCAATGTTGGCACCAAGAATAAAGTAGAGACAGCTTCCTAATCCAACAAGATGGGAGTCTGCTAATAAAACCAATACACTGATAGTTACAGAGGAACTCTGCACTGCTACAGTAAACAGTAAACCAACAAATAATGCAATAAACGGGTTCTTAAGATAAGAAAACCAGTGCATGATTACGGGATATTCCGGAATTCTGCTTAATGCACCTGTCATACTGTTAATTCCTAAAAATAATGCACCAAAACCAAAGATTACCTCAGAAATCTTTCTGGTCATCGGCTTATTTCCAAACATCATCAGGCAGGCTCCAATGAAAATGATATATGGAGCAACCGCAGTCAATTTCAAAGAAACAAGCTGTGCGGTAATCGTTGTACCAATGTTGGCACCAAATGTAATACCAACAGACTGTTCCAGTGTAAGAAGTCCGGCATTTACAAAGCTGACCTCCATAACCGTTGTCGCACCAGACGACTGAATAATCGCAGTAAATATTGCACCAAAAATAACTGCAATGAACCGGTTCTTTGTTACACGGTCCAGAATAACACGCATTTTGTCACCCGCAGCTTTCTGCAATCCCTCACTCATGAACTTCATACCAAATAAAAACAGTGCAAGTCCACTCAGCAGTTCTGTAAGCATAACTAACATGATATTATCCTCTCTTTTGTTTTCTACTTAATGTTGTAATGATTTCTTTAGAAATTTACTTATTTTTACACAATCATTACGTTTTTTTTACATGCCATTAAATATTCTAATATATTTTAACGCAAAAGAAAAGAAAAATCTTTTGGCATTTCAGACTCAATTCTTATTACTTTTTCACAGAACAGATGTATGAATGTCAATCGGCAAGACCTGGAGCGTGTTTGAAAAATACTTTCTGCACGATGTGCATTTTTCAAACACGCTCTAATCTGTATTCAAGATAATGCGGCAGTGTGACCAGATGGGAAAGAATAGTCGTGTGGTTTTGCGACGATTAATTTTTTATTTTTTAAAGATCGCATATCTGACTAATATTCCATCCATCTAGTTTCTAAAGTGTTGTTGGATATAGATTTTATAGTTTGAT
>CAVCBH010000266.1:0-11383 GCA_963600375.1 bacterium | reverse complement strand
GTTCTAAAGCGGCAGTAGAACCAGCACGACGACAGCTTACAATAGCAGCTCCCGGCTTGTAGGCAAATCCACCAGTAGAGTAAAACATACGGTCAAGGAAAGAAGTGATTCCACCGCTTGCTCCAGCGTAATGTACAGGGGAGCCGACAATGAGTCCGTCGCATTCTTCCATCTTTTTAATGGCGATGTTTACGGCATCTTCACCAAATGCACATCTGCCAAGTTTGTTCTTACGGCACATACCACAGCCCATACAGCCACGGATCGGCTTGTTGCCGATAAAAAGCATCTCTGTTTCGATGTCTTCCTGCTGAAGCGTCTTTTCCACTTCAGAGAGTGCGCGGAAAGTACATCCTTCTGGATGTGGACTTCCATTTAAAAGTAATACCTTCATAAACAATCCCAACCCTTTCTATAATTATCTATAAATCCACCATATATTTTTTTATGGCATTTTTAAGATATAATTTACATATTAAGAATCTATCTGAATAATAGACAGAAATGGTATATTACTTCTTTTGTCTTAAATAATATTTTTTGCTAAAGTATTTTTCAGATATAATCTAAAAAGCACAGTTAATATAAAACAACAACTATGTATTATTGTTTGTTTCATTTGGTTTTAAACAAGACGTTGGTGTATAACTCTCTTTCACATAATCTGACCCACAGACTTCATGAACTTTCGTAATAGAGATTGGTGTGATACCACAAACCCGAAGTAATTCACAACCAACTTCCTTCCCTGCCTCTAACGCCTTCTGGACAGCAGAAACATCACCGGAAATGCCAGCGGAAAATTCATTCATCATCGTAAGGTTATGGGATGGGGAGCCATACCAGACAATATCTACAGGTGCGGCTTTCATGCACTGGTCAACAGTGACAATACCGATTCCGGCAGGCGCAGCCCCGATAACACCAAATGCCTTACCAAGTGGTGTGCCAAATATTTCATGTAAAATCTCTCCGGCGCGTGGAGTGACGTGAGATTCCATATGCCCCACTTCATTCACATAGATGCAGGCAGCCCAGTAATCAATCTGTTTTAAGGCAATCTCCACAAGTCTTCTGGCATCAGAAATGTTCTCAGCGCCAAGAACGAAGAGACATCCCTGCCCACACTGCTTACCAGCATCAATTGCCATCTCAAAACGGAGCAACTTGGCGTTCACAGCCTTTACTGCGTCATCAATCGCAATCGCCTGTGCGACAGTTCCGGTTCGGGAAGATACAATACTGATGGCCTGATATTCATCTGGAATCTCAAGAAGTTTCTTGATATCTTCATGAATCGTTCCGATGACAAGACCGATGGTATTTGCCGCAGCAGTACCGACAAACTGGGTCGCTTCTGACTGCAAAAAATTATTTACGTTCATTGTTATCCTCCTTCTTAAATCTTTAAATAGTATAGCACGGCTTAGAAAAAATGTATATATAATGCCAGAAAATCACCTTGTTTTTGTAAAAATATACAGGTATACTAAATAATAAGATTTTAAATACGGGGAGATTTTTATTTGTTTTGAAACTCACATAAGTTCTGAGTGAAAAATATTGCAGTCTTGGGAAAGGACGAATTCAAAACAGTCGATGTGACTGAAGAAGAAAATAAATGAAATTTGGAGGTGTTGATGGAACGAGAATATATTACTCCGCAGGGAGTATCTGTATTTCACGATAAAAATGAAAATATTCACAGCTTCTGCCTGTGCCTTTATGTGCGGGCAGGCTCGCTGTTTGAGACAAAGGAGAACAATGGGATTTCCCATTTCTTTGAGCACATTGTATTTAAAAATATTCATTATCAGATGGGAGAGAATCTGTACCAGACATTAGACCGATGTGGGCTTGATTTCAATGCTTCCACCTATGAAGAATTTATTCAGTTTATTATTACCGGAGCTCCGGCGCATTTTGATGAGGCAGCGGAGATTTTAACCGGGATTTTTGAACCGATTACTTTGCCGGAGGAGGCAATTGATACAGAAAGAAAGCGCATCAAGGCAGAAATCCGGGAGGAAGACGAAGAGAGTAGTCTCGGGTATTTTACAAAGAAGATTGCATGGAAGAATACTTCTTTGGAACAAACGATTACTGGAAAGAAAAAGACATTGAATAAAATAAAAGGAAAACAGCTTCAGAAGTTTCAGAAAGAAGTACTTTCTGCCAATAATATTTTCTTTTATGTAAGTGGTAATTATCCGGAAACGGCAGTGGAGACTGTAACAAAGCTGATGGAGAATTACTCACTTGCGGTAATGAAAAAAGAACGAAAGAATATTGCACCAGTTCCCAAACGCTTTTTTGCAAGAAAGCCAAAAGTATATGTAAAAAACAGCAAGAAAACCTGCGTCTGCTTTTCGGTAGATATTGATGCATCGAATTATACGTTAGCAGAGAAAAATCTGCTGTTTGATATTTTGTTTGAAGGAGAGTTCTGTAAGATTCATCAGGAACTTTCTGAGAAAAAAGGCTATGTATACAGCTATGACCCGTGTTTTCAGCATTATAATAATATCGGGCAGATGACACTCACGTATGAAGTGTTGCCGAAGCATCTTTATG
Organism: bacterium; assembly: GCA_963600375.1. Classification (GTDB taxonomy): domain Bacteria; phylum Bacillota; class Clostridia; order Lachnospirales; family Lachnospiraceae; genus Anaerobutyricum. The sequence goes on along the minus strand of CAVCBH010000266.1, from coordinate 8,809 downwards.
ATTCTGTGGAGACAGTTGTGGAAATATTAAAATCTATGAAAGAGGGTATCACGGATGAGCTTTCATACGTGCTCCCTCACTATGTAGATAACGCAGGATTTCTTTTAGATGATACCGAGGAATTTAACTGGGTGCGTGCTTATGAAGGACATATTCTTGACGTATACTATAAAGACATTGAGGAGCGGACCGAATCTTATCGTCGGGTTACAACAGAGAGAATGACGGAGATTTGCCGGGAAGTCTTTCGCCAGAGTAATATTTTGCTGACAATAAAAGGCAAAAAGAAAAAGGTAGGTACGGAGCGACTTGCAGAGATTCTTTGCACGCTGGACAATGTTTAAAAAATCGTTTTAACTCAATCACGCTCTGCATTGACCCGAAACGCTTCTTGGGATATAATAAAATCGTTTATGGAGGTGTAATGTTATGAGAAAGAATTCATGGCTTAGTTATACAGAAGAGGACGATAAAAATGTAGAAGTTCTCGCAGAAGAGTATAAAGAATTTTTAAGTAAATGTAAGACAGAGCGTGAGTGTACGCAGTATTTTATCAAGGAGGCAGAAAGCCACGGCTATCAGGATCTGAATAAGCTGATCGCACAGGGAACCCACTTAAAAGCAGGAGATAAAGTATATGGTGTTGGCATGGGTAAGACAATTGCTCTTTTCCAGATTGGAAAGCAGCCACTTACCGAAGGAATGAATATTCTTTGTGCCCACATTGATTCACCACGACTTGATTTAAAACAGAATCCGTTATATGAAGATACAGAATTATCCTTTATGGATACGCATTATTATGGTGGAATCAAGAAATACCAGTGGGTTGCACTTCCACTTGCCCTTCACGGTGTTGTGGCAAAGAAAGACGGAACGGTAGTGAACGTAAATATTGGAGAAGACCCATCGGATCCTGTTGTTTATGTAACAGATCTGTTGATTCATTTAGCTGGAAAGCAGATGGAGAAGAAAGGTTCTGTTGTTGTGGAAGGCGAGAATTTGGATATCCTTGTTGGAAGCCGTCCGCTTGCAGGAGAAGAAAAAGATGCAGTGAAGGCGAATATTTTACGACTTTTAAAAGAAAAATACCATATGGAAGAGGAAGACTTCCTTTCCGCAGAAATTGAAGTCGTACCGGCAGGTCCGGCAAGAGACTGTGGACTGGACCGCAGCATGATCGCCGGATATGGACATGATGACAGAGTATGTGCTTATCCATCCTTTGTAGCAATGATGGAAGCCGGTCATGTTGACAGAACTTCCTGCTGTCTTTTAGTAGATAAAGAAGAAATCGGAAGTGTAGGTGCAACAGGTATGCAGTCCATGTTCTTTGAAAACACTGTTGCAGAGATTCTTGCACTGATGGGACAGGATTCTAACTTAGCAGTAAGAAGAACACTTGCCCGTTCCAGAATGCTTTCTTCCGATGTAAGCGCCGCTTATGACCCTGCCTATGCAGAAGCCTTTGAGAAGAAGAACTGTGCATACTTTGGAAAAGGAATGGTTATCAATAAATATACCGGAGCAAGAGGTAAATCTGGTTCTAACGATGCGAATGCAGAATATCTTGCAAGACTTCGTCGTATTTTTGATGATAACAAAGTTGCTTTCCAGACTGCCGAACTTGGAAAGGTAGATTACGGTGGAGGAGGAACGATCGCTTATATTGCAGCTCTTTACGGCATGGAAGTCGTAGACAGTGGTGTGGCAGTATTAAGTATGCATGCTCCGTGGGAGATTATCAGTAAGTCCGACTTATATGAGGCTAAAAAAGGCTATGTTGCATTTTTAAAGAATGCATAAGTTGAATGAAAGACGAAAATGAAAATTCATATACTGGCATACTTAGCACAGTAGCGCTATCGAACGAGGACCAAACTTGCCGAGGCTGGGAAGCCACCACCTCTATAGGTGGTGGAGAAGATGTCACAGTCTTAAATAATTATAAAGCATTTGAACTGGAGAAATTATGAATTGTCAGAGTGCACAGTCCATGGTACTGAATTTTATTAACAATCAATTAGATGAAGAAGAGACAAAGGAGTTTATCGAGCATATCCGGGAGTGTAAGGATTGCTGGGAAGAACTGGAAATATATTATGTCATGCTTGTTGGTTTAAAGCAGCTTGATGAAGGAGAAGAACTGGCAGAGGATTTCAGAAAGAAGCTTCAAGATGAAGTGAACAGTCGGTATGTAGAGATTGAACGAGAGCATAAAAGACAATATGTGGCGAAACTTGTGTCAATTCTTGTCGTGTCAGCCATTTTAATATGGATGTTTGTGTACCTCGTTTCTGCAATGTTTTTGTGATTTTAAGTTCAGTGGATCGCGGGATTGATGTAGATAAGAAAGATGTCAATCAATAATGTGGTCTGGAGGCCTGCACTGAAGAAAGACATATCTGTATTCAGTTGCAGGCCTTTCTATTATGTATCATATGATTACAAAGAAATTAAGAAATAGATTTCTATTATAATGGAAACGATTAAGAGTTTTAAATAATGGACTCTAAGCACTGTGCTGGCGCTTTATTTTGTGAGTACATTATAGAATTTAGGAGGAAAGAATGGCAGATAAGATTATGCTGTTAGACGGACACAGCCTGTTAAACCGGGCGTTTTATGGTCTGCCGGATCTGACAAATGCAGAAGGAAAGCATACAAATGCAGTGCTTGGCTTTTTAAATATTATGCTCCGCTATGTGGAAGAAGAAAAGCCATCACATCTCCTTGTTGCATTTGACCGGAAAGAACCGACCTTCCGTCATATAAAATATAAAGATTATAAGGGAACGAGAAAGCCGATGCCGGCAGAGTTACATGAGCAGGTTCCGTTGATGAAGGAAGTTTTAAAGACAATGGAGATTCCAATTATCACACAGGCAGGAATCGAGGCTGATGATATTTTAGGAACCATCGGAAAAGAGGCAGAGGAAGCAGGATTTGATGTGGCGATCGTGTCAGGAGACCGGGATTTATTACAGCTAGCTACGAAAAAAGTAAAAATTAAGATTCCAAAGACGAAGGCTTCCGGAACGGTGACAGAAGACTATTACGAGGATGATGTCCGCGAACTTTATGGTGTAAGTCCGACAGAATTTATTGATATGAAGGGACTTATGGGAGATACTTCTGATAATATTCCAGGTGTTCCAGGTATTGGGGAAAAGACAGCCGCAAAGATTATCAAAGCCTATCATTCTATTGAGAATGCATATGAGCATATCGAGGAGATTAAGCCTGCCCGTGCAAAAAATAATTTGCAGGAATACTATGAGCAGGCAATCATGAGTAAAGACCTTGCAACGATCAAAAAAGATTGCGAACTTGCCTATGATTTTAAGGATGCCAGGATTGGAACTCTTTTTACAAAAGAGGCCTATCAGTTATTTAAAGAGTTAGAGTTAAAGAGTCTTTTTAAATATTTTGATGAGGAAGAAAAAGAAGAGGAAACATTAGAAGTCGTAGCCACTTTTGATTTAGGCGAGGTAGAGAATACATTTGCTTCTATTAAAAAAGAAGGGCAGGCAGCACTTGGTATCATCGGTGTGAGTGGAAACTGTAAGGGGATTTCTCTGACATGGAAAGACCATACAGTACTTGCTTTAGCAGGCGGTTTTGTGACAGAGGATTATTTAAAAGAAAAAATTACGGAACTTTTAAAAGAGGGAACGGAGTTAATTGTCCTTGACTATAAGGTATTGCTGCATTTTTCAGAAGAAGTCAGGAAATATGAAAGCCAGATTCAGGATGTAGGTATCCAGGCATATCTGTTGAATCCATTACAGTCTGCCTATGATTATGAAGATATTGCAAGAGATTATCTTCGTCAGATGCTTCCGTCAAGAAAGGAAATCTGTGGGAAAAAAGCGTTAGAAGAAGTTTTTTCGCAGGAAGAAGAGAAAACAGTACAGATGGCAGCTTATCTGTCTTATGTTCCATTTCATGCATATCCGACAGTACTTGAAAAGTTAAGAGAGGCAGAGATGGAAGAACTCTATCTTACGATTGAGCGTCCAACTGTTGCTACTCTTTACGATATGGAAAAGTACGGAATTACAGTAGAAAAGGATGCCTTAAAAGAATATGGAGACCAGCTTGTAGGACGTATTGAAGAATTAGAAAAAAGCATTTATGAGCAGGCAGGAAAGACCTTTAATATCAACTCACCAAAACAGCTTGGTGTCATTTTATTTGAAGATTTAAAGATGCCGTTTGCGAAAAAAACAAAGACGGGCTATTCCACAAGTGCAGATATTCTGGAGAAGCTGGCACCGGATTATCCGATTGTTTCTGATATTTTGGAGTACCGCCAGCTTACAAAGTTAAAATCCACGTATGCAGATGGTCTGGCTGCCTTTATTCAGAAAGACGGAAAGATTCACAGCATTTTCCATCAGAAGGTAACGGCAACTGGAAGATTATCAAGCTCGGATCCAAATCTGCAGAATATTCCGATTCGTATGCCACTTGGCAGAGCGATTCGAAAAGTATTTGTGCCAGATCCAGGCTATATATTTGTCAGCGCAGATTATTCCCAGATTGAGCTTCGTGTGCTTGCGCATATGGCAGGAGATGCACATTTAATCGAGGCATACCAGCATGGGGAAGATATTCACCGCATGACCGCTTCTCAGGTATTTGGTGTGCCGTTTGAAGAAGTAACACCATTGCTTAGAAGAAGTGCCAAGGCGGTAAATTTTGGGATTGTTTATGGTATCAGTGCGTTTGGTTTAAGTCAGGATTTAAAGATTTCAAGAAAAGAAGCGAGCGAGTATATTGATAAATATTTTGCAACCTATCCGGGAATCAAAACGTATCTTGATGGCAATGTAGCATTTGCGAAAAAGGAAGGCTATGTTAAGACATTATACGGCCGTGTCCGTCCAATTCCAGAACTTTCGTCGAGCAACTTTATGCAAAGAAGCTTTGGCGAGCGTGTGGCGATGAATTCCGCTATTCAAGGAACAGCTGCGGATATTATTAAGATTGCGATGATTCGGGTGAGTAAGCGCCTGCAGGAAGAAAAGCTTGCCTCAAGACTGATTTTACAGATTCACGATGAACTTTTAATTGAGACAAAAGAGGATGAAGTAGAGGAAGTCCGTAAAATATTAAAAGAAGAGATGATGGGAGCGGCAGATCTGAAGGTTCCGCTGTCCATTGATATTGAAGAAGGAAAGACCTGGTATGAAGCAAAATAATGAACAAAATAATATAAAAGTTGTTGGAATTACCGGCGGAGTCGGTTCTGGAAAAAGTGTGGTCATGAACATTTTAAAGGAAAAATATGGTGCAGAAGTGATTCTTGCGGACTTAGTGGCGCACGACTTAATGGAACCAGGGCAGCAAAATTATTTAGATATCGTGGAAGCATTTGGTGAGAAAATCCTTGCCAAAGATAAAACGATTGACCGACCGGCATTAGCAAAGGTTGTCTTTGGAAATGAAGAAAAGCTTGCCCGTCTAAATGCCATCACACATCCTAATGTAAAAAAAGAGATTTTCCGACGGATTGATGCGATCAAAGAAAAAGGAGAAGCCTCTTTCATTGCGGTAGAGGCAGCGCTCCTTTTAGAAGAAGGCTATCAGAAAGACTTTGATACGATGTGGTATGTTTATGTGGACGAGCCAACCCGTATTGCGCGTCTTAAAGAAGGACGCGGATATACGGAAGAAAAATGTCATGAAATCATGGCAAAACAGCTTCCGGAAGAAGTATTTCGTAAAGAATGTTCCACAGTAATTGATAATCATTTGGGAATTTCAGAGACGGAAAAACAGATAAAAACGGCGGTAGAGGAACTTCTTACTCTTTACTAATGCGGTAAACTGTTATATAATCGGGAATGAAAAACTCATAAATGATGATGAGACAGAAACCGGAATTTACCGGTAAATTTAAGCTAGAAGGATGATAAATAGATGAATTTAGCGAGCATTGCCAGCGGTAGCAGCGGTAATTGTATATATGTAGGGAATGAAAAGTCCCATTTTCTCATTGATGCGGGAATCAGCAGAAAGAGAATTGTGGAGGGTCTGACACAGATGGAAGTAGCACCGGAGACAATTCAGGGCATTTTTGTGACACATGAACATATGGACCATATCAGTGGTCTTGGCGTGTTTCTCAGAAAGTATCCGGTTCCGGTATTTGCGACATCCAAAACCATTGATGAGATTTTAAATACATCCTCTCTTGGAAAGGTCGATAAGAATCTTTTTGAGAGTATCACACCGGATAATCCGATTTATATGGATGGAATTAAAATAGAAGCATCCCGTATCCTTCACGATGCGGCAGACCCGGTCTGTTATACGGTAAGTGATACGGAATCCAAAGTCGGAGTAGCAACCGATTTTGGAACATATGATGAATATCTTGTAGAGAAGTTACAGGGATGTGAATCCCTGTTAGTCGAGTCCAATCATGATTTAAATATGCTGATGGTTGGTCCGTATCCATATCCTCTCAAGAAGCGAATTATGGGGAATAAGGGGCATCTTTCAAACGAGAGAGCAGGACAGTTTTTGTCAAAAGTAATTGGAGAAGAGTGTAAACATATTTTTCTGGGGCATCTTAGTAAAGAGAATAACTATGGTGAACTGGCCTATGAGACGGTAAAGGTGGAGCTTTTATTACATAATATTGATCTTGATAAAGCGAACTTTACTTTGCAGGTAGCGAGCAGGACCGCACCTACTTGTGTGATCTAGGAAAAGAAAAGTGCTTGAGCAGTTAAATCGTAATTGTACTTAGCGGCAGCTTTGTGTAATTACCTTAAATAATTTACACACACATAAGGAGTATTTACTATGGAAAGAAAAAAGCTTAAGAAATCAATTATCACTGTACTCGGAAAAGATTCTGTTGGAATTATTGCAAAGGTTTGTACTTATCTTGCAAATAACAACGTGAACATTCTTGACATTAACCAGACAATTACCGGCGGATTTTTTAACATGATGATGATTGTAGAATCTGAAGAAGTAGTTAAGACTTTCCCTGTTATGGCAAGCGAGCTTGAACAGATTGGAGAGGAACTTGGTGTTAAGATTCAGGCACAGCACCAGGAAATCTTTGAAATGATGCATCGTATCTAGGAGGCCCGCCATGTTAAACATAAATGAAGTAATTGAAACTAATAAGATGATTCATGAGATGAATCTGGATGTTCGTACTATCACAATGGGTATCAGCCTGTTAGACTGCGTCAGCGATTCTCTTGATGAAGTATGTGAGAATATTTATAAGAAGATTACAACAAAGGCAAAGAATCTTGTAAAGGTAGGAAAAGAAATCGAGCAGGAATATGGTATTCCTATCGTAAATAAGCGTATTTCCATCACACCGATCGCTTTAGTAGGCGGTGCCTGCTGTAAAGGGCCGGAAGATTTTGTCCGTATTGCAAAAGAGTTAGACCGCTGTGCAAAAGAAGTAGGCGTGAACTTTATCGGTGGATATTCCGCTTTAGTAAATAAAGGAATGACAAAGGCAGACCAGTATCTTATCGAGTCCATTCCAGAAGCCCTTTCTGTAACAGACAGAGTGTGCAGCTCCATCAATGTTGGTTCCACAAAGACAGGAATTAACATGGATGCAGTAAAGATGCTCGGTGAGATTATTCTTGAAACTTCCAGAAGGACAGCCGACAAAGATAGTATCGGTAACGCTAAGTTAGTTGTATTTACGAACGCACCAGACGATAACCCATTTATGGCAGGTGCTTTCCATGGTGTTACAGAAGCGGATACTATTATCAATGTCGGTGTCAGTGGCCCTGGTGTTGTAAAACGTGCCCTGGAAAATGTTCGTGATAAAGACTTCGAAGAACTTTGTGAGACAATCAAAAAGACAGCGTTCAAGGTTACCCGTGTAGGACAGCTTGTAGCTAAGGAAGCTTCCAAACGTCTTGGTGTGCCTTTTGGTATCATTGACTTATCTCTCGCACCAACTCCTGCAGTTGGAGACAGCGTTGGAGAAATCTTAGAAGAAATCGGTCTGGAATATGCCGGAGCACCGGGAACAACCGCAGCACTTGCTCTCTTAAATGACCAGGTAAAGAAAGGCGGTGTAATGGCTTCTTCTTATGTCGGCGGTTTAAGTGGTGCATTTATTCCAGTCAGTGAAGATCAGCGAATGATTGATGCGGTAGAAGCAGGAGCCCTTTCTTTAGAGAAATTAGAGGCTATGACTTGTGTATGTTCCGTAGGACTTGACATGATCGCTATTCCTGGAGATACAAAGGCAACAACAATCTCTGGAATTATCGCAGATGAGATGGCACTTGGTATGGTAAACCAGAAGACAACTGCAGTTCGTATTATTCCGGTAATCGGCAAGGGGGTTGGTGATACCGTACAGTTCGGTGGACTCTTAGGATATGCTCCGATTATGCCGGTAAATCAGTTTGACTGCTCCGCGTTTGTAAACCGTGGGGGCAGGATACCGGCGCCAATACATAGTTTTAAGAATTAAATAGGAATTTGTCGGTGGAATAATAATTGCCGCAGGCAAGGAGACACTCCCAAAGAGAGCAGGTATCCTATATTTATGATTCTATCACTTGTGGGTTGAATGTTCGCTTTTGCGCTCTCATTCAATCCTCGTTCTAAAGCCACAAATATAGGATACCTGCTCTCTTTGGGAGCTGTGCTTTGGCTGGAGATGGAATTATTATTTCATGTGGGAGTGATTTGGGGAATCGCCAGAAGATTAAGGCTTTTGAAGAGTTGAGTCATAAGAGATTGACACTTAAATTATTGTTTTAATGTGTAAAGATAATAATTTTTTCTTATGCATTTC
>CAVCBH010000265.1:0-7154 GCA_963600375.1 bacterium | reverse complement strand
GTTTAGAGATTATCTTTATTTGATATATCGTTATTTTAAGTAGATTTTTATAACTATATAATAATTTATACTGTATACTTACTGGTCAAGACCATTAAACGATGGATAAGCACTTTCTCCATGTTCAGAAATATCAAGACCAACCTGTTCTTCCCTAACACTAACTCGTAATGGAGTAAATACTCTGACAATAGCAACGCAGATCAGTGTTCCAACAACCGCTACAACGATTGTAATTACAATTCCAATAATCTGTGCAAGGAATAAATGATAATCTCCGAAAATAAGTCCATCCCATTTAGCAACTGGATTAATAGAAGATTTGGCAAAGATACCGGTTGCAATACCACCCCAGATACCTCCGATACCGTGACAGCCAAAAGCATCTAATGCATCATCTATTTTTAATGTTTTTTTGATAAATCCAACACCAAAGTAGCAGATTGGGCTGACTAAAGCACCGATAATGAAAGATGCCCAGATTGGAACAAATCCTGCGCCAGGGGTAATGGCTACCAGGCCGACTACCAGACCAGTTGCCGCACCAACTAATGTTGTCTTTCCACTTTTTATTGTATCAATAAGCATCCAGGATAAGAGGGCAGCAGCAGCGGAAATAGCAGAGGTCATAAAAGCGTGTGCAGCAAGACCGTCTGCTTTTAAGGCGCTTCCAGCATTGAATCCAAACCATCCAAACCAGAGAAGGGATGCACCAAGAACAACACATGGAATGTTATGAATACGATAGGTTGTATGTTCATAACCACGTCTTCTTCCAAGAATGATAGCAAGTACTAAGGCACTGATACCAGAACTGATGTGTACAACATCACCACCGGCAAAGTCTACAGAACCGATAGTAGCAAGGAAACCTCCTTCACCCCATACCATATGTGCCATAGGATAATAAACAATAACAGACCAGATTGCTACAAAAAGAAATAATGCCTTGAATTTCATTCTTCCAACTAAAGAACCTGTGATCAATGCCGGTGTAATCATGGCAAACATCATCTGAAATGCACAAAATACCAAGTGTGGGATACTGTCTGCATAGGGACCGACATCCATTCCAACACCATTCAAACCAAACCAGCGAAAATCTCCGATAATTCCTGCATGGTTTCCGCCAAATGCTAAAGAGTAACCAAATAGTGTCCACATAACAACGGAAAGCCCCATAATAGCTACACATGCCATAATTGTGTTACAAACATTTTTCCTTCTAACTAAACCACCATAAAAGAATGCAAGCCCCGGTGTCATAAAAAAGACGAGAGCAGTACATACCATCATAAAAGCTGTATCTCCTGTATTCATAATATATATGTCCTTTCTTCTCTTTTCTTTGATGATTCATCATTTTAAATTCATAAAGCTCTTCCGGAAAACAAAAAAGGTGCCTAAAGTATAATGATTATACTTTAGACACCCTTGTCACGCTTCGAATAGTATCATATATTTAAGCATATTGCAAGAGAAAATTATAAAAAAACTCGTTTTTGGTTAATTTTATTAATAAATATAGCCTATTCACCTGATTTTTCAGACAATATGTTGGCGGCATCTTCAATACAGCCAGGACAGGAGCGGAGTACCTTTCCCGTATCCATTCCTTTTAATTCCCGACAGATAGTAGAACCATTTTTCTTGCGGAAAATGTCATTTAATTCCCGTACTTTCTGATAGGTTGTCGCCTTAGAAACAGGCGCATCTAAGTCTCCACAACTATTTGCCATCCCCATAACAAGAGCCATACCTGTTACTGCTCCACAAGTTCCGTAAGTATCACTTACACCGAGTCCAAGTCCTTCAGAAACTTTAAAAGCTGTTTCTTCATCTAATCCCACTTTGTCACAAAATGCACATACGATTGCCTGTGCACAGTTATATCCTTTCTGATGGTATTCGGCTGCTTTTTCTGCTCTACTCATTTGTAAAATCCTCCATTTATATCTTTTGTAAAATTCTTCTACACCCCAAGCTCTTCCAGAAATGCTTCACATCCCACGATTAAGTCATCATATGTCTCATCGAAATTACCAGTATACCATGGATCCGCAATATCCCTCTTTACACCTGCAAACTCCAATAAAAGATGAACCTTATGCTTTGGATCATGTCCGATAATCCGCTTCACATTATTAATATTCCACTTATCCATACATAAGAGATAATCGTAAGTGTCATAATCCTGCTTTGTAAGCTGTCTTGCCTGCCTTTTTGTATGAGGAATGCCCATCATATCAAGCTTTGCCCTTGCGCCCGGATGAATCGGATTACCAATCTCCTCACGGCTGGTTGCACAGGAAGTAATCTGGAAAGAATTAGATAACCCTCTTTTTTCTACCATATTTTTCAAGATGAACTCACCCATCGGTGATCTACAAATATTGCCGTGGCACACGAATAATACTTTTATCATAACTTTTATAACCTCGCATATCATAATATTTCATGGTTTTTAGCGATTTTTTAATTACTGCTAAAAAACCAGGTTTGGTGTATCTTAGTATAATATAGCATATTATGACCGTGAAAAGGTATAAAAAACGGTATAATTTTTTGGAGTTTATACCTGGTTTTTTTTATAATTTACTCAACTTTCCCACCAGGAAATCCGATGTGAAAGTTGGGTAATTATACCATAAATCCGATTCCATGTCTTATATTTTTCAGATTATTCTTGCATAGAACCTTTCCGCTGTGTATCATACTTATATATTACATAAACGAAAGGCATGAAAAAATGAGTTATCAAGTTTATCTTATAAATCAGAAAAAAGAAATTACTGTTGATGGCGGCACAATAGCTGATGCCTGTGAAAAAGCAGGTTTTCCCCTGAATTTAGTTTGTGGTGGGAATGGAACCTGTGGCAAATGTGCCATCTTTATTAAAAAGAAGGGCATACAGGAAAGAGAAAAGGTGCTTGCCTGCCAGACATACATTAGAGAAGATATTGATGTTTATTTAAATCCATCGGCTTATCGACAAAAAGCGACGATTTTAACGAAGGCCGCTCCATTGGAATTGCAGTTAAGTCCATCCATTACTAAAAAATATATTACAAAAGAAGAAATTATCGCGAAACTAAAAAAAGATGGCACATTTTTTTCTAAAACGATTCGACCTACAGCCGCTTCCTCTATAACTATCCCTTCTCAATCTATGGGATCTCAATCTGTTGAACTTCCAGTTGTTCCATCTCAAGATCAAGATGCCGTAAGTGCTAAAGTTCCACTTTCTGTTATGCAAAAGTTTTCGATGTTAAATGCAAATCCAGATTTTTCCGGCTGTACTTTCATTTATTTTAATGAAAATATTATTGCGGTAGAGGATGGAGATACAACTTTCTACTGCTATGGTGTAGCAGCAGATATTGGAACAACGACTGTGGCACTATATATTTATGATCTGAATACGGGGAAATTACTTGCTACAAAGTCTGCATTAAATAAGCAGACCATTTATGGAGCGGATGTAATTGCAAGAAATGCAAGTGTAAGAGACAACCCGGCCATGCTTCATAAAATGAGGAAAGCGATTGTCGATACTATAAATGAAATGCTTATAGAAGCAGCCAGGGAACAGCCAAGTTTAAAAGAGCATGTCCATCATATCGTCCTTTGTGGAAACAGCACAATGCAACAGTTATTTTATGGGGTAAATCCTTACTATCTTGGAGTAAATCCTTTTGCGACTGTTGTAAAAGATGAGATTATAACAAGTGGAAAAGAGACAAACCTACAATACAGCGAAAATGCAATCGTAGAATTTTTACCATTATTAGGTGGATTTGTTGGAGCAGATACAACATCCGTTCTTCTTACTTTGACAAATGAAAAGAAAAAATATCTTATGGTAGACTTAGGAACAAATGGTGAACTTGCTGTTGGAAGCTTTCCTGACTTTATGGTAGCATCTACTGCCTGCGGCCCGGCATTAGAAGGTGGAAATATTGCCTGTGGAATGCGTGGAACAACAGGAGCCATTGAAAAGATTTCGTTAGAAGGCAATCGACTTACTTATAAAGTAATCGGTGATGTAGAAGCCACCGGGCTTTGTGGTTCTGCGATTGTTGATGCTGTAGCAGAGCTTCACAGAGTTGGACTTATCGATGTAACAGGAACTTTACTTGGCCCAGACGAATTTCGTCGAATGAATCCATTTAGCCCATTAATAAAATATCTACATGAGGCAGAAGAGTATAATATGGCATTCTACTTTACAGAAGGCAGCAAAGAAACCCCTCCCGTTTATCTCTCCCAAAAAGATATTCGCCAGATTCAGCTTGCCAAAAGCTCTATTTACTCCGGTTGCATCGCACTATTAGAAAAAGCCGGCATAACCCTTGAACAAGTAGATGCCCTCATCCTTGCAGGAGCCTTCGGCAACTATATCGATACTAACAACGCTTTATCTATCGGTCTTTTACCAAAGATTCCACGAGAAAAAATAATTTCCATCGGAAACGGCGCCGGCCAGGGAATACAAACACTTCTCCTGGATAAATCCTACCGCTCCCGAGCAAAACAAATCTCCCAAAACTGCACACACCTTTCCCTGGCAGAAAACAAAAAATTTATGGAAGAATATATAAAGAACATGAACTTGTAAAATTCTGAACTTGGGCATTGGTACATGGGGACTTCAAAAAAATGAGGAAGTGCATACTAATTAAAATGATATGAAAGATTGGAAACACCACCGAAAATAGTTCGATTTTTTATAAATAATGTTGTTAAAAAGCTTATGACTTTTGATAGAAAAATAATAGAGAAGATCTTAAAGGAAAAATCTAAATATTTGTTTGTGCATTTCATAAGATTAATGCTATAATAAAAGACGGCTGTCTACATTAGAGAAGACAGCCGCCTTTTATGCAATAAAAAACAATAAAAACACAAAGATAAGGAGATGAAAATATGAGTGAAGAACAGAAGAGCGTACAGACCGGCAATCCTTTAGGGGAAGCCTCTATCAGTTCTTTGATGGTGAAGTTTGCCGTTCCAAGTATTATCGCTATGCTTGTCAGTGCTTTATATAACATTGTGGACCAGTTATTTATTGGACAGGCAGTCGGCACACTTGGTAATGCTGCAACGAATGTCGCCTTTCCGCTTACGACATCCTGTATTGCTCTTGCACTGATGTTTGGTATTGGTGGTGCTTCCTGCTTTAACTTAAATATGGGAAGAGGAAATCAAGACAGAGCGGTATATTTTGTTGGAAATGCGATTGTTTGTCTGATTGGCAGCGGTGTGATTTTATTTTTAATTTCAGAGTTGTTTTTAACTCCGCTTTTAAAAGGATTTGGTGCACCGGGAAATGTACTCCCGTATGCACAGACTTATGTACGCGTTACAGCGATAGGATTTCCATTTTTAATTTTAACAACAGGAGGCTGTCATCTCATTCGTGCAGACGGCAGTCCGCAGATGGCAATGATCTGTAACTTAGTTGGTGCGGTAATCAATACGATATTAGATGCCGTATTCGTTATGGTATTCCAATGGGGAATGGCAGGTGCCGCGTTAGCGACAATTATCGGTCAGATTATTTCCGCGATTATTGTTATCCGTTATCTGCTTCATTTTAAAACGGTTCCATTAACAAAGGAACAGTTCAGACCTCAGATCGAGTATATTGGAAAGACCGCACAGATTGGAATGGCATCTTTTTTTAATCAGGTTGCCATGATGATTGTACAGATTATTATGAATAATTCTCTGACGCACTACGGAGCCTCTTCCGTTTATGGAGAAGCGATTCCTTTGGCCTGTGCCGGAATTGTTATTAAGGTAAATCAGATCTTTTTTTCCATTGTGATTGGTCTTTCTCAGGGAAGTCAGCCGGTGGAAAGTTTCAATTACGGAGCAAAGAATTACGACCGAGTACGTAAAGCATATAGATTAGCGGCAATAACAGGTGTTGTCATTTCTATTATTTCTTTTGTATTGTTTCAGATTTTCCCAGGACAGATTCTTGGATTATTTGGAACCGGAGAACCAGAATATTTTGAGTTTGGAGTACGTTTCTTCCGTATTTTCTTATTCTTTATCTGGTTAGATGCCCTACAGCCAATTACTTCGACCTTCTTTACATCCATCGGAAAGCCGGCAAAGGGAATTTTCTTATCTCTTACCAGACAGATTATTTTCTTTATCCCTCTGCTTTTAATTCTTCCACATTTTATGGGAATAGAAGGATGTATTTACTGTGGGCCGATCGCAGACTTTTTAGCAGCCGTTGTTACTATTATCATGGCATTTCTTGAATTTAAAAATATGCCAAAAACAAATGGAGAATAAAAAGGACTCTTATGATAAAAACAGTGATAAAAGACAGCTATGGCAGAAAGATAAACTATATGCGGATTTCCATTACCGACCGCTGTAATCTTCGTTGTCACTACTGTATGCCAAATGGAACAAAATGGATTCCAATGGAAGAGATTCTTACATATGAAGAAATTGTAGAAGTCTGTCAGGAAGCGGTAAAGCTTGGCATTAACCGTTTTAAAATTACGGGAGGGGAACCGCTTGTACGAAAAGGCTGCCCGGAACTTATTCATATGATAAAAAATATTCCGGGGACAGAGCTTGTCACGCTGACAACTAATGGAGTGTTATTAGGAGAACAGCTAGATGAACTTTTATCTGCCGGGCTTGATGCGGCAAATATCAGTCTGGATACGTTAGATGCAAAAAAATATGAATGGATTACCGGATCTGATAAACTTTCTATTGCCCTTTCTTCTATAGAGAAAGCAGTAGCGTCCGGTATTCCAGTAAAGATTAATGCTGTTTTGCAAAAAGGATGGAATGAGGAAGAATGGCTTCCCCTTACTGCACTCGCAAAAAGATTACATCTAAGCGTTCGTTTTATCGAAATGATGCCGATTGGCTATGGCAGTATGTCCGAAAGCATTTCGAATAATGAATTAAAAGAAACGATACAAAAACATTATGGAAACTTAACAAAAGACTTTCACACATATGGGAATGGACCGGCAGTATATTATTCTATTGAAGGCTTTCAGGGAAATATCGGATTTATCAGTGCAATGCATGGCAAGTTCTGCAATCTCTGTAATCGTATCCGCATGACTTCTACAGGAGAAATCAAACCGTGCCTTTGTTATGAGCAGCGC
>CAVCBH010000264.1:0-2684 GCA_963600375.1 bacterium | reverse complement strand
ATATACAATATTCTTCTTTTGCAGTAATTCTCTGATTTTCTCTTTGTTTGCGCTTGCTACTTCATCGAATGCTAAAGCCACATTATTATCATTCTGTGATTTTAAAATTTTATCTCTAAATACCAAATCGCCGCAATTCTGCCCATCTACTGTTACATTCAGTTTATCATCTACCTGTAGTTCTCTGTGTGGTAAAAGACTTGCCATTCCCACTGATGTCACAGAAGGTAGGCCACTAATCATACACTCTAGTTTTGGTGTACACTTTTCATCCAATTCTAATCGTTCCATCAATTCCTTTGCACACTCATACCGGAAAGCATCAGAAATAATAACGATAACACGATTTTTTCCTTCATATGCTTTCAGATAGTTCCTATAGAAATCTTCCTGACGTTTTAATCCGGTATCCACCATAAAATTATCCGTCAATTTCTGATTCCACTTTGGTGTTACTTTCTGCAGATAAGTAAAGGAATACATATTCTCAATTCGTTCTCTTACCTGTGAAAACCTCTCTATATCTTCTATACAGTCATAAGCACTATAAAACCATCTGTAATAAGAATCAATCAAATATGTCTGTTTCTGATAATCCGCTACCATAGCCTTGATATCACTAGGCACTTCCAAAATAGATACTGCCTTCATCATCTGATAAGCATATTTGATTGCATGATATTCATTTTTATATACATTCCCAAAATGGCAGGACTTTGCAGTTCGTAACTCTGCAATCTGTGCAATATTCATACCATTAATCTGAGAGTCCAAAATCTCATCCTTCAGCTGATCCAGCATCCAGTCAATCAAAATATTATCCAGCTCCCGAAAAGCATCACAATTTGCAATATCCAGAAGCTGCACAGACTGATCTTTTGACTTATTCGCATCCTTTTTCAATTCATCCCGGATTCTACTAACTACTCGTAGTGTTTTGTCCACTTTTTCTGATAATGCATCATAGGCATCCTGATAAAGTACATTGTCCATTAGATTCCGAACAAATACGACGACATCATTCTTCTTTTTTAATACATATGATTTCAAAACAGATGGCAATGTATCTTTCAATGCTACTGATGCATATGTCAAAAGCATACATGCTGCCAGATCATCTACGTTCGGATTTTCAGACTGGTAACCGAAATACTTCTCACACAACGCCCAAAACTTTTCTAAAAGTCCGTTATCTTCTAAGGCTTTCATGTATGCTTCGCTATCGTTTAATAATAACTGTTTTGTAATCTCTTCAAAATTCGGAGTCTTTACATCTGTAAGCACAGCAATAAGACCAATATCAATCGTTTCCACATTGAAATGGTCTATGCCAAGTTCTTTAAACTTCTCAATACGTACTTTATTCTTCCAGAAGTTGCTATATTGCGCCAGATGTTCCTTAAACCGATTATCAATACCAAGTTCCTGTGACATCTGAGATACCCGATCCGTATAATATGGAACCGAGTAATAATACATATCCGCCAATGGATTCTCTGCATCACCTGGCTTCGGAAATGGTGCATATACAAGATACTTACCCTCTGTATCTGATTCATTTAATAACCATTTGGAATAAAACCAGTTTGTTCCATCTAAAATATGTAATTTCGCATTATTAAGCCGTAATTCAGATATCTCATCTTCATATTCCCCTTTATCATCAAACCAGAATATAATCCTAGTATCCTCTTTGGAAAATTCTGTATTCAAT
Source organism: bacterium (assembly GCA_963600375.1). GTDB lineage: Bacteria > Bacillota > Clostridia > Lachnospirales > Lachnospiraceae > Anaerobutyricum. The sequence continues at coordinate 970 of CAVCBH010000264.1, read as the reverse complement.
TGCTCTTGTATGTTTTGTAAATCCATTTATTTACTCCCATCTCCAATTATGAGCAGGCTGTCTGTATAATTTATAATGCCTTTGATTAGATTTCTATTCTATACAGCTTGCCCCTTTAATTGACTTCATATATTTTATAATTTTTTGTTCTAATTCTTCTGATGTAAAATAATCCAACACATATGTTCCACCCAGAACATTTAGATATTTAGTTGCTTCATAATATATATCTCTACGCTTTTTTTCTTTTATTTTATATCCAATATCTTCAAGGTGTTTCAATGCCGAAAACAATCCTACAGTAATATCATGATTACTTATATAATTGTTAGAAAATATAATCAACATTTTGGTGGCATAATCATCAATGAGATATTTGGTCAATTCAAATGGATCTTTCCTTTGTTCATCATATGTAAGCCTGCCACACCACCATAGTTTCGACAAACTATTTGTTATTAAAGATCTTTTTTTATTTTGACCAAAGAAAAAACGTGTTCTTACTTTTGTATCAGATAAATCATGATAATCCTTTACCTGCCATCTCGCCTGCAAAAAATCCCAGCAATCACAATGACACATTCCACTCCATAACCTTTCATCTGTTGCCTGCGTATCAGTAAGACTTTTCATAGCTGAATATAATACCATCGTATTCTTTACATCATTTTTTCCCGCATCATCTTCTGTATTAAAAGACAATTTAAATTCTGGAAACTCTTGTTTATATTCACGGAAAGGTGACTCTTCACCAAAATAATTATATATCCAATCATTATTTTTATCAGCATAGTGTTTAAGGTTTCCATTTATATTCACTCTCAATGCTTCTAATGCGTTTTCTGTCAGAAAGTGTACCTTCATATCTCACTCCTCCTCATCTGTCGTATCCATAGAAACCAATGCATCAAATGCCCTAAGTCAGCAACCACCACTTCAAGTGGTGGTTTGCTATTAGCCCTAATAAGGG
>CAVCBH010000263.1:0-2781 GCA_963600375.1 bacterium | reverse complement strand
GGATTATCGCATGGTTTTGAGAAATTGAAAATCCGGGCGATTATGTACCGCTTACATTTTTTATCAATATAAAAATCCTAAAAGAAACACCTTTTCTCATAAAAACAGTACTTCTTTTAGGATATATTGTCATACATTTAAAGGGCTTTGTCAAGGTGATTCTGTGGTAAAATCCGGTGTACAAGCATACATAAAACAGCAGTAATCACAATGTCCGGTAATGTGTAACCAATCACGATATCTACATGCATTAATGCACGATATAAAATAAATCCAATGAGCCATACAACTAAGTTCGCCCAATCCCATTCTTTCACAGCTCTTCTCTTTTTATTATTAAAGAAGAAATCGGCAATCATAACCGCAATCATCGGTGCAAATACAGAGTTGATCAGGTAAAGGAATTCTTCGATGTTGTCCATCGGATAGAGAATTGCCGCAATCGTACCAATGATGACCACAACGACAGAAATATATTTTCCATTAATTTCTTTAGAAAAGCTCTCCCCAACAACTTCTCCAGAAACACCTGCGGAATGTGCAGCTAAAAAGTTTGTTGTAACCGTAGAAAAAACAATGATGAGAAGCCCAACCATGCCGAGCCCTGCACGAAGGGAAATCTGTGCAATATCGGAAGTTCCCATACCAATCGCTGCAGACATACCAATAATATACATCCAGCAGCTCACGAACCCATAAACGATTGTGCTTACTGTTGTTGCCTTTACTGGCTTTGTGCTGTTAGAAGTATAGTCACTGATTACTGGAATCCAGGATAATGGCATAGAGGCTGCAAGCTCAATCGCCGCACCAAAGGAAAGTGTTTCTCTGCTCACACTGCCACCATCTAAAAATGCCCCTATATTACCTTTTGTCACAATAACAAAACATAAAACGACCGTCATTAAAAACAATGCTGTCATCGCAACCATATTGATTTTTTCGAGACGCTTTAAGCCGACAAGAACCCACACAAGTAATAATACACCAATGATGGCACACCACACACCTGCACCTACAGAGAAAATACCATTGGCTGCCAACGCTCCGTCATAATTTAAAATCGCAAGCCATCCTGCAAGCTGTAAAATATTTAAAATAGAAAATGGCAGGTTTCCCTTTCGTCCAAAGCTGACAGCAACGGTCTCCATCGCATTATTATTTGTCTTTGCGCCTAAATATCCTGCCAAAAATAACAAGATACATCCAATAACGTGACCAATTAAAATAGCCAAAAGGCCCGTTTTCATTCCAAGTGGCGCAAAATATGTTCCTGTCAGAATTTCTGACATTGAAACTCCTGCACCAAACCAGATCAATCCGTTACTCAGGACCGATGTTTTATTTTCTTCCATACTAAATAATCCTCCTTGTAAAAATATCATAAACAAGTATAATATTATAGTACACTTTAGATATATTGAAATACCCACTTTGCATACAGTCAGTATGGTCAGATGTATACAATAATAGATACGTACTCTTGAAAGCTTTTTGTACTTGATTTTACAAGAAAATTTTATCAGTTGTACCCCAATTTTTAAGACATACGTAATGCGCACATTAATGAATTCGGGTACAACTGGCAAAAATCAGCCACAAAATCAAATACAAAGATGACTTCGAAAATACATTACATTAGGAGAATTCAAATGCTAACCTACTCTTTTACAAACTTAAAAAATGAATCTCTATACACACATCTTTATCAATGTATCCGTCAGGATATTATTGATGGTAAGTTGATATCAGGAGAAAAACTCCCTTCCAAAAGAAGTTTTGCGAAAAATCTTGGTGTAAGTACGATCACCATTGAAAATGCCTATGCCCAGCTTTTATCGGAAGGATATATTTACTCCATTCCAAAGAAGGGATTTTATGTCTCGGATTTTAAAAATAATGTGATAAAACCAGTCAAATTGACAACACAGAATATAGAACTTTCCTCGGGACATTCTGACTTCCTTGCTGATTTTTCAAGTAACCAGACCCGTCCGGAAAACTTTCCATTTTCTATCTGGGCAAAGCTTATGCGCGAAACCTTTAACACAAACAGTCCGGAACTTATGACAAAGCCACCTTGTGGTGGAATTATGGGCCTTCGCCAGGCAATCGCCACACATTTGGAACAATTTCGTGGAATGCATGTGCAGCCGGAACAGATTTTTATCGGTGCCGGAACCGAGTATTTATATGGACTTTTAATCCAACTTCTCGGATTTGACAAAAAATATGCCATTGAAAATCCCGGCTACGAGAAGATTGCTGCTATCTATCACAGTTACAATGTAGAATATCACTATATTCCAATGGATGATAACGGTATTCTTGTCGATGAATTAGGAAAAAGTGGTGCCGACGTTGTACATATTTCTCCATCCCACCACTTTCCTACTGGAATTGTTACACCGATAAGCCGCCGTTACGAACTTCTTGGCTGGGCCGCTGCCTCTGCTAACCGCTACATTATTGAAGACGACTATGACAGTGAATTTCGCCTGACTGGAAAACCTATTCCCTCTTTACAGAGCATGGATATCACACAGAAAGTCATCTACATTAATACTTTTACCAAAAGCCTTTCTTCCACCATGCGTATTAGTTATATGGTACTCCCACCAGAACTTGCAAATCGTTTTCTCGAACGATTAAGCTTCTACTCCTGTACCGTCTCAAACTTTGAACAGTACGCTCTTATGCGCTTTATCAATGAAGGCTACTTCGAAAAACACATTAATCGTATGCGAAACTTTTATCATAAACAAAGAGATACCTTACTTG
>CAVCBH010000262.1:0-4124 GCA_963600375.1 bacterium | reverse complement strand
GTTGTGAACTACAAAATGATCGTCCATAAACTATTATTACTGAGTGGATGCTACACTAATACTATCGCTTAAATTATGCTAATTCTGCAAAGTATTTGATTGTACGAACCATCTGAGATGTGTAGCTGTTTTCGTTATCGTACCATGAAACAACCTGTACTTCGTATAAATCATCTGCAACTTTGTTAACCATTGTCTGAGTTGCATCAAATAAAGAACCAAATCTCATTCCTACGATATCAGAAGAAACGATTTCATCTTCGTTATAACCGAAAGATTCGTTAGCTGCTGCTTTCATAGCTGCGTTGATTCCTTCAACTGTTACGTCAGCACCTTTAACAACTGCTGTTAAGATTGTTGTAGATCCTGTAGGTGTTGGAACACGCTGAGCAGATCCGATTAACTTGCCGTTTAATTCCGGGATAACAAGACCGATTGCTTTAGCAGCACCTGTGCTGTTAGGAACGATGTTAACTGCTGCTGCACGAGATCTTCTTAAATCACCTTTACGCTGTGGTCCGTCAAGAGTCATCTGGTCTCCTGTGTAAGCATGGATTGTACACATGATACCACTCTGGATTGGAGCGTATTTGTTAAGAGCGTCAGCCATAGGAGCTAAACAGTTTGTTGTACAAGAAGCTGCAGAGATAATTGTATCTTCTGGTTTTAATACTGTATGGTTTGTATTGTAAACAACTGTTGGAAGGTCGTTTCCAGCAGGAGCAGAAATAACAACTTTCTTAGCACCAGCATTGATATGAGCCTGAGCTTTTTCTTTGCTTGTGTAGAATCCAGAACACTCAAGAACTACGTCAACACCGATTTCTCCCCATGGGCAATTATTTGCATCTGGGAAAGCGTAGATTTTGATTTCCTGTCCGTCAACTGTGATGGAGTCTTCTCCAGCCTTTACTGTAGCTGCTTTCTCATATGTTCCCTGTGAAGAGTCATATTTTAATAAGTGAGCAAGCATCTTAGGGCTTGTTAAATCGTTGATAGCTACTACTTCATAGCCTTCTGCACCAAACATCTGTCTGAAAGCTAAACGACCGATACGGCCAAATCCATTAATTGCAACTTTTACTGCCATGGTAATTCCTCCTAAGTTTTAGATATTTCTTTGACATTAAAGTTTGCAGGAAATATGCCCTCCTGCACTTCGATTTGACTTCCCCTGTCAAATCCTTAACTATTTTACCTAATTATTGCCAAGATTTCAAGTAGTATTTTGCATAAAATTATAGATTTTTTTTCATCACTTTTATGCTATTATGATATTGTTGCCATTTTTCCTGCAAGTATACAGAACTTTTGGTCCTAAATTACAATTTTTTACCCTTGTTTTTAAATGCAGGAAAATTCAAAACGCAAATATTTACCAGAGAGGAAATACGGTTATGATTTACACAGACGCACATCTGCACTCCTCATTTTCTTCCGATTCAGACACACCGATGGAACTGATGATCAAACAGGGCATCCGTCTCGGAATGAAAACGCTGTGCTTTACCGAACACTACGACCCCTGCTATCCGGATACTCCTGATGGCTTAGACTTCCTTTTAGACTTTGAAAATTATAAAAAGACTCTTTATAATCTCAAAGAAAAGTATGCCTCCCAGATTGAAATTTTATACGGACTTGAACTTGGCGTGCAGCCACATCTCGGGCAAACACTTGCTGATTTTTATAAAAAATATGGCAATGACTTTGATTTCATCATCAATTCCTGCCATATTATAAACGGAATGGATCCTTATTACGGAACTTATTTTAAAGAGATGGGCGCGACCTGTGGTCTTATGAACTACTTTGAAACGGTTCTTTCTAACCTGAAAGTTTTTCCACACTATCAGTCCGTCGGACATTTAGATTATGTGTGCCGCTACCTGCCGAAGTCTTCCCAGACGTTCTTTTATGACCATTTTGCAGAAGTTCTTGATGAGATTCTTACAGAGATTATCGAGAGGAATCGTGCCCTTGAAGTAAATACTGCCGGACTTAAATACGGACTCAACTGGCCGAATCCGGATATTTCTATTTTGAGAAGATACCGGGAACTTGGCGGAGAGCTTATTACGATTGGAAGTGATGCACACCAGCCGGAACATATGGCGTGGGAGTTTGAGAAAGTGCCGGATATTCTTCATAGGGCTGGTTTCCATCATTATGTGGTGTTTAAGGAGAAGAAACCGGTGTTTTATGATGTTTAAAAACAGACGAAAATAAGGGAAGGATATTATAAAGATGCTCCGTTTCACTGCACGAGAAAATGCTCGTCCTCATTTTTCGTTTGCTCTAAGTCGCATCTTTATAATATCCTTCCTTTATTTTCTGACTGTGAATGTTATAAAAGATTACTTTTTTCCCATACTAAAATATACCAATTTTAAAATGTACTGTGTCTGTAATTCCGATTGTATATTTTCATATTTCTTAAAATATCAGGATTTTACTATTCTTTTTTTAATCATTAAAAAACAAAACTTCCGGAAATATTGAAAATACTATGTGCAATCGCTGTACGTTTTGCATTCTTTGACTGTCCGATAGATGCAGGCAGTGCTATAATTGTCGTACCAATATTTGCACCAAATATAACGGAAATCGCCTGTGGCAGACTCATTAACCCCGCATAGCAGAACAAAAAATAATCTACTATCGTGCTTTTGTATGGATTAGGTAAAATTATTGTAAAGAAAAGAAAGAGAGGATACTAAAATAAATCCAGCATATTATCAAGATATATCGCTTCTCTGATATGTATCTGATATTCCGGCTTAACCATATAATAAAGCAGAAATTCCAACACTAACGCACTGCCAAGTCCCCGTCCTTCAATTTTAAAATTAGAAAATCCCATTGGCAGATACCTGTTTTGAATATCTTCTACACTAATAAATCCCGGATTGGTCATTGCTTTTGAAAAGCGGTATCCTTCTTCCGCATTTGGTGCAGCACAATGATGTTCCGGGCAATTCTCTCCAAGATTCTTTCGGCTTACTGTCTCATAACAGTATTTTCTGTCCTTGCAACCAAACCAGCAACATTCGTTACATAAGAATTCTACTTTGTCTTTTTCTGTTTGCATCAAGACATTTAACTTGTCAAAAGACTTATTTAGACGAAAATCCGGGACAACATATTGAAAATCTTCTCTTTTTACTTCCTTTGAAAATTCCTGAAAATCTGTTAAGACTTTTGTTGTGGAAGAAACAAAATAGAGGTTCGGATAATTCTTTTTTAAATAATCTAATAGAATATCTGAATGGACGATGACTCCATTTTGTATTTCTTTACTCCGCATATTATCTTGTATATCTTTTATGCTTTTATTCTGCTTGTTTCTATTTATACTCGTATTCTGTGTATTTTTATTTATATTTTCATTTTGCATATTGGAGTTTGATATACTTTCACTTTGTGCATTCCCAGTTTCTTCAAATAATCTGCAAAGAGTATTGCATTTTCTATCCAAAAGGTGTTCTTCCCTAAGCAATGAATTACTAAATGTCAGCCGGGTAGAGATTCCATACTCCTGCATCAATTCCAATACTTCCTCCGGCTCATTATCTCCAAAACCAGCACGCCCTCCTCCCCAGATACAATCTGCTGGAGCACCATAAATAGAACCAATATCACACCAGTCATAAAAATACTCTCTATGCTCTCGAAATAATGGTAAAAATACTTTATACAGTTCATAAAATTCAAATAGCCCTGGAAGGTGGTAATATGCTGTACTCCTCTGTAATTTATTCATAATTTTACCCCATTCTTATTCTTATTGCTCTTGTTTACAACTACACTCTCATCTGTTTCTTTTTGCTTCTCTGAAAATTACTATCATACTCTTCATTAACATGAATTAAAAAAATATTCTAATAACACATATAAATTTATTGTATCTTTCTAGAGCGTGTCTGAAAAATCATTCCTGCAATCTGCACACCTCAATTTATGGTATATTTTGCCTTCATTCGGTTGCCGTAGCCCGCTACGCCGCCCTCATTCAGGCGAAATCTCCCGCAAATTGTGATGCACATCTTGCAGAAAGCATTTTTCAGACACGCTCTAGTGTTCCATCCATCTAGTTTCTAAAGTGTTGTTGGATATAGATTTTA
>CAVCBH010000261.1:0-4235 GCA_963600375.1 bacterium | reverse complement strand
AAATAAGGCTATTTTAAGCCTGCTTGTTTTAGGATGGCATCTTCTAGTCCTTTTTTTAAATCTTTGCTATGAAGAGGAATTGTTGTTTGCTTGCCAGTTTTAAAATTCTTCATTTTCACATGAGAACCATTTTGACTTATTTTCATGAAACCATTCTTTTTTAATAATCTTATCATTTCTTTTGGTTTCATTGGCATAGTATGCCACCCCTTTCTATAATTATATTATAATACGTATAGTATACGTGTGTCAAGGATTTGATAATACAACTTGTGAAGGATAGTATATCATATCTAAGAAGAAAATTGGCTAATAAATGTAAAAAATATAAAAAATGTAATTTTAAAATATAAAAAGATTTTGCTAAAAATACAGAGACATGGTAAAACAAAGTATCAAAAGAGATAGTCAGGGGGAGATACAATGAATAACGCAGTTTCGTATGCTATTGATAGTCAGATAATTTTTCAGATGTTTTTTTCGATTGTATGTATAGCGGCAGCTATAGGTGTATCCATTTTAGTTCTTCGTCTTATGAGGAAGTTTATAGATTTTTTACTGGAACAAGCAGGGATAAAATAGTCTATAGAGAAAAGTAGATTTAGAAGATAATATCCACAGACAGATGTCATTTGGATTCAGAAAAATGAAATGTAATAATTCATTTTTTGTGTAGTCTAATAGAACAACTGTCGGTGGATATTTTTGTTTTCGTCCCGGCGAACTTATGATAGAATAAACTTATCAAACGAGGGGAGAAAAAGTATGAAGAAAAATAAAATTTGGCATCGGATAGTGCCGTTTGTATTAACGGTAGCGATGCTCGCAGGTTTTTGCCCACAGGGGATAAGTTTTAAGGATACACAGTTGACTGTGCCTGAAGTGAAGGCAGCGACAACGCTTAAGAATCCAATAACGATTCCAGACGATAATTTAAAAGCGGGACAGAGAACAACGTGGAACTGTATCTGGTTTGGAAGTTATCCACAAAGTGAGGTAACAAAAGCGGATGGAACACTTTATAATACATTGGTAAGTAAGTTTAACTGGGACAGTAATGGGGATGGTTATGTTGGAAAAAATAAGTACAGAAGAGTAGCCAGGAAAGACGTTGAATATCCCGCAAACTGGGAGAATAATCAGAATTACCGTTATTTTAAGTATGAACCTGTTAAATGGCGTGTACTTAATGTAGATGGAGATAAGGCGCTCTTGGTAGCGGATAAGGCACTGGATCTAAAGCCATATCATAATACATATACAGATGTTACCTGGGAGACATGCAGTCTGCGAAGCTGGCTTAACAATGAGTTTATAAACAGTGCATTTTTAAAAAATGAACAAAGTGCAATACCAAGCGTAACGGTGAAGGCGGAAGGTAGTATAAGACCAAGAACAGATGGCACTAAAGTAAATGGTGGAAATGATACAACGGATAAGGTTTTTATATTATCTTTTTCGGAAGTAAGCGGAAAATACGGATTCCGTACAGTGGACGATTTGGATGCTTACGACGACCATGATGAAGCCAAAAAATGTGATATGACGAGTTATACTAATGCATTTACTACTTCATCTACAGAAGAAAAAGAAGATTGCTACTGGTGGATTCGGAACCCGGGAGATTATTCTTATCAGGCAGTAATATCTGGTGAGAATGGACGAGTTTTAGGATATGGAAATGGTGTAAATTCAAGTCAGCCGGCCGTTCGTCCTGCTCTATATCTCAATCTTTCTAACAAGAAAGTGTATTCGGATGCCGGTACGGTGTGTTCCAATGGTAAAGTAAAAGAATCAAAAAAAGAAGAAGGCTATGTAGAGGATAATGATTTTGTCAATCAGCTTGATGTGGCAAATATGCTGGAAGATATTGAGATAAGTGGCGGTAAATTTTCTTCTCCTGAAATGGAGATTTTAGGTAAAAAAGTATCTTTGATAAATGCAGATGCGGATGTAAAACTTTCTGTGGGAGATTCCGTACAGGCAGTTTATAATAAAGAAAATAAAACTGTGGAGGTTCTGATTGGTTTTAAACAGATGGACGACAGTGCGGTAATTGGTCCGGATGGCAATAAGACAACGTACTGGAGTGAATCTTACAGGAAAGTAAAGAATCTCTACCAGGACGCAACAGGTAAAAAGGTAACTACAACCAAACTCTGGAACGACTATTCGAAACTGCGTGGAAAGTTGAAAAAACAGAATGCCAGTCTTGGGCTTAAGGCAAGTGCGTCTGTAGCAGGCTATCTGGAATTCTCCTGTGGAAGTGGGAAACCGGTATTTTCTAAAGGTGGAATTGTTACAGAGATGAAGACTGGTGCAGATTATACCTTCCACTGGAATCCACCGTTTTCAGCGGTATATACACGAATAGGAGTAGGAGTGGACAGTGCAGGTAATCTGGAACTGAAATATAATAATGCAAAGCAGTTTACCTTTTCCGGAAGTCTTGCAATTGATGGAATGTTAGAAGGTGCGATTGGAATTGGAAGCAAGAGAGGCGGAACTTATGCAGAAGGTACATTAACTGGAAAGATGAACTCCAAACTGAAGTTCCCTGTAGCATCATTGGAAGATTCTCTGGAAGTTACCGGTAATCTGACCGCAGAGATTAATATTGCGGTACTTAACTACGATTTAACAGAAGGTAATTTGAAACATGATTTCGGAGATTATCAATTCTATCCGGCACAAAGTAAGGCAAAGATGCGCAGTGCGCAGAAACGTGCAAATAGTATAGTTAACGAATCAAAGCTGACTTTAACGGATCGCTCTTATCTAAAGGATGCAGAGAATAGTATCCAGACATATGCATTGGATGGAACCTTTGAAAAGAAAAATTGTTTTCCAAATAGTGCACCGCAGCTTCTTTCTTTAACAGATGGCAAAAAGCTTTTGATCTGGAATGATGATAATTCAGAAAAAGATGATAGGAACAATGTTGCCATCTATTATTCTGTATATGATGGACAAAACTGGGGAGAGACAAAGCTTCTTCAGGATGCGGGTTGTCTTTGTGGCAGTGTTTCAGCGGTGGAGAATAACGGAAAGATAAATATTGTATTTTCACGATCAAATGGACCGGTTTCTGAAGGGGATACCTTAGATGATACCTTAGATGATACATTGCGTCAGATGGATTTATATACCGCAGAATTTGATGGAGAAGACTTTTCTTATCCCGATAAATTGAAAACAGAAGAAGACAATATGGGAACTGGAGACATTAATTCGGTATATGAAATGATGTATAGTGTCGGGGTTAGTGATGATCAGTTATGCTATGCGTGGGTAGAAAACACAGAGAATTCCTATTTTCTGTCAGAAGGAAGTAATTCTATTTACAGAGTAAAAGATATGGGCGGTGGTGTTGATAAGGACTTCGTTAGATATACTACAGATACAGTATCTGATTTCGTAATGAGTAAAGATGGAAGATACATGGCGTGGAAAGAAACAAGCTCCGATAATGATATTGGCAAGATTTATGTATCAACTGGATCAGGCAATGTAAAAACAATCTCTACCGATGAAGAATTTTCTAATTTAAAAATTGCAGATGGTAAATTATTTGCGACAAAAGAAGACGGAATCTGTTACTGGGATCTTGAAACAAGAGAAGAGGAAGGCGAATGTTCCCTGAATCTGAGTGATTATGAAGTAGTGAAGAATGGAGATTCCTATACGATTGTCTATCGTCAGGCAGATGAGAATGGAAAACAGACACTTTGGATGGTAAAAGGCAGCGAGTCAGAATGGGGAGAGCCTGTTCAGATTTCTGATGATGATTCTTACATAAGAAGCATGAGCATTTCTTTAGATGAAGAGGGAAATGTAATGGCTGCGCAGAATCTTTTAGACGTGACAGAAGATGGCGTACAGTTTGATAAAGGCACATTAAAGGTAGATACCTTGGACAGTTATGCCGATCTTATTTGTGGAGATTACCTTGCTTATGATTCTGACAAAATTGTTCCGAATGGAGACGTAGATTTTACTTTCTCTGTTTTGAATAACAGCCAAAAAGAAATGGATTCTTTTGAAGCAGAGATAAAGGACGAGAAAGGAAATGTCCTTTATTCAGGTGAAGTATCCAAAAACATAGCACCTGGAGAAGAAAAAGAATGTACCGTAACTGCGCATTTGCCAGCAAGTTTAGAAAAAACAAAGGTAACTTTGACAGTAACCCCTTCTTATACTGAGGCAGACACTACGAACAACAGTTGTTCTACAAC
>CAVCBH010000260.1:0-5978 GCA_963600375.1 bacterium | reverse complement strand
TCCCGCAAATTGTGATGCACATCTTGCAGAAAGCATTTTTCAGACACGCTCTAGTTGTCACACATACCGATGGTCATAATGAATCAGGAAATATTCATACCCACATCGTGATAAACAGTGTCCGGAAATATGCAGTAAACCGGCAGCCTTATATGGATAAGCCGCATGAAGAACGTGCTGGCTACAAGCACCGATCCACCGATAAATTCATGAAGGCTTTCAAGAAAACAGTCATGAATAGATGTCAGCAGGAAGGACTTCATCAGATAGATCTCCTCGCTCCAGCTGAAAGAAAAATCACACAGGCAGAATATATGGCACAAAAATCCGGTCAGGAAAAACTGGAAAAAGTCAATCAGGAAATCGTAGCAGACGGGCTGAAACCGACATCCACAATCTTCCAGACACAAAAAGATTATTTGCGAAATGCCATTGATGAATGTGCTGCTACTTCCGATAGCTTTGATGAATTCCAGGCGAAACTGTTTGAGCAATTTCATATTTCTGTTGTTGATCATCGTGGCCGATACAGCTACCTACATCCCAATCGACAGAAGCGGATAACAGAACGTGCACTGGGAACAAGATATGGGAAAGAACATCTGGAACAGACATTTCTGCACAAAGATCCAATTGCCATCCTTTATGTCAGATCGCATCTGCGACTGGTGGTGGATCTACAGACAAATGTCAAAGCCATGCAGAGTCCGGCTTATGCTCGTCGTGTGAAATTGACCAACCTGCAACAGATGGCAAATACCATCATCTATGTACAGGAGCACGGAATTGATACACAGACTGAGCTAAAGAGAATACTTCTTGACTCACAGAAAGAACTTGCTGAATACCAAGATCAGTTTGCTCAACACGTCACGAAAGCAAAAACACTCGACAATCAGATTCATTATACCGGACAGCATTTTGCAAATAAGGAAACCTATTCCAAATTTGTAAAATCGAAAATCAAAGGAAAATACCGGAAAGAACATGCAGTTGAAATTCAGGCATTTGAAGAAGCCAGAGACTGGTTAAAGTCCTTCTACCAGGATGGAAAAATGACCAGTATAAAGGATCTGAAAATCCAGAAAAACAATTTACAGCAGATCATAGATTCCGACAAAGAATCCATAAAATCTCTGAAAGAAAAGTTAAAAGATTTGGAAACTGCTGATCAGAATGTTGATGCTATTCTCCACATGCAGGTTCCAGAAAAACACAAAGAAAAATCAAATGAACCAGAACGATAAATCACGCCAAACAAAGGAGGAATTGTTACATGACACAGGAAGAATTTAATGTTGTCTTTGAACTTCAAATGAGAAAGTGCTCTGATATTCTGGCACATAAAAAGAAAGAATATACCGGCGACAATCTTGACCGGCTAAGTGCATTCAAGATTGCTGCCGCTTTACAGAATTGTGATCCGAAAGCTGCACTGGCAGGTATGATGTCGAAACATGTCGTATCTCTTTACGATATGTGCTATTCCAGTCTGCTTCACTTTGATATGGATCAGTGGGATGAAAAAATCACGGACTGTATCAATTATCTCATTCTGCTAAAAGCACTGGTAAAGGAGGAACAGGCTTATGGATCACATTGAAATAGCTATCCTGAACTGTTACGGAATCCGGGAAGCGGAACAGAATATGGTCTTTGCCGCCAGACTTACACAGCATGGTCATACGATCCGTAACATGGAAGATTTAATGACTCTTTACCATCAGGCATATAGTAAGAAAACAGTAGAAAATATTGCCAGTCTTCCACATCCAACTGTCCAAAAATTTATGGTCATTACCATAGCCATCGTTGGTGCAAGCAGACGATTCCTGACACAGATTACCCGGCATCAGAATGAAGTAAAATACATGAGTGCTTCTCTGCAATACAGCAATTATTCCGGACATGCGGCTTTTGCCATTCCATACGAAATTCTAAAAGCAGAAAGCAGCATCCAGAAACTCTACACCCAAAGCTGTCAGTCGGATCTTGATAATTACGAAAAACTCATTGCAGCTGGAATTGATCATGATGCAGCTGGATACGCAACACCTCAGGGCTTACGAAATGTTCTGATCATCAGCGCTACACCTTACCAGTGGAAACACATGATTGGTCAGAGAATCTGCCGGAGAAATACAGATGAAACTCGAATTGTAATGCTCAGCATCTGGAAGAAATTATACGGTCTGAGTCCCATACTTTTTGCTCCTGATATGACAGGTCCATTCTGTCAAAGAAGTTCCTGCATGGAAAAACAGATGTCCTGTAAGAATCCTATTTCTCAGATCTGGACGCCAGCTGATATTTTACAGACAGACTATCCATTGCTTATCAAAAAGGAGGTACAACGCAATGAAAATTAAACTCATCGATTTCGGTCTAAAAGAAGATCACTATCCTTTCCGTCCACATGAAAATGATGCCGGTGCTGATGTATTCATGCCTTATAACTGCACTTTACAGCCAGGAGAGATTGCCAGAATTCCTCTAGGGTTCGGACTGATTATTCCTGACGGATTTGCCGGATATGTCTTTCCAAGAAGCAGCATGGCCGCTAAAGGACTGGTATGTGAACTTCCGCCAATTGATTCCGGTTATCGTGGAGAAATCCATGCAATCCTCAGCAACGTAAGCACCGAAACACAAACCATTCATAAAGATACCAGGGTTGGTCAGCTTGTGATCACGCCCGTTTTAATCGCAGATTTTGTTCTGGATCTCGGAAATGAACGCGGTACCGGAGCATTCGGAAGTACAGGAGAATAACTACTATGATTACATTTGGAAGAAAATTAAAACACTTACGACAGAAAAATCATCTCACGCAGAAAGAACTCGGCATAGCTATGGGGTTCCCTGAAACTTGCGCCGATGTCCGGATTGCCCAATATGAAAGCGATGTCCGCACACCGAAAGAAGATCTTTTAAAACTTTTTGCATCTACATTGGGAGTGCCGCGGAAAAAGATTAAGAAAGAACAGACCCATTACCAGCAGGCTCTTAAAAATCTTCTGGTTCAAATCAAAGAACATGGCGAAACCGATGAGCTGATTGCAAAAAAAACAGAACTAGAAACCGAACTTTCTAACATTGATAAATCTATAAAAGATATTGATTACAGGGAAGCAAACCAGAAAGCTGGATATGTATATGTTATTTCAAATGTGGGGTCTTTTGGGGAAAATATTTACAAAATAGGTATGACAAGAAGATTGGAACCCCAGGACAGAGTAGACGAACTAGGTGATGCTTCTGTTCCATTTGGGTTTGATGTTCACGCCATGATATTCTCTGATAATGCTCCCGCTCTGGAGGCGGCTTTACATCGTGCTTTCGAAGACAGAAAGTTAAATATGGTTAATACCAGACGAGAATTTTTCCATGTAACACTTGACGAGATAAAGCAGGTTGTTAAAGAAAATTTTGATAAAACTGTTGAATTTATAGACTTTCCTGACGCCGAGCAATATAGGACATCTTTAAAGATTAGGGAACAATTACAGGCTTAGTTGTTTAGACAAAATCCCCTTAGTACCTCTTCAATGTTATTTAAGGTGCTTTTCCCTATTCCAGTTTTTTGGCAAATTGCATTAATGTATAATTTTGTTTTGTGCGCATTGATTTTATGCGCATTATATGTTATTATAATACTGCAAGGAGGTAAAGGCTTATGCCAAAGAAATCAAGAGAAATGGAGAAAATTATCCTTGCTGATGGATGGGTGTTCCGGTCGCAGGTTGGTTCCCATCGGCACTACATACATCCATCAAAACCTGGTAAAGTTACAATACCTTTTCATTGTAAGGACATACCAAAGGGAACCGAAAACTCCATTCTAAAACAGGCGGGGCTTAAATAGCCCCACTTGTTCACCCCAATCATAAGGAGGTATTATTATGTTATCTGCTTATCCAGCTTGTTTTATTAAAGAGGATTCCGGATATTCCGTTATCTTCCCAGACTTAAATACCGCTACCTGCGGTGAGAATCTGGAAGATGCCTTTTCCATGGCTGTCGATTGTCTGGCAGGTTATTTATATTCTGCTGATTTGGAGGGCGAAAAAGTCCCGTCCGCATCCGGCCTTAAGGATATCGACATACAAAAGATTATGGATGAATTAGAAACTTCTTCTGATGAAGCTTTTGTAAACATTGTTACTGTAGATGTTGCGGAATATGCAAAATCCCACTTTACAAAGTCTGTTCGTAAGACTCTTACTATTCCGTCTTGGCTTAATGATGCTGCTTTAAAACAGAATATTAATTTCTCACAAGTCCTACAGGAAGCATTAAAGCAAAAGATTGGCATTAGTTAATTGTTTTCTCCATAATAACATGATATACTTGTGTAGAGAAAACCATGCAGATCATGGTTAAAAGGCACTATGCAAGTACTATTGCATGGTGTTTTTTGTTTTATATAGCAAATGAAAAAGTCCAGTGCCGGTAACACTGGACTTAATCGCAAATTATCTGTCAACATAGATGCTGAACACATAATCCACAAGCAACTAGATTATATCACAGCATCCGAGTTTTTAACAGGGTGTATTTTTTATACCCATTTTTACGAAAGGATGATTTATATGTGGACTGAGAAAACAAAGAACGGTAAATATAAGCATGTAGAACGCTACACAGACCCGATAACGGGGAAAACAAGAAAGATTTCCGTCACTACTGAAAAGAATACTGCTCAGGCAAGAAAGTCTGCTCAGCGGGCACTTTTGACGAAGATAGATGCCTTGCTGAGCGAAAAAGGAACCTCTGATATTACGTTAGGGGAGCTGAGAGAACGATGGCTTGAAAGCAAACACAAGAGCTGGAAAGAAAGCTCATACTCTGTAGAATCTGCAAATAGCCATAAGGTTGTTGAACTACTTGGAGAAGATAGTATCGTAAATAATCTTACTGCCCGCTATGTCAAGGAACATATCGTTCAACCAGACGAAGATATCGAATTAATAGGCAGGAGAATTGCCTTATTCAAACGAATAATCAATTGGGGATATGCGAATGATTATGTAGAAGATAAATCTTATTTAGAAAAGCTAAAAAGTAAACAATCTTCAACAGATACCAAGGAGGATGACTCAGAAGACATTGAAGAAAAATATCTTGAATCCTGGCAAGTACAGAAGCTCATTAAAGAAATGGAGAATGAACATCGGAAAAGGCTTACACAGTTTTTAGTTCTTACCGGAATGAGAGTTGGCGAAGCATTTTCTCTTTCTTCTGAAGACATAGACTTGAAAAATCGTTACATTTATGTGTCTCATACTTATGATCACGTTAACAAGCTCTCTACTACTCCAAAAACGAAATCTTCAAAAAGAAAAATCTACATCCAAGACGAATTGTTCCCCCTGGCGAAAGAGTTAAAGAAAGAGGCGCTTGCAAACAAACTTGCCTGCGGTCAGGATTTGGTTTTTATGAAAAATGAACGTCCTGTCTGTTATCAAACATATCGTGAGTATCTTGTAAAAAGCAGCGAAAAAATTTTAGGGAGAAAAATCACCCCTCATACACTTCGCCATACACATACATCTCTTTTAGCTGAACAGGGTGTAGATATTGAAATTATTTCTCGCCGCCTCGGACACGAAGATTCTCATATCACAAGAAAAATATACCTTCACGTTACACAGAAAACAAGGCAGAAAGACAATGAGCAGATACAAAATATAAACATTCTTTAAAATCATTTTGCCCCTTTTTGCCCCCTTTGTACATATTACAGAAAGTTCCGATTCTGTAATATGTACTGTTTATACGGGTTTTCAGGCTATAAAACCATTTTCTTTATAAAATCAATAAATTTTTTAGGGGTTCTTGTTGATAATTCTTCTAGCAATCCGACTATCACTTTTCTGTAGCGGCGTCTGTTTCGTCAGCCTTGCCTGCGGCAATTAGTATTCTAGAGCGTGTCTGAAAAATCATTCCTGCAATCTGCACACCTCAATTTACGGGAG
>CAVCBH010000259.1:0-18708 GCA_963600375.1 bacterium | reverse complement strand
CTTCTGTATTCCGGAGTAATTTATACGGTCACAACTGTACTTACTCCTGTCATCTATGTAGTGAATCTTTTCAGTGGTCTTTTATGCCGTCTGTTTGGGATTAAACCAGGAAGTGGACAGGCCATGACAGAGTTAGAGCTTCGAACGATTGTAGATGTCAGTCAGGAAAGCGGCGTAATTGAAAAAGAAGAAAAAGAGCTTATAAACAATGTATTTGATTTCGGTGATTCTGTTGCAAAGGACATTATGCTTCCACGTATTGATGTTTCTTTTGCTTCCGTTGATATGTCCTATGATGAGCTGGTTGAGATTTTCTTAGAAGAACAATACTCAAGGCTTCCGGTTTATGAAGAGAGCAAGGACAACGTTATCGGTATCCTTAATTTAAAGGATCTGTTCTTTTACCGGGAAACACACCGAAATGAAGCATTTGACATATACAAGGTGCTGAGAGAACCGTTTTTTACTTATGAATATCAAAAGACTTCTACTTTGATGGAAGAAATGCGTAATAATTCCATCAGTTTTGCCATTGTTCTTGATGAATATGGTTCTACAGCAGGTCTTGTTACATTAGAAGACCTTATCGAAGAGATTGTCGGCGATATCAAAGACGAGTTTGATGCTTCAGAAACTGAGGCAATCCGCTGTATTGGCACAGATGAGTATGAGATTGAGGGAAGTACCAAGCTTGATGATTTAAACGATGTCCTTGGTACCGAGATTGAATCAGAAGACTACGATTCCATCGGTGGACATATGATTGAACTTCTCGATCATCTTCCAAAAGAAGGTGAGACAGTAAAAGAGGGCAATTACCTGTATTCGATTAAAAAAATGGATAAAAACCGGGTGGAGATTGTTTATTTAAAGATAGAACGGCACACTTTTGAAGCGGAGCCGGCAGAAATGTAAGCCATTTGCCACCTCTGGAACGTGTTTAAAATGCTTTCTGCGAATTGGAGCGATGATTTTTTAACACGCTTTAGATCCGGATAAGCTCTTGCAGTTTATCCGGATTTTCTTTTTACAGGGGAGGGTTCAGAACTTAGATTATCCCTTTCATTGCTAATTATTTTAGTCATTACATTTTCTATAGAAAAGATAAGAAAGGACAACAATTATGATTACGGACAAACAACGACAGCGTGATTATGAGTATGAGGCGGATTACCAGTCCAAAAGCCGCTACACGACAGAACAGTGGACAAATATTTTAAATTCCGGGCAGCTTGATGAGAAAACTATCTCTGTGCTCAAACAAATTTATTCTTCCTTTAACCATACTGCGACACTCTTGCAACTTTCTTTTGAGAGCGGGCGCACACAGGAAGATATTCTGTCTCAGTTAAATGCGGCAGGAGAGCTTCTTGGTGAGGCAAACAGCATGAACCCAGAGGTAGATTACGAGGGTAATGAATATTGGTGGTATCTTTTCTTCTGGGGTAAAAATACCGATGCAAAAACACTTGAATTAAAAATTCACCCGGAACTGACGGAAGCGGTCGGCGCATTATATCCTGAATTAGAAGAGTCTTATTACGCCTTTATGAGCGATGTGGAACGTAGCCTCCAGACTCGTTACAGTCAGGAAGATGCCGTATGGATTGCCGCTGCTGTCCTTCTTTATGAAAAATATTACTGCAATCCGGGAATCAGTTCTGATGACATTCTCCTGATGCAGTATGAGGTACAGACTCGTTCCCAGAAAGTGTACGGACAGGATGTTAACGCTAACACCATCACCCAGATCTGTAATGCAGATGAGCGTGGACACCGCTTTAATTATTTAAGAGACATTTATAAATATTATCGTGTATCTTTTCCAGGAGAATTTGAAGGGGAAAGAGAACGTCCAGACCCAGAGGAAGTGGATTACGATGCATATGTCTATTCCATCCTTGGTTATATGAAGCTTTCAAAGCTTACGGACTTTATTGAACACGAATATGCACATCTTGTCGATGAATCTTATGTAGAACTTACCAATGCCAACGGTTTTGTCCGCATGGCAGCTTATCTATCAAGACAGGGTGGCACTCCATTTTCCAAGGAGGATACTTCCGATAAGGCTCTTGCTCTTCGTGCAGATGGTGAGGAGATTTGCGAAACATTCCACAAAATAAGTGAGGCACTGTTAAAAGAATATCCAAACTTTACTTATGCTGCAAAAGGTGATTGGTATCTGTCTGATTCCGGCACTGTCACCGGCGTTCTTCAGGACATTTTATATATTCCGTCCTATGCCGGACATAACGCTTTTATTGGTATCCGCACTGTATTAGATGAGGATAAACTAAATATCGAAGTTTCTTTGAACCTGCCTTGCGTTTCCGATGAGGAAGTGATGCTTGATATCCACGATAAATGCAATATGCTCACACTTATGACAGCAGCCCCATTCCAGGTAGCACTCGTTCCTCACGAAAGTTCTGACCTCGCACCTTCCGGTGATAAAATAAAGGCATTTGTCCTCTATCATTATGATGATTTTAAAGCAATGTCGGAAGAAGATATCATAGGACTGTTCTCCACATCGTTAGAGATTTTTGCCTCCTACTATACAGATATATGCCAGAACTACTATCCGGCAATTGAGGATGCTGAAAATGCCGGAATCGGAGACAGTAGTAAAACAGAAACCAATTTTGTCACGGATTCTCTGGCGGCAGCACTCGGCTCTAAATTAACTTACCGCCCTGCTGCTGATGTTCCAGGCCCACAGATTATTTACAAAGAAGGCGGCACACCTGCTTCTACTGACTTTATCACAAAGGCCATTCAAGGATATGGAACAACACCAGCCGATGACGAGAGAACTTATGAAAATGAAACCGCTTCAAACGGCTCTACAGATAGCACTGTTGCTGACGATAACGAGGAATTCTCTTCTTTTGTAAATAAAGCTGCTTTAGAAGCAGATGATGAAGAGGCACCAACAAGAAAAACCGGAAACTATTCAAGTGGAAATAGCTCTGTTGCCGGAGCTGCTACAGGCACAGGCAATACTCCTGTTACAGCAAATGTTTCCATTACCCCGGATTCTGTATGGCCTTATCCTGATAATGCTATCGTTTCCACTCATCCTGACCGTAAAGAGCAGAACTTCCGCCTTTACCCAAAAAACACTTTAATTAAGGGCCCGGTAAAGACAGGAAAGTTCCATCAGGCAATTATGACCGCTGTCGGCATTATCGAGGGTAAGGACTCCAATATGATGAATATCGAACCCGTTCCTGACGTATTAGAGCATTACCAGCAATATGTTGATGAGGGCAGAATTCTTCATATTTCTTACCCTGATATCAACAGTGACGGCTATGACGGTTTTATCGAGAGAAAACGGGGACCATTTATTGAGGACGGTATTTTTAAACAATTTGCCAATACATGTGCGGATGGCCGCTACGTTGTCATGATGGAAGAAGTCGATTTAAACTGGAGGCATCTTTTTAGAGAAACCGCCGTTCTCCTGCGGGAAAACCGCCGGGAAGGAACCAGCAGCGAAACTGCCATCACCCTTCCTCTCTCCAAAGAAAAGTTCCGACTTCCATCGAATCTTTATATTGTTGCCACCTGCGACTCCATCGTATGTGAAGATACTATTTTAGGTGCAATCGACCACGATTTCTTCATCCGTCCTGTATCACCGGAACCAGAGATTCTCCATGGCATGCGTATTGAGGGCATCTCTTTGCAGCGCCTGATGACAACATTAAATATGCGTATCTCCTATTTTCTTGGAGCAGATCATCAGTTGGGCGAGGGATTCTTCCTGCAATCCCCTGACAAGGATTCCTTTATCTCGCTTTGCCGCGTCTTTAGAGAACAGCTTGTCCCTCTTCTTGACAAATGGTTTGACGGAGACATCGAACGAATTCGTTATGTTTTAGGCGACAATGGAAAGTCTCGCCCTGATACGATTTTCTTCCAGGAGATTCCATTCAGGGATGGGCTGTTCAAGGGGAACTTACCTGATTCCTTTGATAGAGAAAGACGAATTTATCGCTGTAATGAAGAAGCTTTTTATAATCCGAAAAGCTATATAGATATTTACGATTAAATTCTGGTTTGCAAAACTAAACAGCCTGCAAATAAAAAGTCAAGACTAAATTTTAAAAATTTTAAATTTAGTCTTGACTTTTTATTTGCAGGCTGTTTTATCTCATTATCCCAAATTAAAAAATTCTACGAATTGTCACAATAGAACGATATGCAGCGCCCTTTGTAATCTTAATACCATCTTTTCGATTACTTGCATGAACAACCTTGTTGTTACCCATGTAAATAGCTACGTGACCGCTGTAGCAGATGATATCTCCAGGTTTTGCCTGGCTTAAACTTCCTACTCGTCTTCCTACATGTCTCTGTGCATATGAAGAATGTGGAAGTGACTTTCCAAAATGTCTGTAAACACTCATAACAAATCCGGAACAGTCGGCACCGCGTGTAAGGCTTGTTCCACCCCATCTGTATGGATTACCAACGAATTTCAGTGCGTAATTTACAACGTTCTGACCTTTGCTTGTAGTTGTATCTGAGGCAGTTCCTCCGTTCTTTACGGAAATGTATCTGCCCTGTGTATAACCAACCTGACCATTTACCATTACTGCAACCCATTTGGAGTTGTTAGAAAGAAGTTTTACTTTATCTCCCCTATGTAAAATAGTGATTCGTTTGGACTTCATACTCTTTTTAACACGGATATTTAACTTTGTTGTATTTACCGTTCCTTTTTTTACTAAGCTTGCAGCCTCAACCTGTGTTACATTATTCACTCCTGGTACTGCAGATATATTTAAAAGAAAAACAGCAGTAAGTAAACCGGCTGCGACACGTTTCATTCGATTCAGCATGTTTTAGACCTCCATATTCATATTCACGCATTACTTTAACTTAACTGAGATTCATTATAAAGGCTGAATGTGTCTGAAATGTGACTTTTGAAATATTTTTTAATAAAACCGTAATATCCGACAAGAAAACGATACAATTTTTTCTAAAACATAAGCATATTTCCGCTTCTGCAGAAACAAATCATGACCTTTTGGACATAATTATTGTTATCCTCTGGGATTTAACATTTTATTTTTCAACTGTTCTTCAAGCTGTGTCAACTTGCCTTCTGCTTCTCTTCTCTTTTCACGGCCTTCTGCCTGAATTCGCATGACTTCATCAATCGTACTCATCAGACTTTCATTGGTCGCTACCAGTGTTTCCATATCAACGATACCGCGCTCGCTTTCTTTTGCTGTTTCTACGGTTGCTACTTTCAGTTTTTCTGCGTTCTTTTTAAGAAGATCGTTTGTGAGGTCTGACACCTTTCTCTGTGCTTCTGCTGCCGCTCTGGAATGTTCTACGCCAAGTGCAATAATCATCTGGCTCTTCCAGAGAGGAATCGTATTTACTAATGTGGACTGAATCTTCTCAGACATTTCAATATCGCTTGACTGCACCATACGAATCTGTGGTGCCATCTGTAAAGATACCATTCTCGTAAGCTCTAAATCATGAATCTTCTTATCAAAACGATTGCAAAGTGCCTCTCTGTCGCTGACTTCCTGTGCATCCTCCTGACGTCCGCTCAGTTCCGCTTTCTTTCTCAGTTCCGGAATAATTTCATTTTCCTCTTCTTCAAGCTTTTTCTTTCCTGCGAGAATATACATCGTCAGTTCACGGAAATATACTTTATTTAATTCATAAAGCTGGTCAAGCATCGCACTGTCTTTTAAAAGCTGTTCCTGATGTCCTTCTAACTTTCCACAGATTTCATCAATATTTCCCTCGATTTTACTGTAACGAAGCTTCATGGTCTGTGCTTTAGAAATCTTTTTCTTAAAGAATCCCTTAATTCCCTTATCCTCTTCTTCATCAAAACCTTTCAGCTCTACGACAACTCCATTTAACAGATCACCGATTTCTCCTAAATCTTTCGAACGTACCTTTTCTAATGTTCCCTCAGAAAATGCAGACATTTTCTGCTGTGTGCCTGCTCCATACTTTAAAACAGCTGCAGAATCTTCTAAATGAATCTGCTTTACAAAAGCGTCTACCTGCTTTTTTTCATCATCTGTCAGGTATTGTTCTTCCTCATATACTTTAGGAACCGGCGCTTTTTCTTCAACTGGAAGCTCTGGTTCTACCTCTGGCTCTAATGTAAGAGATGGACCTTCTTTTAATAATTCTTCAATATTCATGCTCTTTTCCTACTATTAAAATCTAAAATAGCTTTTCCTTTCCTGAATTATTTTCATTTATTAGCAAATATTTTTTTACTTCACTATTTTTACTTGTCAGTGAATCACTTTTTATCACTTCACTATTTCTACCTGTCAGTGAATCATTTTTTATTACTGCGCTATTTCTGCTTCTTACGGGCATGTCCACTTCGCCCCTGCCGTACAGGATAGTCATATCCACAACGCTACTTTTACTATTATTTTACTCAGTTCCTTTAAAATTTCAGCATTGGTTCGGTTTTATCTGCGTGAAGACCGTCTTCTGTTAATCCATCCTGGCTAAGCATAATTTCTAACACCCTGATATCAGATGAGACATCCATCGCTACATTTTGAAACATCTCATCAAATAACTTTTCTAAAGCCTGATTAATCGTATCCAATGACTCCTCGATTTCTTTTCGAGTCTTTTGAATATTTTCTCCCTGAACCGGCTGTTTTTCTATTTCTTCATATACGTCAAGAAGCTTCATCACGGATGGGAAATAATATTTAAACAGCTTCTTTGTCTGTGGAATACTTTCCGGATGTTCTGAAGCACAGACAAAAATCCGGGCAGCCAGCACCTCCATGCGTTCAATCTTCACTCTTACTTCCGGAAAAGAAATCTGCATTTTAATATCCGCTAATTGCTTTAAATATTCCTGTCCTTCCCTCTTGATCCGATAAATCTCTTTTTGTTCTAAAGAAGCATTCTCCATCTCCTCTTCTAACGCTCTCTTCTCTTCCTCTTCCTGCTCTCTGTACCGCTTTGACTCCATAGCATTCTCATACTGCTGTTTTGACTCATCTGTAAGCAGAAGACAGGTCTCTGCCTCATCTAACTTCGCTCCGATGATGAGATTCCTCTGTGTCAGGAAATGAATATCCTTCATAATCCTCTTTCTGTTCCATTTTACTTTACTTTCAATGTCATCGATCATGACATATTGTTCGCCAGTCCAGATTTCGGAATACTGTTTAATCCTTCTTGCTCTGTTACTTCCAAAAATTCCTTTTCCAAGTAAAAATGCACTTAGCAGCGCAAATGGAATAAAAACTGCCGCCGATGTAATTGCCGCACCAGTTGCCACAGCTCCTAAAAGTGCGCCTGTCCCAAAACCAATACCTGCACCGCCAAAAACTCCAAGGCCAGTGGCTCCTACTACAATCTCTGCCGGTCCACTGTAAAGCCCCGGATTCTTCTTAAGTTTTCCAGAAATCACCTTTCTCCCATGCCCCACATCAATATAGGCCATGTCATTCTGATAACTTCTGAATCGGTCAAACTGTTTTGAAGCGCCTTCTTTGGCTTTATCCATCTGCTTTGAGGCTTCTTCTTTTGCCCGGTCTACCTGCTTTAACGCTTCCACCTTTACACTGTCAATCGTCTTTTGAATGCTGTTACTCAGCTCCTCAAAATCCAAATCTGAAAAATCAAATTTATCTTCATGTTTGTCCATTATAGCCTGTACTCCTAATTTGTATTTCTCTTACTATATCACAGATTTCATTCTTTTTATAGCGTAGAATTCTTTACTGAGGAATTTTCCAAACTCTACGAGAATATACTAAAAGAAAAACGAGGAAATGACTTGGCAATCAAAATTTATATCGATCAGGGACATAATCCGGAGGGAATCAATGCAGGAGCAGAAGGCTTTGGAATACGGGAACAGGACATTACCTATCAGGTGGGACGTTTTCTTTATGATATTTTATCAGAAGACGATCGCTTCGAGGCTCGCCTTTCCCGCCCTACGCCACAAACCTCCTTAGGCTACAGTAACACAAGCAGCTTAAGAGAGCGTGTAACACAGGCAAATAACTGGCCGGCAGATTACTTTGTCAGTATTCATGCAAATGCCAGCGAAAACCCGGATATCAACGGTACAGAAGCCTACGTTTCTTCTACAGAATCTGTAGCATGGTATCTTGCTCAAAATATCGTAACAGAAATTGTTCGAAGAACCAGCAC
This sequence comes from bacterium, assembly GCA_963600375.1. Lineage (GTDB taxonomy): Bacteria > Bacillota > Clostridia > Lachnospirales > Lachnospiraceae > Anaerobutyricum. Next base: position 10,512 of record CAVCBH010000259.1, on the reverse strand, counting down.
AAAGTATAATGGAGTTTTTTCCAGACCTTCTCTCTACGTTTTAAAAAACACGAGAATGCCAGCCGTTCTTGTGGAACTCGGCTATATTACTAATTATGAAGATAACCAGAGGATGATTGACGAACCATATCAGTTTGCTTATGGAATTTATGTGGGAATACTTAATTATCTGGGGCTTCCTCAAATATTAGGTTGACTTCTGATTTATTACAGGCAAATGAGACACACCCAAAGCTTGCCATTTGGACTATAGCAGTAATTTATTTTCCATCTCCAGAGATCCATAATCTCCAGAACTTTTTCAAACACGCTCTAATGTAGCATCCACTCAGTAATAATAGTTTATGGACGATCATTTTGTAGTTCACAACAAAAGAGTTACGAATCAAACTATAAAATCTATATCCAACAACACTTTAGAAACTAGATGGATGGAACACTAAGTGGTTTTCTCAATAATTTTTCTGGAGATTCCCCAAATTCACCAACCATAATTCTGCATTTGCATGGGCAGTCAACAGACAGCACCAGATTTCAAACTGATTTTAAGATTTGGAATAGGCAACTGCTGTAGAAACCTTTTTGCCGGATTATTCAAAAAACTAAAAAAAGAACCGGAGAGCACCAAATCCCACTTTCCGGTTCCCTTTATTATAATATTGATAATTTGGCGTAGTTATACAAAATGTCTTACATTAAAGACTGGTACAAAGCTTTGATATCTTCCTTTGTTGCATCCTTTGGATTTCCAGGAGCACATGCATCGTTATACGCAGAATCTACAAGGAAGTCTAAGTCCTCTTCTTTTACGATATCTTTTAAATCCTGAGGAATCTTAACATCTTTAGAAAGCTGTGCTACTGCATCTACAGCGGCTTTTCTGTATTCTTCCTGTGTCATATCTTCTACACCTTCTACGCCCATAGCAATAGCGATGTCTTTATATTTTGTTCCTGTTGCATCTGCATTATATGCCATAACAGTAGGAAGAAGGATTGCGTTAGCAACGCCATGAGGTGTATCATATACAGCACCTAATGCGTGAGCCATAGAATGAACGATTCCAAGACCTACGTTGGAGAATCCCATTCCGGCAATATACTGTCCAAGAGCCATATCTTCTCTTCCCTTAGGATCATTTTCACATGCAGCACGAAGGCTTCTTGAAATAACTTCGATTGCTTTGATGTGGAACATATCTGTCATTTCCCATGCAGCTTTTGTAATGTATCCTTCGATAGCGTGTGTCAGAGCATCCATACCTGTTGATGCTGTAAGACCATATGGCATACTGCTCATCATATCAGGGTCAACGATTGCTACTACAGGAATATCTTTAGGGTCTACGCAAACGAATTTACGCTGTTTTTCATCATCTTTGATAACATAGTTGATTGTTACCTCTGCTGCTGTTCCTGCGGTTGTAGGTACAGCAATAATAGGTACAGTTGGTTTTGTTGTAGGAGCTACTCCCTCTAAGCTTCTTACGTCCTCAAAGTCAGGGTTGTTAATGATAACACCAATGGCTTTTGCTGTATCCATGGAAGATCCTCCACCGATTGCGATAAAATAATCTGCGCCGGACGCTTTAAATGCACCAACACCAGTCTGTACATTTTCGATTGTTGGGTTTGGTTTAATGTTAGAATAAATCTCATATTCTAATTTAGCGGTGTCTAATACATCTGTTACTTTCTTTGTTACTCCAAATTTAATTAAGTCAGGGTCAGAACATACAAATGCTTTTGTAAGCCCGTGTGCCTTTACTTCATCTGGAATAGACTGGATTGCTCCTGCTCCATGATAAGATGTCTGATTAAGCGTAATACAATTTGCCATGATACCCTTCTCCTTTACTGAATATGTTTATTATTTTTGTTGTTATTATAACAAACTCCCAGTAAATAGGAAAGATTCTTTTATGAATTATGCCTGCAAATTTCCGTTTTTATTTATCTTTTTTGTGAAATTCAACTGTAATTTTTGGTACGTTTCTTATGAGTACAACAAAAAACATAATATTTTTTGTCCTTTTAAAAAAATAAACGTAAATAAGAATTTGCCGCAGGCAAATTCCTATTTAATCCTCAACATCCCTTCGGGATTCAGAAGCCCCCACCCCTGTCTGTTTTTCCCCAGCCCACAGTCAATAGCGCTCTCCATCAGGCGTATTTTTACATCCCGATTAGAAATCCACGGTTCATTGGACAGCAAGAGAGCAATCGTTCCCGACACAATCGGCGTTGCCATCGAAGTGCCACTTCTTTTTTTATAGCTCTTTCCCCGGTTATCACAGCTTACTATGTCACTTGCCGGAGCAATAATATCCGGTTTACATACGCAGGTTCCTGGAACAGGCCCCTGACCGGAATATTCTCCTCCAGCTTCCATTCCGGTTCCGACAGTAATCACTTTGCGACTCGTCCCCGGACTTGTAATCGTATACGGTGCTGGTCCGTCATTTCCGGCTGCTACAACAACTACCAGACCTTCATTCCACAATTTTTCTACTTTTTTTACGAGTTTTTCTTCTTCTGGATTCTCTATGTTTTTTACTGGCATTCCAACAGAAATATTTACAATACGGATTCCATATCTCTCATGATTGGCAAGAATCCAGTCCATGCCTTTTAACATCGTATCCAGCTTGCCGCTCCCGTCTTTCTCAAGTACTTTGAGCATCACGATTGTACTTTCCGGCGCAACCCCAATACTGCTTCCATCTCCCATTTTCCCGGCAGAAGCGATAATTCCGCTGACATGTGTTCCATGCCCATTATCATCAAACGGTCCTCTTCTGTTTCTTACAAAGTCGTGAAAATAAAGAATCCGGTTTTTTGGAATAAAAAAATCTGGATGTGCATAAATACCGGTATCTAAAACAGCCGTAGTAATACCCTTTCCGGTAATACCACGGCTGTAAATTCTTTTTAACTCTAACAAACTTCCCACATTGGTCATTTTCATAGCCGCAAATTCCTTTTTTATCAGTATATGATAAGAAAAGAAAAAGGCTATTCAAGAACACTTCTGCTCTACTATTATTCGCATATGATGTTTTACTCAACCCTCCGAGATTTATAATCAATCACATATGATGTTTTACTCAACCCATGGGTTACTGTTTCTTAAAGTTGGTTCTTTTATTCGTTTTAATACTTCCGGACCCTGCATCAGTAAAAATGCTTCGGAAGAATCAGTAAGTCCCTGTGCCTTTAATTCTTCGACACATTGCACGCAGAATTCTTCGACAAGCCATTCCATTTCTTTGCCATCCTTTTCTATGGATAAAACGGATAACCTGTTCATTTTATCGTAGGCTGCCTGTCCGAGTATTGGAAGAGACAACAATCCTCTGTGTACCCATTTATAATATGGTCTGTACGCATGATTTAATAAATAAACAAGTGACATTGAAACGGACATAAACTCACTTAATGCAAGACGGGATGCTACATACTCCTTGCGCTTATTGCAGCGAGGGAAATTATACTGTCCACTCTGCGCCATTTTCATAAGCCGGGCGGCAATCTTTTTTAATCGGACATCTTCTGGATAGCCCTTCTTTAATTCCTCACGGATTTGTGTGAACTTTCCATAATTATCAAAGAAAACTTCTCCATTCGTCACGGTTGAAAGTGCATTTTCCGGAATCCGTCTCCAGTGGGAAAGTGTTTCCGGCACCCCCTCTGCTGCAATGAACTTCTGATAAAAATCTTCAATAGCAAATACGCCAACTCGTCCATCTCCATACTGGCTTTCCACTCTCGCTCCAAATCCCTGAAACGTCTTTGGAAGTGCAGCAATTCTGTTCTTTAGGCGCTCACCGTAAATCGGCATGTCCTCTTTTGGAATGTAAATCTGAAAAGATGGACCAAAATCATGATCTCTTGATATCTCATCGTCAAAACCATAACATTCAGAGCCTTCTCCAATCAGTCCTGCCGCCATACGAGGAAGGAATTTCGCAAATTCTTTTTGAAGCATTGGATAACAAATCTCATTGAAATATGCTCTGCACAAATCAAGTCCTTTTATAAAATCTGCTTTCTCATTCTCTGTCTTTGCATTTTCCTGTATAGTTTTCTCTGTTTCTTCAACACTTTTTGATATATCTTTTTCTGCTATATTTTTCTCTGTTACGTCTTTTATATCTTCTTTTATATTGGCCAATATATCTTCTAAGCTGTATTCTTCCGCACAGGAAGCTGTTGTCATACTTCTTAACGTCTCCTGCAAAGTCTCATGATTGCTTTTAACTTTTTGCCCTTGCAGTTTTTCATCAATCATTGCAAGATTCTTCACACTGGTCTTATAGGCGTCACTCGCTTCTCCAAGATGTTTCTTTGTGATCTCTACACTTTCCTGCATCACCTCCCTTGCTTTCTCATACTGCTCTTTTTCACAGTAAAGAATTCCAAGAGAGTTTAACGCCGCTGCATAAAGGACAGTTCCCTCATACTGCTGTTCTTTGTAAATTTGGATTTCTTTTTTGAGCGTTTCCTCTGCCAGAATAAGATTTCCTTCTTTTTTATAAATGTCTACAAGATTATGCAGTGTCGTTGCATACGGAATAATATATTCTGATTTTCCTTCCAGAATACGAAGGCTGGTTTCTAAACACTCTTTTGCTCTTTCAAGATTGCCTCTTTCATAATAGAGAAGTCCCAGATTATTCATTGTTCCTGCATAAATAAAATGATGTTCTCCAATTGTTATTCTATAGAGAGCCAATGCCTGATAAAAAAGTGTTTCACTCTCTTCCCATTGCTTCATCATTCGAAGCAAATTGGCAAGATTTACAAGAGTAGTCGCATAATCTGGATGTTCCTTTCCGCGGACCGTTCCTGCGCAAATGACAGCCTTCCTTAAGATTTGTTCTGCCTTCTCGTAAAGTCCAAGATTACGGAGATGTCCACCATAATTATTATAAATCTCCAGTGTCTTTAAGTTATATTCTCCATAAATCTCTTTAGAAAGCGCTAATGCTTCCTCATAAAGTGGAACCATTTCAAGGTTCTCTTCCGCATCTTCCATCTGCACGAGCTTCTTTAAAATATCTTCCAAACGCTCCATCTTCATAGGCATTCACTCTATCTTTTCAAACTGTTGCTGACCCACATGACAGATTGGACAATGGGACATTGTTGTAAAAGGTCTTCCTTCCTTATTCTCATCAAAAACATATCCACAGACTTTACAGCGATAGACTCCACCAAGTCCATGATCTTCTACATGAGGATTACCCCCTATATTTTCTAATTCCTGTATTTTTTCTTTTAAACGCATTTTATGCATTTCTTCTAAAAGTGACCCCATAATCCTACCTCCTACTATTTATGGTCTGAAAATAAATTCACATCCTAATGCTTTTGCAAATTCTCTTAAGATTGCTGTATTTCCCGGCCATGCAGGAGATGTAATCAGGTTGCAATCTACCACTGCTTCATCTGGAGCAACTTCAATATAATTACCTCCAGCAAGCTTTACTTCTGCTGCAAGCGCTGGATAACAAGTGAGTTTTCTTCCACATACCACATCTGCCGCTGTAAGTACCTGTGCGGCATGACAGATTGCTGCTACCGGCTTTCCACTTCTTACAAAACACTTTACAAGAGAAATTACTTTATGATCCATACGAATATATTCTGGAGAACGTCCACCTGTAATAAACAGACCAATATAGTCATCGAAATCTACTTCATCAAATGTCTTTGTCAGTTTAAAAAGATGACCTGGTTTCTCTGTGTATGTCTGGTCTCCTTCAAAATCATGAATCGCTGTCTTAATAAACTCGCCTGCTTTCTTGCCAGGGCAGACTGCATCTACCTGATAGCCAAGCATAGATAATGCCTGGAAAGGAACCATTGTTTCATAATCTTCTGTAAAATCTCCTGCCAACAATAATACTTTCTGCATGTTAATTCTCCCTTCTTATCTCTCGATTTACGCCATCGCCTTTTCTGCTTCTTCCAAAGAAGAATATCCATATGCCTGCACCATCTTCTGCATGGTTGCAAGATAACGATTATACTCTGGATTTTTCTCGATGGACAGGATAAAAAGCGCCAATGTTCTTGCAGAATATGTATATAATTCACACTTTAAATAATTCCTTACACTGACGGTTCCATCTACACCAATTCCCTCAGCCGGTCTTCCGTGTCTTCTGATGTTTGGATATTTAATATCCGCTTCTTTCTCCCATTCCATATAAATAGAAGTAATTTTTTCAGCCATCAATTGCTTCTCTTCTGAAATCTCTGGAAGTAATTCCTTAATGGATAAGAAATATACCGGATCTGTCTCCTCCATCATATAGGCATATTTCTCCATAATAAGATTTCTCTCCTGCTCTTCTGCCTGCTTAATGTCTTCATAATAACTTTCCAGTACATTTGTATCCCAGCCTTCAAACTGGCTAAGACGCATAATAAGAAAGGTGGTCCAGTCATCCTGGCATGCTGCCCGGCCGTTCACACCCTGTACCTTCTGAAACATGAGCCATTCTTTTTCGACAATCTGCCGTTCTAATTCTCTGCGTTCCATATACTCCTCCTTTACATACTATTTCAGTATCATTTTAGCATTTTTATACTATTTTTTATAGTATTATCATGCTTTATCTATGGAAATATAACGATACCAGATATATTCGTCCCCTTTCTTTTCCTGACTTTCGTTATTTCCTATAATTGTTCCCGTATCTTCCCTATCCTTCTTTGCCCTTCTGCTACAATAGATATAAGAATCTATATTTAAAAATGTACTGGAGGGAATGAATTATGCGTATCGGAATTTACAATCATCAACATCTTCGCGGTGGCTGTCCTATCTGTACTCAGACCTATGTACAGGGTATGATCGCTGATGGAATGAAGTGCATGAACCGTGCAAAAGGCATTTATGGTGAAGACAATGAATTTGTGAACTATACAGATCTTGGAGATTATCCTGCCGATAATCTGAATCGTCCGGGATTCCGTCGTCTACTGACAGATATAGAAGCAGATAATCTTGATGTACTGGTTGTAATCACACTTGATAAGATCACAACAGATATCGATCTTTTATTAGACTTTTATCAGAAACTTCGTGAACATAATGTCCAGCTTATTACTGCGAATGACGGTAAGAAAGCTATGGAAATCTTAGATAAGGCGTTGGTGAAATGGAACAAAAATTAGGTAATGATAAGTTTAAAGTCGCTTTTATTTTTGCAAATGAAGGCTGCGATCCCAAAAAGGATCGTTCTGTAATCGAATCGGAAAAGATTATCATGTACGTTGTTGGCTGTGCCGATTACAGTCAGGCAGAAACAGTTGCACAGGAGATGCTTGAGATTGGCTGTGCTGCCATTGATTTATGCGGTGCTTTCGGGAACGAAGGTGTTGCCCGTATCTGTAAGGCAGTTGATCGAAAGATTCCGGTAGGGGCAGTTCATTTTGACTTCCATCCTGCTTTTAGAGATAAAAGTGGGGATGATCTCTTCCAGAAAGATTTTTGGTGTATTGGGCTTTAATGACAGACAGACGAAACCAGGAAGTGAAATACTCTATATAGAGTATTTCACTTCCGAGATTCGTCTGTCTGCCTATCCCCCGAATTAAATCAACCCGCTTTCGCGGTTAATTTCTGTGAATTCTTGTGAAATGCCGATGGGGTTTGTCCTTCATATTTTTTAAATATCTTGCAGAAATATCCTGCTTCGCTGTAACCAAGCAGGAAAGAAATATCAGAAATATTCATCTCGCTTGTTGCCATATAATACTTTGCCTGAAGAAGCTTGCGAAGATGAATATAGTCTACTACACTGATCTTATAATACTTCTTAAATATTCGGCTTAAATAGCCACTACTGATTCCTGCTTCCTCTGCAAGTTCTGAAAGAGAAATCTCATTATTTTTATTATTCTCTATATACTGAAATACCTTATTCATATGTGCGTATTTCATTGTACAAAGCTGCCTGAACACTTCTGTTATAATCTGAATCAGCCAGTAATAGCAAAGCGCACCCTTTGTCAGAACTTTCATCGTAATCTCATACTTCTGCAAATAATAATTCTTTTGAACATTATCCATACCCGGGATCATATAAAAAAGACTTGATTCCAACATGGAGAGCTTACTTTTACGCTCTCTTCTGTCACATTCTTCAAACAGACATCCTACCAGCTCTTTTGCTGTGTCATATGCGCCTTTATAATCTCTTTGTTCTATAGCCGCAAATAAAGCTTCCTGCTGTTCATTTTCTTCCTCATTCTGTCCCAAAGTGCCGTTCTTTGCTACAATCTCTGCCAGTTTCTTTCGCGGCAATGGCTTATACAGGTACTCTTGTATTCCTACATCCATCGAGTGACGAATCATTTGAAAACTGCAGTAGTTTGATAAAATATAGGTTGTGATTTCCGGGAAATGTTCCCTGATAAGATTACAAATCGCAATTCCATTCTCCATGCCAAGAAGAACATCAGAAAAAACAATCTGAGGATGATAACGATTTATAACTTCAAAGGCTTCCTTACTCGTTTCTGCAATCCCAACAAGCTGGCACTCTTCTGCCTCCGCGATCATTCTGGTAAATGCCTGCTGAAATAATGGTTCCTGATCAATCAATAAAATATTTACCATGGTCGCCTCCTTACTTTATTTCCTGAAATGGAATTCGGATTGTTACAATGTTTGGATCAACACTAATCTCAAAGTCTTCACCAAATTCTTTTTTATAACGCTTTCTTGTATCTTCTTCCTGTACCTGAACAAAATTGCTATCTGTAATATCTGCACCAAAATGACCCATAGATAAGCCAGAACTTTCTAACTGTAATACAATCTGGCAATATTCTTCTTTCTTTTCCGCATCAATATATAATGTTCCTCTAAAATGTCCGGAAAGAACTCCAAAATCAACCATATGCTCAACAAACGGGAAAACACCTACAATCGGTACTTTCTGTCTTTCTACTTCTTTTTGACAATATACTCTGTATTCTAATCGGTTATCATACTGTTGTCTTAAGACATCAAGATAACACTCCATCTGCTTGAACTCTTCTGTCAGCGGAATCACCTCTGATGAAGTATCTAAATAATAACGTAATACAGCGGCCATCTCCGCTGTAATATTCTCCGTCTTACTCGCACTTTCAAGAATAGAAAAGCTGGAAATTGTCGTGAGAAGATTTAACAAAAACTGCTTTGGCAATCTTCCTTTCAAGATTTCATGTTCAAGCCCATTCACTTTTTCCTCTAACAGCTTATTCTTCTTACGGATATCCGCAAGATGTACCTCTTTATGCTCCAAAGCGCCAAGCTGTAATACTGCCGTTTCTTTTTCTCCCATTTCTTTAAAAAGAAGAAAAACCATATCTGCAATCGCTTCAATCCTCTTTTGTGTAAAAGACGGAATATTCTGATACTCCTTCTCTCCTGCAAGCTTATCTAAAAATGCTTTCCGTTCCTGCTCATTACTTCCAAGTTCGCTTTCTTTTAATGCTCGTTCCTCACATCGAATTGGACCACCAATAATCGCCCCGATATACTGATTATTTACAACAACAGGAATTGCCATGTGTACAAGTCCGTTCGGACAGGTAAAAATGTAGGTACAGTTCTTTATTGCACTCTTTGCTGCCGCAAATGCCCTGATAATCTGACACTCGCTACATCTTTCATCTTTCCCTTTCCTCTTTTCACAAAACTTTTCCTCTTTTTCTCCCCTTGTAACCGGCTCCCCTTTATAATCAATAATAAAAAAAGAAACTCCTGTTGCCTCTGCCAACTTATTCTGCGTCTCTTCTAAAAATTTTTTGCCAAATAAGCCCAGCAAACTAACTTCTTTCTTTCCTCTGCCGCTCTTCTTTTCCGCTTCCATGTTCACCTCCAAGGGATCTTTAGTTGTAAAAATAAAGACAAAAAATTTTACTTTTTTTACATCACACCCTACTTTGTATATATTTTATCATTTTTACACAAAAAATAAATTGTTTTTTTTGTACTATTTCTCAATCATAGGAAAATAAATTGCATTTACATGTAATTTTCTTGATTATTTATTTGTGATGAGGGGAGCAAAATCCAACAAGTAATTACCCTCGCATAGTGCTATAGTATAAACAGACGAAAAACGAGAAGCCCGTATCTCTCATCTGCTCTACCTCACTGCGTCCAAAATGCTCGCCCGCATTTTGAACTTGCTCACAAGCCGCATCTGAGAGATACGGGCTTCTCGTTTTTCTGATTGTTTATAATCTATAGCTAGGCTATTGGGATAATTTTGGTTGTGAATTTTACTTGGGAAAGATTTGAGTTTTTCCAGATAATTTTTGTCTTGGATTTTGCTTCCCTCCCCACTATTATGCATTTATGCCTACTATCACCAAAGACTCCGCTTGCTTATTTAGTTTTATCAAAAAACAGAACCCCCGAAGAGAACCCATACCCTATATTTGTGCCCTTAGATAATATGAAGTGACCTCACATTTGTAGCATCGTGGATTTACCTGTATA
>CAVCBH010000258.1:0-28475 GCA_963600375.1 bacterium | reverse complement strand
CCGTAAATTGAGGTGTGCAGATTGCAGGAATGATTTTTCAGACACGCTCTAGAGCTACTCAGGTAAACATTGGAGAATTTTCGTGGCAGACAGTGTATCCGCTGTCTGTCCGGGGAGGGGGTGAAGCAGGGTGCTCTACTTAAAGTACATAATAACAAACTCCTTTTTTGGAATGTGTAATGTTCAATGTTCGGAAAATAAGAGAAATAATTCAATAAAAAAAGCAAAGCCTCTCCAGGCACGGGTCAAAAGATGGATTATTTCGCATAAGAGAAACAGAGCATCCTGCTTTGACTCCTCCCGGGCTTCTGTGACGGTAGAAACTTCTTTAGTTTTTCCGGTATTTTTATGTGCTGTATGTTGTTTTATTGCTTTAGCACAGATGATTTTGATTGAGACAGAGGTTCATTATGCAGTATCGCAGACAGCAAAAGTGTGTGCAAAACAAAAAATGGTTTCACTTGTTTCAGAATCGACAGATTCTAAAAGCAAGATATCTACTGCTGGAACAGAGAGGGTTCAAAGTATAAAAAGTGCAAAAGGAATTTTCTTTTCGCTGTATGATGGTGGAGCTTTATGCGACAATTTAGTTCAGGGAGGAAGCAGAGGGATTTTGATAAGTTCCTCCCTGGTATCAGGAGAAGAAATTCAAGTCAGTGCTATATACACGTTAAAGGTTCCGATTCCTTTTTTTCAGGGAATTCGGTTTCGAAGGAAAGCAATAGTAAAAAGAAGAATATTTTCAGGCTATGTAAAACATAAGGGAGATTATGAAGAGGACAGAGATAATCAGATTGTTTACGTAGCAGAGAATGGAGTGGTCTATCACAAAGATTCTTCCTGTTCACATATTTACCTGAAGATTACGGGAGATACAGTAATACAGGAGATTCTTAACTCATCAAAATATGATGCCTGCGAGAAATGTATTCATGATGGAAAGACACCATCTGCTCTATTTGTGACAGCATATGGAGACTGCTATCATTCAACACTTGGATGCAGTGGATTAAAAAGAACGATAAAATCCGTAAAATTAAAAGATGTTGGAAACTTACGTCCATGTTCTCGCTGTACTTCTGGGAGGTAAGATTTGTGAATTATAGAAAGAAAATGAATAACCAGGGAATGATGACAGTGGAGGCAGCAGTTATTGTTCCAATTATTTTAATTATAGTGATGGTTCAGATGTTTTTCTGTCTTTTTCTAATTGATATGTCCGTAGCAAAGAGTGAGGCACTTCGTCTGGCAGATGAGACTGCAGACGTGTGGAAAACAGATGGGGAATTGGTAGATGGGAGATATAAAGCCGGACAGTTACTAAGCCGAAATAAAAAGTTTCTCTGTAAGAATGCCAGGAGACAGCTTACCAGTAAGGCAAAAACAAGGCTGACAGCAAGGATTTCTACCAGATTAAACAGAGCATTATTAGGTCAGAGCAAAGTTAGTATTTCTGGAGATACCGTATCTGCCAATGTGACTCTCCAGCTTTCAATTCCCCTTTGGGGAAGCCAAAAATATACAGGAATATCAGGTTGGATATTCCACTGTAAAGGGGAAGCAACAATAAGTAATGAAGAAGAAATTTTGCGAAAAGAAATGACAAAGAAAAGTGATAAGAAAGATTAAGAGTAGTTTAGAAAAGCCTGAAAAAGGATAGCAAAGATGATAATAACAGTTTGAAAAAAGTATAAAAAGAAATCAGAGTAAAAGAAAATGGGGTGAATATATTGTGGATATTATAAAAGAGGGAACCCATACATATCTTTTAAGACATATTGAATATGAGAAGCAGCAAACGCAAATGGAAAAGCAAATTGAAAAAGAAAACCAGCATAAAGCGGAAGAAGAGGGAAAAAAGATAGAGAAGAGTATGTTGGAGTATTATTTATCTGTAGAATATGAGATACTGAAACGTAATTCTCTAAAAACATTAATTCCCGTACAACTCAGGGAACAGGATGAAAGAAAAAGTTTGCTATTTGATATCACAGAAAAAAGGTCATTAAAGGTACGGGAAAATGATACAGGCTTATCAAAGAAAATGTGTAAGAAAGTTTTACAGAGTATGATAAGCCTGATACAGGAAGTGGAAGATTATATGCTGAATTTAGAATATATAGAGTTTGCCCCAGAATATATTTACGAAGGAATTAACGGAGAAATACAATGGATTTATTTCCCTGCTATATATATGCAGAACGAGAAGAAAGATAACGATAAAAAGAAAGATAATAATCAAAACAACAGAACAGAAAACTTACAAAATAAAATAGAATCGTTATTTGAATGGATGTTAACACAGATAGATTATCAGGATAACAGAGCGGTTCAATTTATATATGGAATATATAATGCTATTCGTAAACGAGGATTTTCAAAAAAATTGCTGGAGCGATATCTTTATTCAGAAGAAGACGATTATGAACAACGAGAAGATAAAGACGGTGAATACAAAGAAAGAAAACAGGCAAGAAGCGGTGACAAAGATAAATATAAAGAAAGTACATATAAAGAAAACGGATGTAGAGAAAAAGAATACGATGAAAGACCAGAATATGCAGAGAATATCTCTTATGAGAAGTTTTTTGAATCAGAATTAGAAGAGATGGCACAGGGAAAATTTTCTCAAAGTAGAAAGAAACAGAAAGAAATAGATAATAAAAAAGGTAAGAAAACAATATATCTTTGCTTGAAAATGATTTTTCTAATATTGCTTCTTGCAACAGCAGGTCTGGAAGGTATATGGATATTTGGAGGAATGACAAAAGGTTTTACTGAAGTACTTTTTCAGTATTGTATCGGGGGAGTGTTTCTTATAATTGCATTTACCTTTGGGATGTTGACTTGTTCTAATCAGATGAAAAAAATTATGGATGCAAAGAGTAGTAAAGATAGAGCAAGCGGTAATCAGATACGGAATAATAATCAGATGGTAGGCAGTAACCAGATACGAAGTAATAATCGAATGGCAAACAGCAACTCAACGGTAAACAATAGTCTTATAACAAACAGATCATTAACAGTAAAAACGGATGTAAGCTGGGAAACAGAAGAAGGGACAGCTATTTTAAATAGTACAGGTATGAACTATGAAAGAGGATACATGGATGAACATCCAAAAGAAGTGTATCCGATGCTTCGAGATATGGAGACAGGTATTGTTTATATAATAAAAAGCTATCCATTTTACATAGGAAGTGCTGAGGGCGTGAATCAACTGACCATACCAGATAAAACGGTAAGCAGAGAACACGCAGTGATTTTGGAGAAGCTATATGAGCAGGGAGAAGAAGGATATATTTTACGAGATTTAGATTCAACCAATGGGACATGGATTGACGGAAAAAGAATGAAAAGTGGAAGTCAGAAGGAATTAAGAAATGGTGCAACGATATATTTTGCTAAAAAGGCATATAAGTTTTTATTATCTTGATATTTTGTTGATTGTTGCATAATTTGTGATTGTAGTTTGACTTTTTAACTGACCTCGATATAATGGAGAACATAAGACAAAGAAAGGTAAAAGATTTTATGGAATTTATAGAGTCACTACAGGAATTTCTATTTCATCAGGGCTTTCAGATGATAAAATACGATTCAAAGATTTTATGGGGAAAAGAAGAAAGGGAGAGATTTTCTATACTTGAAATTATACCTCCAATACTTCCGGGTCAGAAAAAGATTTCTCTGGAACAACGCGAGAAAGAGATGGCAGATATAGAACGCCAGATTATGATAAAGTATCAGAAAAAGGTAGAGCACTTACTGTTAATACTCGGGCAGAATGAACCAGATGCAGAAGAAAGAAGAAAAGCAGAAAGTTATAAAGATATATGGTTTCTTAATATAAAGTCAGGAAAGCTTTATATTTATGAATACCAGAAAGCAAAGTATTGTAACCTGGAAAATAGTCTGGAAGTATTTACCCAGCAGTTTTTGCAGACAAAAGCAGAAGCAGACAAAAGAGAACTTCATCGAATGTTAACACCGGTCAATACGTTGCTGGTTCTTATTAATGTAATTGTATTTGCCGTGTTATGCTTTCTGGGAGATACCACAAATGCAGATTTTATGGCAACACATGGAGCAATGAATTGGACAGATGTAGTAGAAAAGGGGCAGTATTATCGATTATTTACCTCCATGTTTCTCCATTTTGGAGCGGATCACCTTCTGCAGAATATGATGATTTTATTAGTAATCGGATGGAGACTGGAAAAAATCACTGGGAAACTATCTTATTTAATAATCTATATTGGAGCAGGATTAACAGGAGCAGTTACATCCATCGTATTTACATTAGGGAGCAATCCTAATACAGTAAGCGCTGGAGCTTCAGGAGCAATATTTGGAGTTATGGGAGGTCTTTTATGTTGTATCCTGGCAGACGTAATTCAGAAAAAGAGACATAGAGTCGAAGAGATTGGACTAACCGGAATGATTTTTATGGTATGTTCTGCGCTTTCATATGGATTTTTCTCTACAGGAGTGGATAATGCAGCACATATAGGAGGTCTTGTGGGAGGATTTATATTGACAATGATAAGTAGAATGTTATTCTGATTTGCTGCTGGCATCAGCGTTTGTTTAGCCTTTGCCAGCAGCAAATCAGAATCCCCTTTTAGTCCCCAAAAGAAATTCCCAAATGTTTTGCCTGTAGCACAATCTGGTCATCAGGAGAGACATATTTTAATTTCCCTGCTGTTTTTTCCAGAGGAAGTGTTGCAACATCATAGCCCTTCATGATAAGCATTTTGCCGTAGTCTTCTTTCGCAATAAGTTCTGCGGCTGCAACACCAAGACGGCTGGAGATAACACGGTCAAAAGGAACAGGGCTTCCACCACGCTGTGTATGTCCCGGAATAGTGACACGAACTTCAAGTCCAGTTGCTTTCTCGATTTGGGAAGCGAGTTCGTAACCAACTGTGGAGTGTTTACGTTTAGCGAGTTTGGCCTTGTACTGTTTCTTGGTGAGTTTTGCATCTTCTTTTGAGATGGCACCTTCTGCAACAGCAAGAATTGTAAAGTGTTTTCCCTGTTCGTTACGGCGTTGGATTGCCGAGATAACATGTTTTAAGTCGTAAGGAATTTCCGGGATAAGGATAATGTCAGCACCGCCGGCAATTCCGGCATGAAGAGTAACCCATCCTACTTTATGTCCCATCAGTTCTACGATAAATACACGGTTATGGGAAGCGGCTGTTGTGTGAATACAATCAATTGTTGATGTTGCGATATCTACTGCGCTCTGGAAACCGAAAGTCATATCTGTTCCCCAGAGGTCATTATCAATTGTTTTTGGAAGGGAGACAATATTAAGACCTTCTTCTCTTAAAAGGTTCGCTGTTTTCTGACTTCCATTACCGCCGAGGATAACCAGACAGTCTAAATCGAGGTAATGATACGTTGCTTTCATAGCCTCTACTTTATCAAGACCGTTTTCATCTGGAGTTCTCATTAATTTGAATGGCTGTCTGGATGTACCAAGGATAGTACCTCCAGTTGTCAGAATACCTGAGAAGTCTTTAGCGGTCAGTCGTTTGTAGTTACCGTAGATTAATCCCTTGTATCCATCGATGAAGCCGTAGATTTCAACTGTTCCCTCAAGAACATTAAGACCCTTTACAACACCACGCATGGTAGCATTTAAACTTTGACAATCTCCACCGCTGGTCAGCATACCAATTCTCTTCATCGTTTTTCTCCCTTCTCGCAGAACCAAATTCAGTATCTGCAATTGCTGTAATAGTATTCTGTTTTAAAACTATGTTTTGAAAGCTTATTCTTAAAATTCGTATTAAAGCTATATTCTGGAAGCTTATTCTTAAAATTCGTATTAAAGCTATATTCTGGAAGCTTATTCTTAAAATTTGTATTCAAACTATGTTCTGAAAGTTTATTCTTAAAATTCGTATTAAAGCTATATTCTGAAAGCTTATTCTGAAAATTTGTATGAAAGTTATGTTCTGAAAACTTATTTTCAGAATGTATATGAAAGCTATATTTCCAGAGATTTATCCCAAAACTTGTATTAAAACTTTATTTTAAAATGTTATATTAAAGTTCCACTCGTCCATCTAACGCTCTGGAAAGAGTTACCTCATCAATGTATTCCAATTCACCACCGATAGGTACTCCGCTGGCAATACGAGTTACCTTTATGCCAAGAGGTTTTACCTTTTTAGTGATATACATTGCAGTAGCCTCTCCGTCAAGGCTGGAGTTTGTGGCGAGGATCAGCTCTTTTACTTCCGGATTTTTCAGGCGTTCTTCTAATTCTTTGAAACGGATATCATCAGGCCCTTTTCCAAGACTTGGAGCGAGTGTTCCCTGAAGAACATGATAAACACCATGATACTGACCGGTTTTTTCGTAAGCAGCCAGATCCTGTGTATGTTCTACGACCATAATCGTACTGTGATCTCTTTTGGTACTGGCACAGATAGGACATACTTCAGAATCTGTCAGTGTACAGCAATATTTGCAGTAGCGAATCTTTTCTCTTGCGGTGACAAGTGTCTGTGCAAGATGATGAACATGCTCTTCAGGCATATTGATAATGTGAAAAGCAAGACGCTGTGCAGACTTACTGCCAATGCCGGGAAGTCGTCTGAGCTCCTCAATAAGATTAGTAATCTGTGTACTATAATAGTTCATTAAAATCCGAATCCTCCGCCGAGGCCGCCGGTTAATTTGGACATCTGAGCCTGGGAATCTGCTTCCATAGCGCGGAATGCTTCATTTGTAGCAGCCATGATAAGATCTTCTAACATTTCGATATCGTCAGGGTCTACAACTTCTTCTGCGATTTTGATAGCAGTAACTTCTTTTTTACCGGAAACAGTAACGGAAACAACACCGCCGCCGGCAGTTGCTTCGTAAGATTTCTCTTCTAACGCTTTTGTGGTTTCAGCCATCTGTTTCTGCATCTTCTGAGCCTGTTTCATTAAATTGTTCATGTTGCCAGGCATACCACCTGGGAATCCACCTCTTCTTGCCATAATTAAAAAACCTCCATAAAAATAAATAATTAATAGAATTACTCAAAAATAACCGTCTGATGAATTTTACTTAAATCAATAAAATTCGATTGTTCTGTCAGCTGACGGGAGTCAGACGTACATTCGAATGTTACAACCTTTCCGGTCTGTTCTGCAACCAGTTCAGATAAAAGGTCCAGATTTTTATGATGCTCGCGCTCAAAATATTCTTTGGCGAGATCGTTATTTGTGAAGACAAGTTGCAAAATAGTGCTGCTGTCTGCCACGGCGACTCTTGCCGCACGAAGAAACTGCTGCATTGGCATAGATGTCTGATTTACAATGTCGTTCCAGCGGCCTGCTATATTTTTTAAGTCATCAGCTTCTGCCGGAGAAAAGCGCTTTTCCAGAGCTTCTTCTGGTGAAATTCCTGCTACACCCTGTTGCCCTCCGGCATGACCACCAGCATAATTTCCATCGGCAGAACCAGCAACACCAAGCGGCTGCCCAGTATATGGATCATATGCATACGCCCCAGCCATAGCAGAACCAGCAGTACCAAGCGGCTGTCCAGTATATGGATCATATGCATATACCCCAGCTCCGTTTGCCATTCCAGAATTACCAGCATCCGAGCCATTCATCCCGATTCCACTATTTGACATACCATTCCCCGGAACCACAGCAATACCCTGCGCAATCTTATCTTCTAACTGTCGGATACGCTCCGCAAGACTTTCTGTATCGGATTCCATTTCCGGTCGGCAAAGCTTGATAAAACCAACCTCTAAAAGAACTCGCTTTTGCGTGGCGGTTCGGATCTGATTGGAAAGTTCCGAAAGAAGCCTTATATAGCGCATAAGTGCAGTGGTCTCCACCATAGCACATTCTTCCTTTAAAGCAGCAATGGTTTCTTTTGACATATCAAGACTTTCCTCGGCACCCTCCTGATCTTTTAAAATAAGAAGGTTACGGAGATACCAGAGAAAGTCAGAAAGAAACTGGGATAGTTCCCGGCCTTCTGTAATCATGTTGTCGATAATGTCAAGTGCAGCCATGGAGTCATGCTTTAAAATACTCCGAAGCAATGCGCTGAAAACAGAAGTATCTGCCGTTCCAAGTACCTCTAAGACATTCTCATAAGTAAGAGTCTGTCCGAGATAGAATGCGATACACTGGTCAAGTAGACTTAAAGCATCTCGCATGGAACCATCTGCGGCTCGGGCGATATAACGGAGCGCCTTTTCCTCTGCATTAATCTTTTCCTTTTCCATTAATGACACAAGATGATTTGTGATTGTGTCAACGGAAATTCGTTTGAAATCATATTTTTGACAACGGGAAAGAATGGTAACAGGGATTTTATGCTTCTCTGTCGTAGCCAAAATAAAGATGACATAAGAAGGCGGTTCTTCTAATGTTTTCAAAAGAGCATTGAAAGCTCCGGAAGAAAGCATATGAACCTCATCAATAATATATACTTTATAACGTCCCTCAACCGGGGAATACTGAACCTGTTCCCGGATATCCCGGATATTTTCCACACCGTTATTAGAAGCCGCATCAATTTCCAACACATCAAGAGAATTCTGTGCGTTAATTGCCTGGCACGAAGGGCAGGCATTACATGGATTTCCATTTACCGGATGCTCGCAGTTGACTGCCTTGGCAAAAAGCTTCGCAATAGAAGTCTTACCAGTACCTCGTGTGCCGCAAAAAAGATAGGCATGCCCTATTCGGTTGTAAATAATCTGATTTCTCAATGTCTGGACAATGGCATCCTGTCCTCTTACTTCGTCAAAATCATTCGGACGCCACTTCCGGTATAAAGCCATATAGCCCATCGAATCACTCACTCTCCCAGAAAAATATGCTTAGAACATTTTAGCATATTTCCGGGTATACAGGCAACTATAGCTTTTTATAAATCCATATATCGAAATATATAAACTGTTAGCTGTATGTGAGACTCTTTAAATTTCCATTTAATATGTGGCATTCTATAGACAGGCATTTTCTTGCTGAAAGAGGATAAATCAGTATACAAAATTTTGTGGTGCCGGCAGTATATAGAAGTTTTTCATTAATCCAACCGAATGTCCAGCGTATCTAAAAATTCCCCAAACCGATTCAAAAAAGCGTGCCTTTCCTCATTCTGATCCAGAACCTTTTGCAATTTTTCCAGTGTTCTCGGTGGAATCCAGCTTTTTCTGTGATTATAGTATTGATTTGATATTTTCCAGAATTTTTCAGGATACAAAAAAAGTAAATATAAAAAAAGAAAATCATTTTCAGCGAGACGGCGGTAAATAGAATAGCCGGAAATCCCCGCTTCAAAAAAGGCGTAATCATAATGATTTTTTTCTAATGTTTTTCGGAGAAAAAGATAAAGATCTAAAAGATAGGGCTGGTAACAAAGCGATTCAAAGTTAACGGTTGCCACAGAATAATCTGGTAAGATCAATACATTGTGATAGTGATACGCGCCGTGACACATACCACAGTCGGTATCAGCCAGTTCCTTTTCTACTTTAAGAAGACGGGAGAGCGCATGGGAAGCTTCCTCAAAAAAAGAATCGAAGCAGTTCATGTAGAGAAGCTCAAAGTCATTTTTTCCGCGAACCCTGGCAACGAATTTATGAATGGAGCGAAGTTCTCTGTTTTTTCGCTCAAAAAGATGGCTTGTAGATTCGGTTTTTAGATTTTCAAAAGGAATCTCATCAATAGAAGAAGCAACTTTGTGCAAAAAAGCAAGATTACGGCAGGAAGCAGCAACATCCGAAAGGTTATGGCAGTCACACTCTTTTCCTTTAAAATAATGTTTCAGAATAAAAGGGGTGCGGTAACGGTCATATGTAACGAGACTGGATTCCTTTGTCAGGAAATAACGGTCGGTTGCAGTAAATCCTGCGTTGGCAAGTTTTTCTTTCCATTCATATTCCAGGGCGAGTTTCTGGAGGGAACCGTGATATTCTTTTAATAAGGCAAGTCCCTGCTCTGTCTCGCACTGGAAAGTTCCGCGACTTCGGAAAGTGGACAGAACTTTTACATCATATTGGTCTAATAAGTCTTTGTATTTTTCACTCAAAAAAATCCCTCCATTAACAAATAAGACAGACAACGGGTTACAACGTGGTAAATATGGTCTATCCTATGTGTAAAGGAGGGATGTTATGTGTAAAATTACTGAACTTCCTGATAAATTTTCAGGGCAAGTTCTTCAAGTTTTTCATAGGTATTTAACTCGGGATTATTAAGTACCTGTGTAAGCAGGGCATTAAGGATAGCTCCGATCACCTTACCTTCAGAAATACCCAGAGCCTTTAACTGATTACCATTAATCTTTAAGTCTTTTAAAGTAAGGCAGTCATTGGCTGCAAGAATCTCATGATAAGCCTCTCTCGTTTCCTTTAAGGCAGTAAGCTTCTTAAGACGCATGAAATCACTCTGTGCGGAAATGTCTGCTTCCATCACATCAAGAAGATATGGGAAAAGGTTCTCACCAACGGCATGAATCACCTTTCTTACGTGTTTACGCCCCGTACCTAAAGAATCGTTAAAGCGGATATCGTGATGTGCGATCAGAGTCGTAACCATCTGCGTTGTCTGATTATCAAACTTTAATCGCCGAAGAACGGACTTTGCAAGTACAGCGCCGGCTGCATTATGATTATAAAAATGATCAATTCCATTCTCATCGGTGGAACGAGTCTCCGGCTTTGCGATATCATGAAGTAACATTGTAAGACGAAGAACAGGGTTCGGTGTAATTGTCTCCACAGCATGAATCGTGTGATCTCCCACGGAGTAAATATGGTGTGGATTATTCTGCGGAGTTTCCATCATTCGGTCAAACTCTGGAAGGAAAATACTGGTCAGCCCGGTTTCATAAGCCACACGAATCATTTCTGGATGGCCGGAAATCAGTAACTTTAACAGCTCCATCTGAATACGTTCTGCACTTACATCCTTAAGAAATACGTACTGCGCCTCAATCGCAGCCTTTGTCTCTTCTTCAATCTTAAAGTTTAACTGTCCCGCAAAACGAACGGCACGTAACATTCGCAGAGCATCTTCATCAAATCGTTCTGTTGGATTGCCAACGCAGCGGATGATTCGGTCAGTAAGATCCTGAACACCTCCAAACAAATCAACAAGCCCCTGTTCCTCGTTATAAGCCATCGCATTGATCGTAAAATCACGGCGCATCAGATCTTCCTTTAAATTAGAAGTAAATGTCACCTCATTTGGGCGGCGATGATCTTCATAAGTCCCGTCAATTCGATACGTTGTCACTTCGTAACCAACTTTATCCATCATAATCGTAACTGTACCGTGTTTTAAGCCTGTATCAATTGTTCTTGGAAACAGAGCCTTTACCTGTTCCGGCAGGGCAGATGTCGTAATATCCCAGTCCGCAGGCTCTTTGCCAAGAATAGAATCTCTTACACAGCCGCCAACGACATAGGCTTCGTAACCGTGAGCAGAAAGAGTCTTTATAATGTCAGAGGCATGTTTTGGAATAGAAATATGCATGGGAAAAATCCCTCCCTTCGAAAAATATGTAATATAAAAATTGCAAAATAAGAAAGTATTTCAATTGTTCATTACAGCTGGAAAAATATTCAGAAATTTAAGCGGGAATCCCTGAAAGTTCAATTGCTGAATACTTCATGACATATAATGAACATTATCAAAAGACTGCAAATCTTGCGTATTTTATTTATGTATTGTGATAATTATAACATAAAATTGGAACTGGGTGGAAGATAATTTGGGGATGAATGGGTAAATAATTGACAGTGAAATTAACAGTACATATGAGGAAGAAATAATTAAGCAGAATAAACATTTGGGATGTAAAAAAGCTAACGGATATGGGAGGATATCATGACATAAATGACAGTTTATGCATATATTAAAATAACCGCTTTTCAGGAGTATCAAAATATGTATCGAAATATACGACATAAAATACAGCAGACGCTCACTTTGGTACGTTTGCCCCTATTCATGATTACAGTTTGTCTGTGCATTACATTAACCGGCTGTACGAATATTTTAAATATAGATGGTTTTCATTTGGCGAAACTGGAAAAAAGAGAACGGGGTCAGGCAGTAAAATATGAGATCTGTGCGGAAAAAAATATGCCGGAGCGGTTACAGAAAATTCTGGAAGAAAGAAAAAAGCAGCCCGGAACATTTGCATATAAAAATTCAAGATATACATATCTGGTGGTCTGTTACGGGGAAAAGCCATACAGCGGCTACAGTGTACGGGTGGAACAATGCTGGAAAAATAAAGAGCAGCTTTACCTGCAAACGCAGCTCATCGGTCCGGCGGCAGGGGAAGAAGTGATAGAGGCGCTTACCTATCCATTTCTCGTTGTACGGTGTGGGAGAACGGAGCTTTTATGTCGGATTGAATCGTGAAAAATAAAAGATAGGTCCATTTATGCAAATACAATTTGAATGCTTATGAAAAAACTACGGAATTCTTAACGATTATAAAAGGCATTAATGGTGATAACTTTTATTCTCTTTAAGCAAGAAGACTCCACATCTAAGGTGGGAGATGAATTGTGTCCGTTATCAATAATTACAAATCATAAATCTAAAGAAACCAACATACAATAATAATGAAGCCGAAAAGACGGGCAAAGTATGTCCGTATAAATATAAGAAAAATGTAAAAATAAGAAGCAAGTATAGTAATTACGCTTTTGTGGGAGAGTGCATGCAAAATTTTGTGCAAAAAACAGGTAGCAGGTACAACTTTATGTAAAGTGGAGGCATCTTGTCAATTGCCTGTCATCGAAAGGGAGAGGCTTTCCGCTTATGCCAAACGAAAGGAGTTTTTATGAAGGTTGAGAAAAAAGCAGTTCGTTCCGGTATTTTAAAATTAGAGAAAAATGTGCAGATCACGCTTGATGAGGATATGAATGTGCCGGATACCCGACCGGATGTGGAAAAAATTATCGAGAGCCGGGGAGAAATACATATTGATGAGATTGAAGTGCTGACGGATCGTCTTCGCCTGCGTGGCAATTTCCTCGTGCAGATTCTGTATCTGAGTGCGGACAAAGAACAGCAGATTTCCTGCATGGAACATGAATTTTCCATTGAGGAATTTATGAATGTGGAGAGTGCGGAGAGCAGCGACATCGCCAAAGTAAGCGCAGATTTGGAAGACCTTACAATCTCAATTATCAATTCTAGAAAATGCGGCGTTCGTTCCGTTATATATTTTCATATTGCCATTTCCGAAATGAAATTTGTTGAATGTACTACCGGAATCGAGAAAAAAGAAAATGTGCAATGTCTCTATGAATCGCCGTCTATGACCGAAATTATTATGAACAAAAAGGATATCCAGCGAATCAAGGCAAGCGTCAGCCTTCCAGCAGGCAAACCAAATATAAAAGAAATACTGTGGAATTCCATGCAGCTTCGCGATGTGGATATCCGTATGCTGGAAAATAAACTGTCGATTCGGGGAAGTATTTTCCTTTTTATACTTTATCAGGCAGAGGAAGGAAAAGAGCCGGTGCAGTATTACGACTGGGAAATCCCATTTACCAACGAATTAGAGTGTACGGACAGTCAGGAAAATCTAATTGGCAATATTGCAGTACTGCTTGGTAATCATCAGGCAACAATTAAGCCGGACATAGACGGAGAGCCCCGCGATGTGGAAATGGAGGCTGTTTTAGACCTTGACTTAAAAGCTTACCGGGAATTTAAAATGCCATTACTTAAAGATATGTATGCAAATAACAGGAAACTGAAATTAAAAACCAGTCCGATCCTGTTTGAAAATCTCATTTTCCAGAATAATGCAAAGACAAAAGTAAGCCAGCGTGTGCAGGCATCTGGCGAAATAAATAAACTTTTGCAGGTGCTGAATGTAGAGGGAAATGTACGAATTGAAGACTTTCATTTTTCGAAACAGGGCATAGCAACAGAAGGACTGATATTCTGTAAAGTTCTCTACATAGCAGGCGATGATGCCACACCAATCCAATCAAAAGAAGTTGTGATTCCATTTGAATATCTGGTGGAAATTCCGGAAGTATTAGAAACTGACCGTTGCGAGATCCGGGGAGTATTAGAGCAAATCGGAGGTTATGTCGTAGACAGCAATGAACTTGAAATCCGCGCAGTGGCCGGAATTTATGTCACTGGATTTTCACCACAGACAATGCACATGATAGATGAAGTAGAAGAAACTCCGTACACCGAAAAAGAGATTTCAGAAATTCCATCTATCACCAGCTATATTATAAAAGATGGCGACACTCTCTGGAATATCGCAAAACATTATGGAACGACAATCGAGAAAATGAAACAATATAATGAGAATCTTACGGAACCACTGGAGGCAGGACAGAAATTGTTCCTGCTCAAAGAAATGGAGAATTTTGTTTGAATTAAAATCTAAACTGTAAAAATGCCAGCCTCATCATGAGACTGGCATTTTTACAGCGCTTTATAAACAAATTTCAGGATTCCTGAATATTATTAATTACTTCCTGCTGCTGGTTGAGTAAATGTGTTCTCATTAATTCCTTTGCTCTTATGGAATCCCTGTTGGAGATTGCATCGAGTAACTCCCGGTGTTCCTCAACGAGATTGGAACGCTGACGAATATCTTTCACATATTCCATACGATAGCGATAGAATTGTTCGCGCAGGTTATTAATGATAGAGATCAGCCGGTCATTGTTAGTTGCCTGGAAAATGGTATCATGGAATGTCTCATCTTTATCTACGATATCGAGAATATCTCCATTCTCCACTGAGCGGATAAAGTCTTCATGTGCCTGACGCAGATTACGAAGACCATTCTGATCGATTCGTTCACAGGCAAGTACAGCAGCAAACTCTTCGAGTACAGTACGGATTTCGATGACATCACGAAGGCTCTTTTCTGTAATCTTGGCTACCTGGGCGCCTTTTCTTGGAATCATGATAACAAGACCTT
Organism: bacterium; assembly: GCA_963600375.1. Lineage (GTDB taxonomy): Bacteria > Bacillota > Clostridia > Lachnospirales > Lachnospiraceae > Anaerobutyricum. The sequence goes on along the minus strand of CAVCBH010000258.1, from coordinate 13,508 downwards.
CAAGCTCTAATTTACGAATGGCTTCCCGGACAGGTGTACGGCTTACACCGAGACGGTTAGCAAGAGAAATTTCCATTAGACGTTCACCTGGTGCAAATTCACCAGTAATAATTGCCTGGCGTAATGTGTTAAATACGACATCACGAAGTGGCAGATATTCATTTACGTTGAGATTTGTATCTTTCATTAGCAAGTGCTCCTTCCCTTTTTCGCTGAATATTCATCCCCCTGTATCAGCGATTCTTCTTTGTAAAATAATGATAATTTTTGGGTGACTTAGATCGTGGAAGATTTTTGCTAAATGGACGGACAACTGCTGTCTGTTTAATTCCTGAATCTTTATGGAAGAATTCGGCTGCTTTCCCGGCAGCTTCTCTTGAGGTAAATATACCAAATACGGTAGAACCGCTTCCGCTCATAAGAGCACCGATAGCGCCAAGTCGTCTCATATCTTCTTTGATCTTTATAATTGCCGGATAATGCTTTTGTGTAACCTGCTCTAATACATTACCCATACGGTAAGTGATGCCGGTAAGATCGTTATGTTCGATTGCCTTAATCATACCATCAATGTCTGGGTGCTTTGTCTGCTCATCAAGACAAAGATTCTCATAGACAAACTTTGTAGACATGGAAAAGGATGGTTTTACGATTAAAAACCAGCATGCTGGAATAGAAGGAAGTGGAGTCAGAATCTCACCAATTCCTTCAGAAAGTGCAGTTCCTCTCATAATGCAGAATGGGATATCTGCGCCAAGAGTAAGCCCGTGTTTTATAAGCTCTTCCTGTGTGATTCCCAGAGAAAAAAGTTGATTCATACCTACCAGAGCTGCTGCTGCATCGGTGCTTCCACCAGCCATTCCTGCCGCAACAGGGATATGTTTTTCGATTGTGGCATCAACACCGTCTGGGATATTATATGCAGTACGAATCGTATCAATTGCCCGATAGACAAGGTTCTTCTCATTGAGAGGAAGGTAAGGCAGATTCGAAGAAAGACGAATCTGACCGCAAGTATTCTTCTGTAAAGTAATGAGGTCAAAAAGCTTCACTGTCTGCATAATCATTCTGACTTCATGGTAACCGTCTTCCCGCCTTCTTAATACATCCAGTCCCAGATTCACCTTGGCATATGCTTTCAACTGTAAGGGCTGAGTCATAAAAATTGTACCTCCTCTGTATCTTGTATACAATTATTATAACGCATTTTAAAGAAAAATCAAGAAAGAAACGCAGGTATAAAAAAGAAAAAATTTCTCAATACTATGTACCTGATTATTAAGGAGCCGTGAATTACTGTCCACGGATTAAAAGAAATAGCAAGAGGAGAGAAAAGTGTGAAGATAACATATGGACAAGATCAGAAAATAAAAGGGAATCTCACAGGTAATTTTGACACAGATTACGCATTTTTAGAAAAAGCTTTGGATAGGAGCGGAGATATTGTAAAGAATCTTTTTTGTATAGAAAGTTCCTGCCGTGCGGCGATTATTTATGTGGATGGCATGACAGACGCTGATATGGTAGAAGACTTTGTGATTCGTCCGCTTCTTAAAGAAAAATGTGATAAAAGAGATAAAGAATTACTTTCCTATGTGGAAAAATACGTGATGGAAACGGTGGACTGGAAGGAGGACGAAAGTTTTGAAGATATTTTGACGGACATCCTGGCAGGAAATACTCTTCTGTTATTAGAAGGCTGTAAGAAAGCGATTATTTTATCCACAAAGAAATACCCATCCCGGGGAGTCGGAGAAACACAGCAGGAAATGGTAATTCGTGGACCCAAAGACAGTTTTACAGAAAATATGCGAATCAATACAGCTTTGATACGAAGACGGATTCGTGATCCTCGTCTGAAAATGGAACATACAATGGTAGGGGAACGTTCGAAGACTGATCTTGCGATTGTATATATGGATGACCTCGTACGCCCGGAACTTCTGGCAAAAATAAGAGAAAAAATAAAAAATATGAGTTTTGATGGCATTTTTGACGGAGGAATGGTGGAACAGCTTCTCGAAGAAAATGTATGGAGTCCATTTCCACAGTTTCAACATACAGAACGTCCGGATAAGGCAGCCAGTGGATTGTTAGAAGGAAGAATCGTTCTTGTTGTGGATAATTCTCCTGGCGTCTTGCTTCTCCCCGTCACGTATCAAATGTTTTTTCAGGCAGGAGATGACTATTACACACGATTTGAAGCCGCGTCATTTGCCAGACTACTGCGTTTTGCAGCTTCCCTGTTTGCCATAGGATTTCCGGGGCTATATGTTGCAATCGCTGCTTTTCATACGGAAATGCTGCCAACTTCTTTTTTATTATCGATTGCTACGGCACGCACAGGGATTGTAATACCGGTCGCCCTGGAAGTTTTGCTTATGGAATTTCAATTTGAACTGCTAAAAGAAGCAGGAATTCATTTGCCAGGGCAGTTAGGAGGTACTATTGGGATTGTTGGTGGGCTTATCGTAGGGCAGGCGGCAGTGGAAGCAGGAATCGTAAGCACGATCGTTGTCATTGTTGTGTCGTTTACTGCGATTGCCTCTTTTATTGTGCCGAATGAATCTTTTGGTTCTGTATTTCGATTATTGAAGTTCCTCTTTATTTTTGTGGCGGCAATATGGGGGATTTATGGATACTTGCTTGCCTTTACTGCCCTGTTGTTCCATTTATCCCAATTAGAATCCTTTGGAGTGCCGTATATGCTGCCGTCAGTCTGTGGAGAAAACTTAAATTATGACGAGAAAAAAGACCATTATGTACGCTATCCATTTGCCTTCATGGTAAAGCGTCCGGTATTTACCAGAGAAGGACGGAGAATTCGGAAGAAGTAATGAATTTATCAGGAGATATAAATACTGTGACCAGTTAAAAGGGGGATATATAATGTATGAAAATAAAGTTTCTGTCAGACAGATGCGCAGAATAATTTTTATAGAAACATTTGGAGCAGGAGCGTTGTCTGTACCGTTGCTTGCCTGTTATAAAGGACAGTCGGGATTATGGGCTTTCTTTTTTTATGGAATATTTCTGGCAGAGATTACCACTTTTTTTCTTGTTTTTTCGGGGAAGATAAATAAAAAAGGTCTGGAAGCATATATAATGCCGCAGTCGATAAAGAGTATATATATTGTTCGTTTTTCTATAAATGCGGTAGCGCTTTTTTATTTCTTTGGAAAGACAATACAGACGGTTTATATGCCGGAAAGCGGATTTTTGTTTATTCTTTTTCCTGCGGTAATTCTGCTTTGCTATAGCCTGTATACAACATTGCAGAAAAGAGCCAGATTTTTAGAGCTTATTTTTCCGTGGATTATTACAACGTATTTTATTGCTGTGATTTTATCCTTTATTGGAATTGAAAAAGCAATGCAGGTAGGGAGAGCAGGAGAACTTTGGCAGGGAATTTTTTCAGATAGTATTTTTCAAAGTATGAGAAATGGATATCTGCTGTTACTGTGCAGTAGTCCGATAGAATTTATTTTGTTTTTACGCCCGGTAGTGAAGGTGGAAGCGGAGAATAACAATGCCAGGAGCAAAATTATGGAGAATAAGAATGCACAAAATAACAATATCAAGAGTAAAAATATAGAGGATAAGAATACGGGGAATAACAATACCGAGAGAAAAAATATAAAGGATAAAAATAATAAGGCAACAAGGGGAATAATAACGGCAGCAGCAGGAACCTTCTTTTGCAATGTAATTTTTGCTTTTCTTGCTGTCAGGACACTTGGTCCAGCTCTCGTAAGTCAATCAGAATGGCCCGTTATTAAAATGATGCAGCTTATCAGGATGCCAGGTGGATTTTTAGAACGATTTGATATCCTGCCGATTATATTTTGGATATTGTGCATGATGGCTGTTTTAAGCGGCTATCTTTATTACAGTTGGGCTCTATGTCGAAGCATGATAAATTGTTATGACAGAGATTTTGACCGAAAGAGGTTAAATTATTGTGGTAAAGATTCTGTCCGAAGAATGTTAAATCCCTATAACAGAAATTCTAATCAAGATTTGATAAATAATAGTAGCATAAATGACAGGTGTCTGTCTGATGCACAAAATGAAAAGTATATCCGTTTGTGGTTTGCAGGAATTGCTGTTATATGTCTGCTTCTTCTTTCATATCTTGTGGAAAAAAACACTTTTTTGTGGACGTATTACCTGAAATATAAGGCATTTGTGGATTTCCCACTATCCTTAATTTTACCGGTTGTAGTTTATATTTTTAAAGGGAAAAAAGAAAACAGTTGTGAATATCGAGAAAAAGAAGAAAATAAGAATGGAAAAAAAGAAAGAGGTTTTGAATATCAGGAAAAAGTCAATGAAAAGAAAGAACCAGTTAAAAAAGAAAGAAAAAATAATCTTGAAAAAAATGAGAAAAATGAAATAGAAAAAGCCAGTGTTACAAAATATTTTTCAGGAGCAGTTATTACACTGTTCCTGTTAATAGTATTCTCTCTGACAGGATGCCAGCGGCTTACAGATGTAGAAGAAAAAAGCTATATTTTATCAATGTATGTGGACTGTCCATCTGATAAGGAAAAAGTAGAGGGAGATACAGAGAAAAATACCTGCGAATTCTGGCTGGCGCGGGCGAATTTGAGCAAAATGGAAGAACAGAGCGATGAAATTCCCTGTCAGATTACAAAAATAAAAGCCAGAAATCTGCAGGAATTAGAAGAAAAATATTTGGAGACAGTTCCCGGAAAAATAGAATGGAATCATATTTATACCATTTTTGTAGGTTCATCGATAGCGGCAGATAAAGATGCCTGCACCCGCCTGCTAAAAGAGTGGGACAATGCCTGGCAGAAATCCCCGAACGTACTTCTTGCACTCTGTTCCGAATCTCCCAAAAAACTATACAAAATAAAAAATATCCCCGAAGGTGCAGCGGGGCAGGAAGCAAGATTACTTGCAGAACAAAACAAGAAAAAATATTCAAAGTATTCGGAACAAATCTGCGAAACACCGATTGATTATCTTCGAGCCAAACAGCAGAAGAGGGATGAAATGGTTCTGTATCGAATAACAATAGAAAAAGGTAAGATGAAACTTATTAGCAAAAAAACTTGGGGAGTGTAATTTTTTCTTCCGGTATATAACATAATTTCGGATAAAAAGCACACCACCAATTATGCCCTCGAGCTTTTCCAATATCCACCCGTAAAGCCTCATACACCCCCGCAGGAAAGATAGCAGCTCCATAATGTCGTATCGGAAACCTTTCTTGTGTAAAGTAAACCTGTACAGGTTTTCCACCTGCGGCATTTGCGGCTACATGGGCTATTTGCGCTGTTTTTGCAGCGAGATATTGTTTCATTTCCTCAGCAGAATTCGCTTTATCTATATCATTTTTTACATATCGTAACACGGCATCCCTCACAATGAGTTTTTGCTTCTGATCCTCCTTTTTATCAGAATCTGCCCGTATATGAAATCGTAGAGAGTTGTCATAAATGATACAGGTTTTTTCAACATAAATCTGGCATAATATGCCATAGCTAAATAATAAAAATAAAAGTAAGGTAATAGATATCGCTATTTTATTTATTTTATTAAAATTGTCCATAGGTAGAGTATAGACATGAATTTTAAAGTTGATACGTATACTACCAGAGTATTTTTGGCAGTAATGCGTTATCGTGGCACTTTCTGATTTTTTATATTTGGTAATAAGAATCTTGATTTTTAAAGTAATATTGCAGCAATTTGACATTTTTAAGAATTTTAATAATTTTAAAATTTTGTATTCAAAAGTCGCTCGATGTGCTAAAATAGGGCTGAAGTGGGCAAAAATCATTTTATAAATTTTATAAAACCAGGCACAGGATATTTTGAATGTGCATGAAGTTGAAAGGGTGAATATTTTGGCTAATAAAAATATAGTAGTGCTTATGGGAGGAAAGTCTTCTGAACATGACGTTTCTCTTGTTTCAGCAAAAACAGTAATCGAGAATATTGATACAGATCTTTATAACGTAATTATGGTAGGAATCACAAAGGATGGACGATGGAAGTTAGTTGACAGAATCGACCATCTTGAAGATGGTTCCTGGGTAAATAGCAAGACGAGCGCATATATTTGTCCAGATACAGGAAGCAGGGAACTTCTTTTAGAAAGAGAGGGCAAGACAGACCGTATTTCTATTGATGTTGTATTCCCTGTTCTTCATGGTATGAACGGAGAAGACGGAACTGTTCAGGGACTTTTAGAGCTGGCTGCAATTCCATATGTAGGATGTGGTGTTTTAGCTTCTGCATGTTCCATGGATAAGTTCTATACTAAGATTGTTGTAGATTCTATCGGAGTACGTCAGGCGAAGTTTGTCGGTGTAAGAAGACATGAACTTACACATATGGATGAAGTAGTAGAAAGAGTAGAAGCAGGCGTTCCATATCCTGTCTTTGTAAAGCCTTCTAAAGCTGGTTCTTCCCAGGGTGTCAGCAAGGCAGAGAACAGAGAAGAGCTGATTAATGCACTGAATCTTGCAGCAAAGCATGATTCTAAAATCTTAGTTGAGGAAACAATCGTGGGCCGTGAGATTGAGTGTGGTGTTCTTGGAATGAACGAGCCAAAGGCTTCCGGTGTGGGAGAAGTATTATCTGCAGAAGAATTCTACAGCTATGATGCAAAATATAATAACGAAGAATCGAGAACGGTAGTAGATCCTGAGCTTCCAGAAGGTAAGGCAGAAGAGATTCGTAAGGATGCCGTAGCAATCTTTAAGGCATTAGACTGCTGTGGTTTATCCAGAGTAGACTTCTTCCTTACAAAAGATACAAATGAAGTCGTATTTAACGAGATTAATACCCTTCCTGGATTTACTGCTATCAGTATGTATCCAATGCTCTGGGAGGCAAGAGGACTTAACAAAAAGGCCCTTGTTCAGAAACTGATCGACCTTGCCATGAACAGATACGACGTATAAAGTTATGGCAAGAAAAGTTTGGCTTACAATAACCGGTATCCAGAAGGGGTTTGATCAGGAAGAATCTGTAACCCTGGCTACCGAAGGAAGTTATATTCATAAAAATGGTGTGCATTACATTTTCTATTCAGAACGGACAGAAGAGGGGGCGGTTATCAAAAATCGTCTCACGATCTCTCCGGGTAATGTGGAACTTCGTAAAACAGGAGCTGGAAACTTTAATTCTACTCTTGTTTTTGATGCGGAACACAACCAGAATTGCCTTTATCAGTCCCCGGCAGGTCCGATGGAACTGGTATCGGACACAAAGAAAATTCGTGTATTACACGGTGATGCACATTTTAAATTACAGCTTAAATATTCGCTTATTATGAACGGAATGTTAGTATCAGATTATGATTTAACTGTGCTGGCGAAGTTTGTGGAATAAGCAATAAAACAGCTGAAAATCGCTATAAAGGGCATAGAAGATAATAAAAGAGGTAACAATGGCTATAATATTGGAAGAAATCTATGAAGTGGCTTTACATCGCTACAATATGAAGCTGGTTGCCGGAGGAAGAGGCTTAAGAAATCTCGTTGACTGGGTACATACTGTTGAGGAGATGGATTATGTCTCTTTTTTAAAAGGCAGAGAGCTGATTGTCACAACTGGAATTGGGGAAAAGGATGAAGAGACTCTCATTCAGTTTGTAAAAAGTCTGCATGAAACAGGTACAAGTGGCCTGGTTATTAATATTGGAAAATATATTACCAGGGTGCCGCGTAGCGTCATTACATACAGCGAAGAAGCAGGATTTCCTGTATTTACATTACCATGGGAAGTTCATCTCGTAGACTTTAACAGAGATTTATGTAACATGATCTATAAGACAATGCAGGAACAGGATGGGTTGGAAACAGCACTCCAGAAAGCAATCTTTTCCCACAAAGAAGAACAGCAGTATATGCCTGTTTTACATGAGAATCATATTCATAAAGATACAGAACTCTTTATGATACAGTGCTATTTCCCGGCAAATAAAAATGCACAGGCAGATGATAAATTCGATAATACACAGTTCTTTTACCATTTTATCCGGCAGTGCCAGCAAATATTTGCCGGAAAAAAAGTACTCTCCGTCATTTTCCAGCGAGACCTGTACATCACGCTCATAGCAAAAATGCCTGTCAGCACAGAACGGGAAAATGTAATCGAACAGATAAAAACATTTTCAAAAAGCTTTGCCCGGCAGAAAGAACTTTATATGGCAGCAGGGGATGAAGAAACGACGGTAGCAAATCTGTGGGAAAAATACAGAGACTTATCCTATTTATGTCGTTGGGGGAAACAAAAAGGGAAAAACATCTGTCAGGAAGAAGAACTTGGCATAAGTAAACTCTGGCTGTCAATCGACAATATCAAAAAATTAGAAAAGTATCGTGAAAAAATGCTTGGCGAGTTAGAGCGACTCGATCAGGAAACCGGCAGCGAATATGTCCGTATTTTAAAATGCTACCTTAAAACCAACGGAAATATCGGTGAAGTAGCAACCGAATGCTTTTTACATAGAAATACTGTTTCCTATCACCTGAAAAAAATTGCAGAAATCACGGGGAAAACACTTAACTCCACCAAAGATAGAAGTGACTGGTATTTAGCATATCAGATTGATGAATTTTTGGAGCTGATCTGATTCAAACAAAATCAAGTCACTGTCAGCTTACGAAAAGAGCTGCTGTCCCTGAATTACCTCTGCCAATTATGAATGCTGCACAACAACCTTGTGTATTGTGACGATAGCAATATAATCTGATTGTGTTATAGTAATGCCATGAAATGAATAAAAAACAAGCAAAGGTGCAATAACAGCAAATGCTGAGATTGCACCTTTTTCTTTTATAATTAAGGAGGAATTCGATATGTTAAGAGAGGCATTACCAGAAATAGTTACAGGAAGTGTACCGGGAGCAAAAGCGAAGGCTATTTTAGATAGAAGAAATGAGGCAGTTCCAAAGGGCTTATGTGGAAGTACTTATCCAATCTGTATGGAAAAAGGTGAGGGAGCAATGCTTCAGGATGTGGACGGAAATAAGTTCCTTGACTGGATTGGCGGTGTTGGAGTGTTAAATATCGGTTACAGCAGACCGGAAGTTGTTGAAGCGGTAAAGGCACAGGCAGAGAAGTATTTCCACGGAATTTTTAATGTATATGTTCATGAAGGATACGTAAAGCTTGCAGAAATGTTTAATGAGACAGTTCCGTGTAAGGGCGAGAAGATGAAAACGTATTTTGCAAACTCTGGTGCAGAGGCAGACGAGAATGCGATTAAGATTGCAAAAGCGTATACCGGAAGAAATAATATTATTTGCTTTTCAGGTGCATTTCATGGAAGAACGAATCTTACAATGGCACTGACCGCGAAGAAAGCGTATGCGCTTGGTATGGGACCTTTCCCTTCAGGAATTTATCGTGCAGAGTATCCATATCTGTATCGTGCGCCAAAAGGTTACAGTGAGGAAGAAGCAATTCAGTATTACATCGACAAGTTATTGAAACTTTTTGATGAGGCGACTCCGGCAAGTGATGTTGCAGCAATCATTATTGAGCCATTAGAGGGTGAAGGTGGATTTGTTCCTGCACCAATCGAATTTGTAAAGAAGCTTCGTAAGATTTGTGATGATAACGGAATCATGCTTATCGCAGATGAAGTACAGTGCGGTAACTGTCGTACTGGAAAATATTTCACATCAGAATACTGGAAAGAAGCAGGAGCAGCACCAGATATCATTGCTACAGCGAAATCTATGGGGGCCGGCGTGCCAATCAGTGCCATCAGTGCAAGAGAAGAAGTTATGGATGCAGCACCAGCAGGAACAATCGGTGGTACGTATTGTGGTAACCCATTGGCCTGTGCAGCAGCAATCAAGACAATGGAAATCATGAAAGAGGAAGATTACTGTGCAAAATCTCTCCACATTGGTTCCGTTGTAAGAAAAGCATTCGAAGAAATGAAAGAAAAATATGATATAATCGGAGATGTCAGAGGAATCGGTGGCATGCTTGGTGTAGAATTTGTCAAAGACAAAGAGAGTAAAGAGCCAAATCCGGAATTTGTATCCAAATTGGTTCAGACAGCACTCCAGAAAGGACTTTTACTGGAAAATGCAGGATCATTCAGCAATGTTGTAAGATTTCTTGCACCATTATGCATGACAGAAGAGCAGATGGAAGCTGGATTAAAGATTTTTGAGGAATCTATCTTAGCTAATTTGTAAAGCTGTAGTAAATTGTTTGCTGAATTTGGGGTTAGATATAACTGAAAAATGGAAACAAAAGTGCAAGAAGACCGATTGGAAAAATATAAAAATTTACAGTAACAATACAAACGCCTACAAAGAAGTCAAAATAAAAATCAGAAGTAAAATAAAAAATACTGGCAAAAAATAAAAGCTGGTGTTAAATATATTTTAGAAACGTAATATTTGCAAAGTAAAGAAAGAAGGAAGCATCATGGAATTTAATTATTTTCTGCCGGTAAATATTGTATTTGGTTCTGGAAAGGTTTTGGAGACAGGAGAACTGACCAAACCTTATGGTAAAAAAGCATTGATTGTCACTGGAAAAAGCAGTGCGAAAAAGTCCGGACTTTATGATAAGGTAAATGACAGCTTAAAAGCGGCAGGTTTAGATACGGTTCTTTTTGATAAAGTAAGCCAGAATCCGCTCACAACAACAGCACAGGAAGGCGCAGATTTTGCAAAAGCAAACGGCTGTGATGTTGTCGTTGCCATTGGCGGTGGAAGTATCATGGACTGTGCAAAAGCGATTGCATTTTTAAGTAAAAATGATGGAGATATCAATGATTACATCTATAATCGTCTGCGTAGTGATGATGCGCTGCCATTAGTGCTTATTCCTACAACCTGCGGTACTGGTTCAGAAGGAAATGGATTTGCTGTTCTTACGAATCCTGATAACGGAGATAAGAAATCTCTCCGCTGTAATGCCATCGTAGCCAAAGTGTCTATTGTAGACCCGGAATGCATGATGACAATGCCAAAGAAAGTGCTCGCATCCGTTACATTTGATGCGTTATGTCATAACATTGAAGCGTATACCTCTAAAATCGCACAGCCACTTACTGATGCATTAAGTTTATACGCTATTGAACTTATTGCGAACAACCTCGTTTCTGTATACAACGGAACCGGAGGAAAAGAAGGTTGGGAAAATATCACAATGGCAAGTACGATTGGCGGTATGGTGATCAATACAGCCGGTGTAACTCTTGCACATGGAATGGAGCATCCGGCAAGTGGACTGAAAAACATCGTACACGGTCAGGGACTTGCAGCCTTAACTCCGGTAATCATTGATGCATCCTATAAAGGAAACGAAGAAAAATTCGGAAATATCGCAAAAATCTTTGGCGGAGAAACAGCTGCTGACTGCGCAGATAAAATACGCGACCTTTTAAAAGCCATTGATTTAGAATGTAAACTGTCTGATCTTGGTATTGCAGAAGAAGATATTTCGTGGATGGCAGAAAACTGCATGAAAGTCTCTGCCGCAGGCGTAGCAAACAATCCAGTCGTATTTACACAGGAAGAAATCGCAGAGATTTATAGAAAGGCATTGTAGTAATTTGAGAGGATTTCTTCCTGCTCTGAGGTCAGGTTTAGGGAAAAAGATGGAAGACGCATCTGAGGAGTATTCCACTGCCTGAGGTCGCCTGATAAACGGATGAACAATATAATAGACAAAATGCAATGAATGAATTAAAAACATTCGATTTCAGGGCTGAAATCTACAAGAAATCTTTTAAAATTTACCTATTGACAGATTAATAAAGACATGATATTGTATAAACGTACAAAATAATAGACAGTTAAAGCAAGGGTGCTTACAAGAATTTGTAAGTGTCTTTGCTTTTTTTGTTTCGTGGGAAAGATGTTATTTCCCATATGATAAAAACCGGTTTGTAAAAAGAAAATGAGAGTTTTAGATAATAAGGAGGATTTTATCATGAAATTAAAAGATACAGGACTTACAGTACAGGATATTAAGGACAAAGTAAACAAATATATGATCGAGACTTATGAGCGTTTTGATTTCTTAGCTGAGACAGCAGAGGGAATGTACATTTACGATGAGAATGGAACTCCATATCTTGATTTTTATGCAGGTATTGCTGTAAATAATGCGGGTAACAGAAATCCAAAAGTCGTTGCAGCAGTTAAAGACCAGGTAGATGACATCATGCATACATTTAACTATCCTTACACAATTCCACAGGCATTACTTGCTGAAAAGGTTTGTAAGACTCTGGGAATGGATAAGATCTTTTATCAGAACTCCGGTACAGAAGCCAATGAAGCGATGATTAAGATGGCTCGTAAATATGGTATTGAAAAGTATGGTCCTAATAAATATCATATCGTAACTGCAAAGATGGGATTCCACGGAAGAACATTCGGTGCGATGTCTGCAACAGGTCAGCCAGGTAATGGATGTCAGGTTGGTTTTGGTCCAATGACTTATGGTTTCTCTTATGCGCCATACAATGATTTAGAAGCATTCAAGAATGCATGTACTGAAAATACAATCGCTATCATGGTTGAGCCGGTACAGGGCGAAGGTGGTGTTCATCCTGCAACACCAGAGTTCTTAAAAGGACTTAGAGAATTCTGTGATGAAAAGGGAATGCTTTTATTATTAGATGAAGTACAGACAGGATGGTGCAGAACCGGAGCGGTAATGTCTTATATGAATTACGGAGTAAAACCAGATATCGTTTCTATGGCAAAAGGACTTGGTGGTGGAATGCCAATCGGTGCTATCTGTGCAACAGAAGAAGTATCCAAAGCATTTACAGCTGGTTCTCACGGAACAACTTTTGGTGGTCATCCAATCAGTTGTGCAGCAGCTTTAGCGGAAGTAGAAGAGCTTCTTGACAAAGACTTAGCAGGAAATGCAAAGAAAGTCGGAGATTATTTTGCAGCAAAATTAGAGAAACTCCCACATGTAAAAGAAGTAAGACATCAGGGACTCCTCGTTGGTGTAGAATTTGACGATGAGATTTCCGGTGTGGAAGTAAAACATGGCTGCCTTGACAGAAAGCTTCTTATCACAGCAATCGGTGCACATGTTATTCGTATGATTCCACCACTGATTGTTACAGAGGAACAGTGTGATGAGGCTTGTGCGATTATTGAAGAAGCTGTAAAGGCATTATGCTAAGATAAAATTTGTATAGGAAAAAGACTTGCAGCAAATAGAAATTATCGGTTATAGTATTTTGTAATAAAATTTGTAAAGAATTATACGGAATACAAAGGGAAAGTTACATAAAGTATAAAAGAAAATTATAAAAATAAAATGGCAAGGGTGTCACAGGTAAGTTTGTGATGCCCTTTTCTTTTTCTGATTGAAAAATAGAAAAAGTGAACAACAGAAAACTCGCAGATACATTTTGCGAATGAATTTTGAATCATTACGAAATTTTAAGAATGACATTTTTATAAAGAAAGCGTTGAAGCTGATATTTATATTAAAAAGATTATAGAAGTTAGAGAGGAAAATAA
>CAVCBH010000257.1:0-5641 GCA_963600375.1 bacterium | reverse complement strand
ATTAGGGCTAATAGCAAACCACCACTTGAAGTGGTGGTTGCTGACTTAGAATTTATGATTTCGAAGGATTAAATTCGGAGTTATTAAAGTCACTAATCATGATATTGGATGAAGCAGATATTTCGGTTCAGGGAGATATTTTAGGAGAAATTTATAATTTTTGTAAATCTGATAGTAATAGAAAAATATACGGAGAGCATTATACGCCGTATAATGTAATAAAATTGTTGATTAATGCGTTGGATATTAATGAAAATGATATGATTCTGGATCCATGTACAGGAACAGGACGCATGCTAACAATTGCTAAGGAAGTATTTCCATCAAAAAATATTACTTTCATCGGTCAAGAAAAAAATCCTATTGCGTGGACATTGGCGCAAATGAGTTCACAGCTATATAATATGGATTTAAAAATCGGCACCAGTCCACAAGATGCCTTACGAGAAATATTAGATATTTCTGTGAATCATGTGATTATGAATCCACCATTTAATCAATCGTGTGGTCAGGATTTAGAGATTAATTCTCAAATTTGGGATGAAACCACCTGTAGAAAATCTAATCTGAACTTCACATGGATACAATTAGCTGTGCATTATATCAAGCAGAATGGAGATGCAGCTGTGATTTTACCTCAAACCTCTCTGTCAATGCGGCGAAAAGAAGATGTAGCTGCTAGACAAATGCTTATAGAAAATAAATATATAAAAGGAATTATTTGCTTGCCTCGTGATGTTTTTCCATCAACAAGGATTAAACCATGCATATGGATAATTTCTAAAAAACAAAAAGATTCTTTTTACATAGTAGATATTTATAATTTGGCTGAAGATTACAGTGTAAGTTATAGAGAAAATATAGATGAAAATATTTTAAGCAGGTTGGGATTAGAAAAAAATCAAGCAGATTACAAAATAATATCTATTGATGATGCAAGGAAAAATGGTTACAATCTGCAACCAGATTTATATCTTAATGCCAACTCAGAAACTGCTGTAAAAAAGTATAAATACGAAGAAGAAATTTATAATTTGATTGCAAAATTATATAAATCACAAGATAAGTTAAAAATCATACAGAAGTTGGACAAAAACAAAAAATCAACCTATTTATTAAAGGAGGTAGCTAAAATTAAATATGGAAGGACAGCTCCAGTAGCTATCAACGGAAAGATACCTGTATATAAATCAGGAAAATTGCGTTTTAAACAGGAATTTACAGATTCTATTATGTATGATAAAGAAAGTGTTATAATCGGTTGTAAAGGAACATTGTCCGTCCAATATGCTAAAGGACCTTTTTGGGCATCTGGAACTACATTTTATTTAATTATTAATACAGATATTGTAAATCCCAAATACCTATATTATTTATTATGCAAAATTGATTTTAAAAAGTATAATGTTGCGGCGGGCTTACCGTCTCTGCGTCGAGTAGATATTGAAAAGATAAAATTGGAAATTCCTTCGTTGTCAGTTCAAAAAAAATACATCAAAAAAATAGAAGAATTAGAAAGAATAAGTGATTGCAGTAGGGAAATTACAAATGCGATAGAAGAGATAATTTATAAAAACATCGAACAGTTATAGTCCTTTCGGGATCGGATTCTTTGGAGAAAAGGCTCTGGAAATAATAGATATTAAAGCTATTGTTTCTGGAGCCTTTTCAACTTTTCTTTTTTTACATATTAAAGAAAAGTTGAAAGGAGTCTTAATATGAGTATTTCCGCAGAATACGACCAGCATTATATGAATAATTTTAACGCGATGCTTGAACAAGAAAAGCAGTGTGAGCAAGCAAGACGTAGAAAAAAGGAAGATTTATATTCTTTTTTCGAACTTCACTATGCGCCGGAGGGAGATTATACATCCAAAATTTATATCGGATGCAACATTCCTGCTAAGAAGGGAAAGATTTATACTTTTCATCATTACCAGACGGGGATAGAAGAAAGCATGGATGCATTACCTGTGGATTTCTTTACAGCGAACAATGCGAAAAATTATTATGTCACAGCCAATGGCCTGAAAAAACGTGGAAAGAGAAACGAGAAAAATCTGTTTACATTACATAACATTGTCATTGATATCGACTGCCATAAATATGGTATCTCAGATAAAGATCGTGACAATGAGATTGAAAAATGTGAAATCTATCTGCGGGAACTTTTTGATAACTCATTGGATCTGCCATCCCCAAACACTATCGTTAAAACAGGGCGTGGTTTGCAGTTATGGTGGGCAATCAAACCATTATCTGCGGCAAAGTTAAAAAATATTTATAAAGAGACAGCGGCATATCTCTGCGACCAGTTAGATGAAAAGATAAGTAAACCGTATTACCTTAATTTCTTGCGTGTAGACCGGGCAGCCTCCTTAAAGATGACCGGTTATTTCCGTCTGCCTGGAACTTATAATTCCAAAGCAAAAAAATGGGGAGACTTTGCCTTTTTACATGAAGAACGCCTTGATGTTGTAACCTTTTATTTTGATAAGATTGCCTCCGTCAAAAAGAATCCGATTCCGTTTACTAGCTCAAAAAAATATGCTTTAGCTGACTACCGTGAACATATCTTGTATACACTTTTAGATTACCGCAGAAAAGAAGGATGGATAGAAGATGGGTACAGGGATACGTTTTGCTTTATCCTTTTTAATACGATATTGGAAGAGTATGGAGAGGAAAAAGCAGATGAGGCAGTAAGGAAAATGAATCGTTCTTTTTCTCATCCATTAAGTGAAAAGTCTCTAAAGTCCTATCTTTCTACAAGCCGGAAGAAAGGATACAAATTTTCCAATCAGACCATTATCAATTACTTATGTATCACAAAGGAGGAACAAGATATGCTCCATTTCCATCCATCTTCCAAGAGAGAAGGAGATTGAGAAAAGAAGAGACAGATAAAAAGAGAACGTGTACAGCTGGTCATAGAACTTGCAAAAGAAGGGCACAGCCAGCGTCAGATAGCAAAGATGGCCGGAACTTCTCAGTCTACGGTATGCCGCATCTTAAGAGACCCGGATAAAGCGCTTGCTTTGCGGAAAACAACAGCCAATAAAACAGAAGAGAATCAAACAGATAAAAAAGAATCCGATTCCGAACAAAACAAAAGAGATGAATCTGAAAAATTAGTAGAGAAAGTAAATGGTGAAAAAGAGAATACAGTCAGTCAGAAAAATCCTTCATGTAAGAAACAGGTGGAAAACGACAATACAAATAGTTATGAGAATTCGCCAATGATAAATGAGAGGAAATCCACGGCTTGCTCTGTTATAGATGAACAAGATGCTGGCGGATAATAGCCCTTTTTATTGGTAAAAAGATTTGCTCTAAAAAAGCTGTTTATTAAAAAAACATACATATTAAAAGAGATGTGATGAGAGGGCAGAAACAGCACCCTCTATTTTCTATAGGGGATTGATTCATTCCGGCTAATATATTTGTTATACAGAGCGGGCAGGGATACCCCTTAGTTTGTAGCATACCTTTTGCAAGCATATATACGGATGGTAGGAGCATGAGATTTATATATTTTATTTCTTTAGTATTCTTGTCTGCTGTCGTTGCTTGCAGAAACAGTCAAAAAAGGAATTCGATTCTTTTTTAGAAGAACTTATAGTGATATTTATGCTAGCAGTAGTAGCCGTTACTTTATTTTGTGTATGTCTATGGTATAATAGCATTAACTCCAAATCAAGGGGAAAGTGCTTATCGTATCAGTGGATAACTTCTTACAAAAATTCTTTTTTATATGGAACGTGGTATGATAAGAGCGGTCAAAGAAATATATGATCGAGAAAAATTAAATAACGAAGGGAGTTTTTATCATGACAGAAAAAACAAAAGCAACACGTAAGATTTTCAACAAAACTCTAGCTTGGGTATTGGCATTTGTAATGATGTTATCTATTCTTCCAGTAACCCAGGTAAATGCAGCGACAAAGCCTAAACTGAGTAAGACAAAGATTACAATGACAGTCGGGCAGAGCAAGAAGCTTACCGTAAAAGGTGTCAGTAAGAAACAGGCGAAGCGTATCAAGTGGAAATCTTCCTCTAAAAAGGTTGTTACTGTCACAAAGACTGGCAAGCTTAAAGCTCGCAAAGTAGGTAAGGCTACAATCACCGCAAAAGCAGGCAAGAAAAAGCTGAAATGCAAGGTTACGGTTAAGAAGAAGAGCAAGAAATCTACGAAGAAAAAGGAATCGAATTCTTCTTCTAAGATTATGAGATTAAACAAAACAATCTTAAACATGGATAGTGGGGCTGTAGAACAATTAATCTTGCATAATACAACAAAAAAAGTTAAGTGGTCTAGCTCTGATAAAAATATTGTTGAAGTAGGTAAGTATAGTAAAACTTCCACGAATAAAGCGTCTATTTATGCCAATGCCAAAGGAATCGCTACTGTGACCGCAAAAGTAGATGGAAAAGTTTTTAAATGCATCGTAAAAGTAGATCAAGCAAGTACTGCAACTATAAGAAAGGAAAATGAGGCATTAAATTTAATACAGAATGGCATGTCTGAACAGGAAAAGACTTTGAAATTAACAATTTGGACATGCGACCATCTAAAAAGAGCTTTTACAGGAAACGGATATTACTGGCCAGATCGTTCTGAACAAAGTATAGATTGTATTTTAAAAGGAAAAGCTACACAAGAAGGCTACAATATGTTTCTTGAAGATTTGCTTGAACGGGCAGGACTTAAAGTAAAATATATCTCAGATGTTTCTAGTGGTTTGCGCTTAAAAGTATCCATTGATGGAAGATGGTATAATTTAGATCCTTACCGTATGGATCCGTCAGGAGAAGATTCTTCTGGTCATGGTGCATGGAGTTATACAATGCCGTTCTTCTTATTTTCTGATAATGAAGCCTATAAATACCATTCTCAGTATTATAGCAAGCCAAGTAAAAGACTTGAAAAAGATAATCCTGTAGCTAATAGTACAAGATTTGATTTTCTTGACATGATTCTGAATAAGGCAAAGAAAGATAACCCAGGAGAATTTGCAACGAGTTCTGCTTCGGAATATTATACACCATTATATACAGAAGATAGTTTTGGTAATGAATATAATCCATGGGTAATCGGAACATGGCGTAACTACTAGACAAAGCATTAAAAATTGAATATCAAACATATATGTATATAAAAAAGAATCGAATTCCGTAGTTCTCCCATGCTAATGATTACAAAATCTTTATTATATTCATTTTTACATATTATATAAGAGAAGAAAAATAAAGAAAGAAGGAGTCATTATGGAAGAAAAATTATTATATAATGTGAAAGAAGTTTCTAAATGTCTAGGTGTGAATGTCCATCTAGTATATGCCCTAATCCGTAAGGGATTATTGCCGGCATTAAAACTTGGGAGTTTAAAGGTGCGCAGGGCTTCTTTAGAAAGTTTTATTTCGAAATATGAAGGAATGGATTTATCCGACCTCGATAATATTACAGAATTGAAAGCCATTGATTAGAAGATAGAGCGATGATATATTGTGTCATCGCTCTCAGACTGTAGACAAAGCCCCGCAAAAGCGGGGTTTTTGCTATTACTAAAACCGTTTTTTTGCTATAATAAATATCAGAAAGGCGGTGTTTTTTATGATGACGAGAAATGCGGATAAAAAA
>CAVCBH010000256.1:0-2033 GCA_963600375.1 bacterium | reverse complement strand
CTTTTACCTCTTGACAAAAGTCACTTCATAACAGAGCGAGGATTGAATGTGAGCCGTTCAGCGAACATTCAACCCACAGTGATAGAGTCACAAATATAGGCTATCGTCTTTCTTTGGGAGCGTCCGTTTTGCTACGCAAAATTAAGATTCTACTCCGCTTTTTCCTGTTTTTAATATCCGTTCGATAAGGTCAACAATATGTGCCGCTGCCTCTACCGGAGCAATACCATGTCGGCTGATATTAGAGACTACTGTATATTCCGATTCTAACATATCTGGTCTTGCATTATAGGCAATGTAAGCGGACATACTTTCCGAGGTAAGAAGCCCTGGCCGTTCTCCGATAAGTACACAGGTAACTTTCGCTCCAAGCAGTGGGCCGATTGTACGGGCAGTATTTACCCGGCAATATCTTACAAAGAAGGGCGTTCCGACGGTAATTCCTCTATCGTTAAGTCCCATTTTTATTGTTGGAAATAAATCTGGGATATTGGCATGAATAGAAGGGGAACACAAGCCGTCACCATAGTATATCTGTACTTGTGGCTGATGAATACATTTTTCCTGAATGATTTTTTTCTGGTCCTCTGGAAATATTCTTCCCCAATCTGGACGTAACAGCATTTCTGTTTTATTGGAGCATTTTGTATGAACTTCAAATACTCCCAGGTCTTTTATATCCTGCTCGCTTACCTCGCTAAATACCGCATCATTCGCCGCAGCATGTGCTGCTAAAAAACGAAGTTGTGACAGAGTCTTGTATCGTTCGCCACAGTGTCCAATTCCAATTCGAGCCGGAGTACTTTTTTTCATTTTCCAGAACTCTTTTTCATTATGCGGATGCTCTATCTGCGTAAATTCCGACACATCTTGTCTTGTGATATCTTCTATATATTCCTGATATTTTTTTCTTGTTTTCTCAGAGTGTATTGTCTGCATTTTATTCTCCTTTCAGACTTTTTAAAAGAAAACCGATGGGTCCCCTGCATTTTTTCCAAGTTTTCCGTTTTCCCATATTCCCCGCTGTTCAAGCCATTGTTTAAATTCAGAGATTGGCTCTTTATGAAGAAGCTGCCGTACACTTGCAATATCATGGAAACCAGTTGACTGATACATAAGCATAATGTCATCTGCCTGTGGAAGTCCCATCACATAATGCACGCCGGCTGCCCCAAGTAAGGTAAGAATTGTCTCCGAATCGTTCTGATCTGTTGGCATATGATTCGTATAGCAGACGTCACAGCCCATCGGCAGACCGTGAAGATGTCCACAAAAAACATCTTTTAATGCTGCCCTGGTTAGCTGCTTTGTATCATAAATGTATTCCGGCCCCATAAATCCGACAACGGTATTTACAAGAAAAGGATGGTAATGTCTGGCCAGTCCATAACACCGACATTCCATCGTCTGCTGATCTGTCTGATATGCCGCTGCCGAAGATAATTCAGAGCCTTGTCCTGTCTCAAAATACATGACATTTTTCCCTTTTGCGCTTCCTTTTTCCCGGAATAAAGCATTGGCTTCCTCTAACATCTTTGTGTGAATGCCAAAAGCAGATAACGCTGCCTGCGAACCGGCAATAGACTGAAAACATAAATCGGCATTACCTTTTCCTGTTTTTAAAGCTTCCATCTGCGTCGTAACGTGAGATAATACGCAGATCTGTGTAGGGATCTCGTATTTATCCCGAATATCTCCAAGCGTTTTCCATATCGCCAGTGTGCTGTCTACTGTATCAATCGCCGGATTTAATCCGATAACCGCATCACCACAGCCATAACTTAATCCTTCAAATGTACTCGCTGCCACCCCTTCTACATCATCGTAAGGATGGTTTGGCTGTAAGCGGGATTAACATTACATCAACATCATATTTTGATAATTCTCTTGCGATGGCACTTCCGATTGCTCCTGCTCCGATGACCACCACATCCGTCTGATATGTTTTCATGATCGTATGTCTCCTTTTCCTTTTTTCGTTTTGCCATTGGCTGATTTCCTGTGCACATCCTTAAGTTAGTATACAAAAAAAT
>CAVCBH010000255.1:0-6370 GCA_963600375.1 bacterium | reverse complement strand
ACCGTAAATTGAGGTGTGCAGATTGCAGGAATGATTTTTCAGACACGCTCTAGACAACTTCAAAAAGAAGGGGTTATTCTAAACTTGATTTTGTTCCGTTGCGCTAAACGTTCCATTCTGCCTGATAGGACAACCTTGCTCGAAAACGAGCTCGCAAGGTTACAGTCAGAATTCCACAGTGCAAAGTCACAAAATTCAAGTTTAGAATAACCCCTTCTTTTTCAATCTTTTCTGAGAAATCCGGCACGAAAATCTTTACAGTGGCTATTTACTCTCTTGGAAAGCTATTTGGGGCTCCAGAAGCAAAATCAGAGTTTTTTATTGGAGAATTTAGGAATTTTCCAGAAATGCTTGTCAGGAAACTAAATTGAGGAGGACTGACATTCAAATTATTATCACACATTACAACAAACTAAGTTTCAAATATCTAATACATGAACAAATCAGTCTCACTCCGGGCAGAATTTTTAATATTAATCTTGATATAATCTGGTTAAAATCCAGTGCTTTTCACACATATTTCAGTGTCAATCCACCAAAATTTAATTGCCTGGTATTCTTGTATTCTCTGTCTTCTTCCCCAAATCTTTTCAAACATAAATTCTGAATTTGCGTGAGCGGCCAATGAACAGCACCCAAAGAGAGCAGATAACCTATATTTGTGGCCTTAGAGCGAGGATTGAATGTGAGCCTGTAAGCGAACATTCAACCCACAGTGATAGAGTCACAAATATAGGTCATCTGCTCTCTTTGGGTGCGTCTGTTTAGCCAGGCAACCCAGAATTTATTCTTCCAAATTCCCTGATAGTATCTCCTTCATCGCTGCCAGTGCCTCTTCCTCATCCGGACCATTGCAGACACACTGCACAATATCTCCATGTCGGAAAGTTCCACTTATCAGATTAATAATGCTCTTTGCATTTACATCCATATAGTCCGTCTTAAAATGAATCTGACAATCATAACGATCTGCCAAATTGGCAATCTTATTCGCCGGGCCAAGATGGATTCCCTGCTCATTTGTAATAGTCAGTTCCGCATGTACCATATGTTCTAATTCCTCCTCTATACTTATACATATATTTAACCTTTCTCCCCTTCTCAACAAAGAAAAAAGTCATTCTTATTAGTCTTATCTTACCACATTTGCAAGTAGGATTCAATTATCAAACGACCTGCATTTCTGCTGTAAATAAGACAAAAAGAAGCCGCCATACGACAGCTTCTCTGTAAAACATTTGCTAATCAAATCCCCGGAACATATTTGGAAAATACTCCGGAAATTCTGATTAATTTTTAAAAATATTCCTTTAAAACAAGTACAGTTTCTCCTGGATTCAGTGGAAGTTCTACCCGCACAACCCTGGGATGATTCCTGTAAGTTTTGCGAACCATATCCCTGATTGCAGTTCCACCCCGATATCCATGGATCACCTTTATCTGATAAACATCTTTTTTGGCTCTTTTTAACTGACTGTCAATATAAGTTTTCGCCTGTGCTCGGTTCATTTCATGAACATCAAGTTCAATTACTCCTGCATGCATCATAAAATCAATCAGCCTTTAATTGCAGTTACTTCTACTTCAATCAAAAGATCTTTTGGGAGTCTTGCTACTTCCACGCAGGAACGTGCTGGAAATGCACCTGTAAAATAAGTAGCATAGATTTCATTTACTTTTCCGAAATCATCCATGTTTTTAATAAATACTGTCGTCTTGATTGCCTGGTCTAAGCTGCTGCCTGCATCTGCGAGAAGACCTTTCAGATTCTCAAATACCTGTGTTGTCTGTTCTTCGATTGTAGATCCAACTTCACCTGTTGCCGGATTCACACCGATAACTCCCGATGTATATACGATACCATTATATTCGATTGCCTGTGAATATGGTCCAATTGCTGCTGGTGATTTCTCTGATACGATAACTTTCTTTTCCATGATGTTATTCTTCCTTTCTGTTTTATCTGATATAGTAATTCATAATTATACCATATCACTGTATTACCTTCCAGATTATATCCGCTCCCATATAAACTTACCAGATTTGCAACACACACTTAACTGCTTTGTGTTCACAAGACTGTCAAACGCTTATCGCAACACAAATTGCTGCCCTGGTGCTGTAATATTCATGATCTGCCCTGTAAGGAACTTTCTATCTGTATTTTGCTTATACCTTTCAATAATATCATACTGTTCCCAACAATGCATCGGAAAAATGAAATGCGCTCCAACATTTTTTATAAAATAATTCATACCAAGACTTTCCGATTCTTCCTGTCTTGGATCAAGAACAACAAAAGCACAGTCTATTTTTTCTTTCTTTAAATGTTCTATCTCTGCCTTATACTGCTCCTCCATTCTCTTATTATCCTCATCCGGCTCTCCCGGCCAGTCCCACCAGTGAAGATCTCCTGCATGATAAATCGTTTTTCCTTCTGTTTTTACAAGAAATGCCACACCCTCATCTGTAGATTTCAGAGTGGACACTGCGCAGTCATCAATTACCTGCTCCTCATGTGGTTTCATAAAGATAACATTTTCTGCCTTCTTCCAAAAACTGCTCGCCCTCTTAATATCTGAAGACAGAATATAAAATACTTTGTGACATTTATTTTCCATTTTAAAAATATCTTTTGTATAGTGATCATGATGTGCATGACTGGAAAAAATATAAAGCGCTTTATCATATTGAAGTTCTGGAAGTTTTCCCTGCCAATAATCAAATAACAAATAACTTTTTTCTGTTTCTATGAGAAATCCACTGTGCTTAATATACGTTACTGCCAACTCTCCCATTTACTTTTCCTCCAAAATTCTTTCCTTCAAATGCTCATCAAATATGCCTGCTTTTAACATGGCAATCTCATGCTTATAAGGTGCATATGCCCGCTTTTTCGTTTCTGGATTCGATATATACGGAGTCTCTAATATTTTGGGAATCTTTTCAAATTCTTTATTGTATACAATATTCCTCAGGCAATCATATCCAATCTCTCCAAATCCAATATTTTCATGTCGGTCCTTATGCGCTCCTTGTGGATTCTTGCTATCATTAATATGAAAAACAGCAATCTGATCTTTACCTATAATCTGGTCAAACTTCTCGATAACACTTTCAAAATCTTCTCTTACATCATATCCCGCATCGCTTGTGTGGCAGGTATCAAAACAGACCCTCAGTCTCTCATTATGTGCTACTCCATCATAAATAGCAGCAATCTCCTCAAAACTTCTTCCAAGCTCCGTACCTTTGCCAGCCATTGTCTCAAGAGCAACATTTACAGTTCCATCTTTATCCTGAGCCAAAACTTCATTTAACCCCTTGATAATCTGTTTAATTCCTGCATCAACACCGGCACCAACATGTGCTCCTGGATGCAAAACAAGAGTCTTACATCTAAGTGCCTGCGTTCTTTCAAGCTCTAACTGCAAAAACTCCACTGCTAATTCAAAGGTTTCCGGCTTTACTGTATTGCCAAGGTTAATAATATATGGCGCATGAACGATAAACTCATCGATTCCATTCTCCTTCATCAATGCCCATCCTTCTTCGATTCGCAGCTCTTCTATTGGCTTTCTGCGTGTATTTTGTGGTGCACCGGTATAAATCATAAATGTGTTGGCATTGCAGGAAAGTGCTTCCTTTACCGAACCAAGGAACATCTCCCTGCCACTCATGCCTACATGGCATCCTAATTTTATCATAATACTCTCCATATCTTCTACATATTTATACTCAGAATTTACTTCTTCTCTGTTGTGGTGGCCTTGGCCGCTTCTGTAGTTGCCGAAGCCGCCTTATGCTCCTCATAAGTTTTGCTGAAAATATTAGAGCCATCATTCTTCACTGTATCCATCTGGAAATACAGATAATCATTCTTCTGTGGATTCAATACTCCATCGATTGCCTCTAAACTTGGACTACAGATTGGTCCAACTGGCAGTCCCTTGTATTTATAAGTGTTATACGGAGAGTCTACTTTTAAATCCTTATACATTACTCTTGCGATTCCATACTGTCCTTTTGTGATTGCATACACAGCAGTAGAATCGAACTGAAGCTTCATCTTTTTGTCAAGACGGTTCTGGATTACACCTGCGATAATCGGATATTCCTGTGGAAGTTCTGTTTCTTTTTGTAAAAGAGATGCACGAATCAATACTTCTTCTACAGACATACCAAGCTGTTTCGCCTTTTCCTGTCTTGTTGCATCAAACTTTTTATCGAACTCATCAAGAATCTTCGCTACTAGCTGATCTCCTGTAATATCTTTTGTCAGATAATATGTGTCTGGATAAATATATCCCTGTAATTGATAAAATACCTTTGTTTTATCTGGAAGAATATCTTTATACTTAGAGGTATCAGCAGCCTTTGTTACGGCCGTAAGGAATTCCTGTGCTGTCATAATTCCTTCTTTTTCAAGCTTATTTGCTGTCATCTCAATCGTGTAGCCTTCCGGAATAGTAAATGTATTCTCTTTTTGTCCGTCCTGTGTCGCCAGTTCTTTAATTACTCTGCCTACACTCATTCCGTCATTCAGATCAAATGTTCCATAGCGAAGCTTTCCTTTATAATCAGAGAAATATAACTTCAGCAAAAATGCTGTCTCATAACGGATAACGCCCTTCTTTTTAAGGATTGCTCCCACATCTCTTGAAGTACTTCCTTTTTCGATCGTTACCTTAATATCCTTACCAGCTACAGATTTCTCCTTAAAATATTCCTTTCCTATCGGATAGGAAATAACTGCTCCAGCTACAAGAATCAAGATCAGAAGTCCCAGTATCACGTTACGAACCGGATGTGATTTACGTTCAGGCTCTGCCTCGCCAGTCACCTTATAAACGGATTCTTCCACAACTTCCGCTTCCTGCTTTTCGACTTCTGCATGTCTGCGCTTTCGCTTCGATCTTTGTTCTTTTTTCTTCGCCTCATCGGATTCTCTGTTATCCTCAGACTCAACTTTTTCTTTATCTACTTTTTGACTGTCTGCTTCTGATGCTGTAACTTTGTCAGTCATCTGTCTCTTATTCATCTCTGTTGACTTATCTGCCACTTCAGAGCTTGTCTTATCCTTAGCAGAAGACATATTAGATGTATCTGCCGACTCAGAAATTGTTTCTGATTCTTCTACATTCTCTATAAAATGAACCTGCAGCTTACTACACAGATCATCCTTCTCTGTATTCTCTTCCTTTCGCATGATTTGCTCCTCCAAAACAGAATTCCTTTACAAATATCTCTTTCCTTCGTATGATAAATACAAATAAAAAGAAAGGGCTTCTGTTATGTTTAATTTTTTTATTATTATGGACGAAATTCGGGGAAATAATATTGCCCGGAATTTTTCCTCAGAATATTTTAACTATACCATAAATTTCATAATTTCAA
Source organism: bacterium (assembly GCA_963600375.1). GTDB lineage: Bacteria > Bacillota > Clostridia > Lachnospirales > Lachnospiraceae > Anaerobutyricum. The sequence goes on along the minus strand of CAVCBH010000255.1, from coordinate 973 downwards.
AAGAGTTTCCTTCCCTCTCTGCTTTCCCGGATTTTTCCCTGATTCTGTGCGACCTCGATAAAAATATAGAACTTGCAAAAAAATATAACTTACCCGTTATCGCACTCTCCCACAAAAACAATCCCCAGGAATCACTTATGGGAACTCCATGTCTGATTTTAGACACAGATGCACTCAGTCCATTTTTCTTAAGCGAAGTATATTGCAGACATTATAAACAACCGCTAACCATAGTCACTACTAACCGCTGCATTATCCAAGAACTCACTACCGAACAGCTTCCCGAACTCTTACAACTACAGGAAGAAAATAAAAATAATCTGTCCGGCTGCTTCTTCCCACAAACTTGTACCACACACGAAGAAGGCGAAGAATTTCTTCGAAACTATATAGAAAATCAATATTCATTTTATGGGTATGGGATTTATGGAATCTTTAAGAAACAAACTGAAAACTTTTTAGGAATTGCTGGTTTTTCACCATTTGAAAATGTAATAATTCCAGAGAATCCAAACTCAAAAGAAAAAAATTTTAAAATTTCCGAGAATCTCTTCACAAACAACTTTGAGAAAATTTCAGAAACACATTTTGAGGAAAAAAGTGACAACATTTTTGAGAAGCATCCTGAAAAAAACTCTAATGAATATTCTATCGAAATTGGTTACTCTATCCTAAAAAAATGGCAACAACAAGGAATTGCCTCAGAAGTTCTTCCTGCCTTAATTAACTTTGGAAAAGAATATTTAGGCTTCACAGAAATTGTTACCAGAATAGAAAAAAATAATATTGCCTCCATTCGCCTGGCAAAGAAAAATAATTTAAAAATTCTGAATTTGTGCAGCAAATAAGACGCTCCCAAAGAGAGCAGCAAACCTATATTTGTGACTCTATCACTGTGGGTTGAATGTTCGCGTAACGGCTCGCATTCAATCCTCGCTCTAGAGCGTGTCTGAAAAATGCTTTCTGCAAGATG
>CAVCBH010000254.1:0-21060 GCA_963600375.1 bacterium | reverse complement strand
CTCTTTGAGAGCGTTTCCCTTGCCTGCGGCAACCTAAAATTTAACAGATTAAAAATAGGTATAGAGAATTTTCGAGAATCGAGTTATACTATCTTCTATATCAGACAGACAGCAAAGAAAATGCAAAATAGAAAGAGAGGTCGATTATGTATAATGCAGGATTGATTTTAGAAGGAGGCGGAATGCGCGGTGTATATACAGCCGGTGTTCTTGATGCCTTTTTAGATGCAGGAATTGAATTTTCCAGTGTATATGGTGTGTCAGCGGGGAGCTGTCATGCATGCAGCTATCTTTCCAGGCAGAGAGGACGGGCATTTCGAGTAAATGTAGATTATTTAGATGACCCGAATTATTGTGGAGCAAAAACTTTTTTAAAGACGGGAAATGTATTTGGACCGGAAATGTTGTATGAACAGATTCCGGATGTGCTGGATCCATTTGATCATCAGGCATTTATGAATTATCCAGGAAAGTTTTATGCAGTAGTTACTGATGTGGATACCGGAGCAGCAAGATACTTAAGGGTAAGAGATTTAAGAAAGCAGATGTGGATGATTCGCTCTTCAAGCTCTATGCCGTTAGTATCTAAGACGATTGTTGTAAAAGGACATAAACTTCTTGACGGAGGGATCGCAGACAGTATTCCGATTCGCAAATCTATTGAAGACGGAAATGAGAAGAACGTGGTTATTCTTACAAGAGATCAGGAATACCGTAAAGCGCCAAATAAACTTATGCCGCTGATGCGCCTTCGTTATCCAAAATATAAAGCATTTCTTCACGCGATGGAAACAAGACATATTCGTTATAATGAGACACTGGATTTCTTAAAAGAACAGGAAAAGGAAGGAAAGACTTTTATCATTCGTCCGGAAGCAGAGGTGGAAGTAGGTCGAATCGAAAAGGACAAAGCCAAACTTACCGTCCTTTACAAACAGGGACTTCACGATGGAGAAAAAGCAATCAAAGCAATGAAGGAATACCTTGAGAAATAGTAGAAATTCCGTTCATTTTCTGGTAGACTAGAAGACAAGTACAACTGTAGAAAGGATTGGGAGATATGAGCAAGAAAAAAGTAGTAGTAGCCCTCGGACACAGAGCATTAGGAACGACAATGCCAGAACAGTATAAGGCAACAAGACAGACAGCTAAAGCAATCGCAGATTTAGTAGAAGCAGGAGCAGATGTTGTTATTTCTCATAGTAATGCACCACAGGTAGGAATGATTCATACAGCGATGAATGAATTTAGTAAGGATAGGGACGATTATACACAGGCTCCAATGTCCGTATGTTCCGCTATGAGCCAGGGATATGTAGGATATGATTTACAGAATGCCATTCGTGCAGAACTTTTAAAAAGAGGAGTATATCGTCCGGTATGTACAATTATCACACAGGTAATGGTAGATCCTTACGATGATGCATTCAATGAACCAGTGAAGGTTATCGGAAGACTCCTTTCCAAAGAAGAGGCAGAACAGGAAGAAAAGCATGGCAACTATGTTACAGAAGTAGAAGGCGGCTACCGTAGAATCGTGGCAGCTCCAAAGCCACAGGGGATTATTGAGATTGATTCTATCAAGGCACTTTCTGATTTAGGACAGGTAGTTATCGCCTGCGGTGGTGGCGGAATTCCAGTATTAGCACAGGGAGTATCCCTTCACGGCGCAAGTGCTGTTATCGAGAAGGATTATGCGAGCGGAAGAATGGCAGAACTGTTGAATGCCGATGTATTCATGGTTTTAACAAGTGTGGAAAATGTTTGCGTTGGATATAACACTGATCAGGAATCTCCGTTAGAACATGTCACTGTAGCGGAAGTAGAGAAATACATGGCTGAAGGCCAGTTCGAGCCAAACACAATGCTTCCAAAGATTGAAGCGGGTGTTTCCTTCCTTGAAAAAGGAAATGGAAGAAAGGTAATTATTACTTCGATTGATAAGGCATTAGAGGGATATCTGGAGAAGACAGGAACGATAATTGAGTAGATTCTGAATTGCTGTAGGCAAGTAGATGCTCCCTAAAAGAAAATACATCCTATATTTGTGACTCTGTCATTGTGGGTTGAATGCTTGCAGAAACACTCGCATTCAAACACGCTCTAAGGGCACAAATATAGGATGTATTTTCGTCTCGCTTACTTTGTAAATCGGAATGCAAGACACAGTTTTTTCGTATTTTCTTCAAATCTTGTTCATTCATTTTTCATAAAATACTCCCATAAGAAAACAATAGCAGGAGGCGTATGCATGGACGATAACAGGCAGTTTGATCAAAATTTTGGAAATATATTAGAAGAGGAATCCAATAAAAAGGAGCAATTTTCCAAGTTTAAATTTAAAAAGAAGAACCAGTCAGAAAAGAAAATAAAGGCAGATAAAACAGAAAAGGCTAAGGTAAATGGACCAAAGAAGAAAAAGTGGAAGATAAAAGCAGCAGTAGCGGTAGGATTAGTTGTTGTGATCGCTGTTGGAGGTGTGTTTGCATTTCGCAGTAAAGGAAAAAAAGCGCAGGCAAGTAGAAGCCGTGTGATGGAGTCAAAAGTACAAAAGGGAAATCTTTCACAGACAGTGGAAGGAACTGGAACATTGTCTAATGCGGACTCAACTGATTTAAAGATTCCGACAGGATTAAAGATTAAGAAAATAAAGGTAAGTGAGGGCGATGAGGTAAAAAAAGGAGATACTTTGGCAACGGTGGATCAAACCTCTCTTTTGGCAACACTTGCCGAGACGCAGTCAGAGCTTGATGATATCAACAGCCAGCTTGGAGATGAGGCAGACAGCGACACATCGAAATATGTAGAGGCGTCTGTATCAGGAAGAGTCAAGAAGATTTATGCTTCCAAGAACACAGCAGCAGCGGATACTGTTTTGGAAAAGGGAGCATTGATGCTTCTTTCTCTTGATGGAAAGATGGCAGTAAAGATGGATACCTCTGTAAGTCTTACAGTTGGGCAGGAAGTAAAGGTTACTTTAAGCAGTGGCAGCAGTGTGACAGGAACGGTTACGAAGTCAGATGATGAGTCCTGCACGATTACGGTGACAGATAAAGGAACAAAATACGATGATTCTGTGACAGCGTATACATCTTCCGGCACAAAGATCGGAACGGGAAAATTATATATTAATAAAGAAGCAAAAGTGACAGCAACATCAGGAACAGTAAGTTCTATTTTAGTATCCGAAAATGAATACGTATCTGAAGGAGATAACCTCCTTAAGTTAAAAGGTGATTTCCAGTCCGAAGAATATTTGAGTTTAGAGTCGGAAAAAGAGGATTTGGAGGAAAAGCTGGCTTCTCTTTTAAAAATTGCAAAGAATAATACGATTACAGCAGATTCGGCTGGAATTATTACAGCAATCAATATATCAGAAGATACATCCAGTGGAAGTTCTTCTGACAGTGACAGTACAAGTGATTCAGGCAATACAGGTAGCAGTTCTGGCAGCGGTACAGGAAGCAGTAGTTCCGGGAACAGTTCAGCAAAAGCAACAGGGACATCAGCAAATATTTCAACAGGAACATCCAAAACAGTAAAAGATACTGTAGTCAGCAATGCCAATGTGTCTGGCGCAATAAGAGTGACCAGTTTAAGTACTACAAATCAGTCTGTCACGAAGACTGCGTTTCAGTCGGTATCTAAGACAAATGTACAGTCAACCTCAGAAGATACCGTAAGTGTAAATGCAACAGATACAGAAAATGCAGATGCAACAACGGAAAATTCTTCAGAAACTACAACAGAGACAAAGAACGAAACAACTACAACGACAGCAAAGAGTGAGACAACGGAGAGTAACAGCGGCAGTTCTTCCACAACGAGCGCAAAAAGCAGCACGACAACAAGTTCAGAAAGTAAGAACAAAACAGGTTCAGGAAGCGGCGATACGGACGGTTCAAAAAAGAATCAGAATACAGGAAGTGGCAACGGAACAAACAACCAGAATTCTTCGGATACTTCCGGGGCATCAGGCGCAATGAATGGTGCAGGTAAAAGTGGAAATGGTGCAAGCGGCACGGCAGGAACGATGGCTGGCAGTGGTTCAGGAAGCAGTGCTTCTACAGGAACTTCTTCAGACAGTTCGTCTTCCTCAAGCACAAGTTCTGATGTAAATACAGAGCTTACAAGTGCATTTAGCATTGCATCAGGAGATGAAATGACGATATCAGTAAATGTAGATGAGATGGACATTTTATCCATTGAGACAGGGCAAAAGGCAACGATTACATTTGATGCGATTGAAAATAAAGAGTATGAGGGCGAGATCACAAGTATTGATAAAAACGGAACAACAAGTAACGGAACAACGAAATATCCGGTAGAAATAACGGTAACAAAGGAAGATTCCATGATGTCTGGAATGAATGCGTCTGTGACAATTACAACAAGTGAAGCAGATGATGCGCTTCTTGTTCCGGCAGCGGCAGTTACAGAAGAAGGAAATGCTTCTTATGTATATACGGAAAAAGACAGTAAGACAGGGGAATTATCTGGAAAAACGGAAGTACAGACGGGCGATACGGATGGAACGAATATTGTGATTACCAGTGGATTATCGGAAGGCGACACAGTTTATTATTCTATGGCAGGCGATTCTTCTGATGGAAACAGCACAAATGATGATCAGAACAACCAGAATGAGCAGGATAAACAGGGCATGAAGATGGACGGCAACTTCGGCGGTGGCCAGGGTGGCGGCAATGGTGGAGGAACCCCTCCTTCCGGTGGTGGTCCAGGTGGAAGTAATTAAGCAGGAGGACATTTCATGATAAAGTTAAAAAATGTATCAAAAATTTATTTAATGGGAAATGAAAAAGTCCACGCGCTTGACCATGCCAGTCTTCATGTGAAAAAAGGAGAATTTGTCAGTATTATCGGACCGTCTGGAAGTGGAAAGTCCACAATGATGAATATTATTGGGTGTCTTGATACGGCAGATGAAGGAGAGTATCTTTTAGATAATCAGCCAATTAAAGATTATTCAGAAAAAGAACTTGCCCGTATCCGAAATAAAAAGATTGGATTTGTGTTTCAGAACTTTAATCTTCTTTCGAAAATGACAGCGGCAGAAAATGTGGAGCTTCCACTGATTTATCAGAGAGTACCGGCGGGAAAACGAAAAGAACGGGTGGAAGAAGCGTTAAAGCAGGTGCAGTTATTTGAACGAAAGAATCATAAGCCTGCCGAACTTTCCGGTGGACAGCAGCAGAGAGTGGCGATCGCAAGGGCACTTGCCACTCATCCGTCTCTTTTTCTTGCCGATGAGCCGACTGGAGCTTTGGATTCCCGAACCAGCGCCGAAATCATGGAATTATTTCATGAACTTCATGCAAAAGGCAATACAATCGTTGTCATTACGCATGATGAGGATGTGGCAGACCAGGCAGAGCGGAAAATTCGAATCAAAGATGGAAAGGTAAGTGAGGTGAACCTGGAGTGGTAATGCAGTCTTTAAAGATGGCGTGGAGTGCCATCACAGGAAATAAAATGCGTTCTTTTCTGACGATGCTTGGTATTATCATCGGTGTTACTTCCCTTGTTGTTCTCGTCTCTTTAGTTAATGGAGCAACCAGTTCGGTTACAGACAGCATTTCGAGCCTTGGAACAAGCATGTTGAGCGTAACGGTATCAGATGATAAGGGAAAGCCGTATAGCTGGAAAGAAGTACTAGAACTTGCAGACGAAAAAGAATTCAGTGAGGCAGCCCCGTTAGCACAAACAAGTGTAACTGCAAAAAATGGAACAGAAAGCGATTCCATGACCGTTTATGGAACAACTTCCGGTTATGCCTCCATAAAAGGATTAGAAATTGGAAAAGGACGTTTCTTAAAAAAAGCAGATAATGAAAGTCATGTCAATGTGGCAGTCGTAAATGCGTATACAGAAGAAACACTATTTGGAAATGGAAATGCACTTGGACAGAGCATTTCTTTAAATGGAAAAAAATACGAGATTATCGGTGTATTAAAAGAAGAAGAGAGCAGTTCTCTGGGCTTTAACTCTGAACAGATGGAAGCCTATATTCCCTATACTTCCCTTATGCGCCTTTCTGACAGCGTAAAAGATGTTACCAGCTTCATTCTGTCTGCTTCGAGTGAAAAAGAAATGGATACCGCCAATCAAAAACTGACCAGTATTTTACTCGAAAGATTTGAAAATGATGAAGATGCTTTTTCTACTGTAAATAGCTCGGAAATGTTAGAAACCATGCAGAGCGTCACAAATACCATGTCCCTTATGCTTGGTGGAATTGCAGGTATTTCCCTCATTGTCGGTGGAATCGGTATCATGAACATTATGCTTGTGTCCGTCACCGAACGTACAAGAGAAATTGGAATACGAAAGGCAATCGGAGCCGACTACGCAAGTATAATGTTACAGTTCTTAATTGAAGCATTGATGATCAGCCTGATTGGATGCGGCATTGGAATCTTTTTATCCTGGCTTATCATATTCATTGCCGGAAAAATAGTAACAACAATGACATTTTCCCTCTCGATGGGAGTCGTCTGGCTTGCAGTCGCATTTTCAGCAGGAATTGGGGTGCTGTTTGGAATCTATCCGGCGAATAAGGCAGCGAAGAAGAAACCGATAGAAGCATTGCGATTTTCTTAAAGGCTGCGTTGCTGCGAACAAAAAGACAAACCCAGAATGATAAATGAAGCATAGCTGCGACTAAAATCACAGCTATGCTTCATTTACCATTCTGGTTGAAAGGTTAAACATGATTTTTCAACAGTTCTTCCGCAGTTGGAGCATCAATATAAAGGCTGTCTGCGAGTCCGCCTTTTAAAGCTGCATGGATAACGGCTGCCTTTTTTTTGCCGGAAACAACAAGCATTTTGTTTGGGATTTTTTTGATTGTTTCTAAAGAGGGACCGACAACGCGGGCATCCATTTCCTCATCAAATACGCCCCCGTCTTTATTTAAAAAGTGGGAACAGCAGTCGCCGATTGCTCCGCGGCGAATCATGTCCTGATATTCTTCAGCAGTAATGAGTCCCATTTCATAAAGAATGGATGGACGCTCTAAGTTGCCAACAGAAAATATAGCAGTTTCGCATACTTTTGCCATGCCACATACCTTTGCAATCTGGGAGTCATGTTTTAAAGCATCTACGATAAATGGTTTTTCAACCATGGCAGGAGCGGGAATCTGATAGGCTGTTCCTCCAAAACAATCTGCAAAACTCTGAAGGATGGAGAGAGAGTTTGACTCATAAACCGCCTTGGAAAAACCTCCGGCAAGCTGAATGATCGAGACTCCCTTTCGCTTGATTCTTGGAAGCTGACGGGTGAGAGCAGTCAGAGTATATCCATAAAAAACGCCGATAACGCTATCGTTTTTCACATATCTTGGAAGGTCTTCTATTAAGGCGGCACAGACATCCTGGAGAAGAATCTGTTCATTTCCTACCAGATCAGGAACGATCACGGCACGTTTGACGGGATAGGCTTCTATCAGTTCTTTTTCCAGTTCGGTATCATTTAAAATAGAATCCTTAATACGAACTTCGATAATGCCTTTATCCATAGCTGCTTTTAAGATTCTGCTGACCGTTGCTTTACTGATGCCTTCTTTTTTAGCGATTTCAAGCTGTGTACGATTCAGTTCATAATGCATCTTCGCAATGCGGATCATTTGAGTGATTTTATTTGTGTCCATAGTTTATCCCCTTTGTAAAAGCATTCTAATTATGCAAAGCGCATAGTAACTAAATATAGTAAGAAATCTGACATAATAGAGAGATTCATTCATGAGATTACTATATGCGCGGTAAAATTCATTTCTCAGATAGATTTTTAAAATGTTTATAGGAATGTAATTCACCTACAATGAAAATCTGTTGAGTCCGAATAGTTATAAATTAACATAAGTATAGCATAAAAGGAAATTTATAACTATGTTTTATTTGGAAAATGTCCTGTTCATTATTACCAATTTTTTTGATCTGAAATTTGTTTCATATGCCGATTGACTTTTCTCACAATAAAATCTATACTAAATATAACAAATGAAATGATTCTCTTTAATGATGAGAAAAGTTTCACAAGATAATGCAAGGAGTCCTCTACTTTGTTAATAACAGGTAAGGATGGATTGCGCAGTATAACCAGAATGATACATAATCTGGTAACGCAGATAAGATGCGAGTAATACTTGAGGAGGTACATTATGAGCGTTGTAACATTAATTGGAGCAGGTCAGATGGCTTCAGCACTTACATTTCCACTTTTTGAGAACGGACACGAAGTGCGTTTAGTAGGAAGTCCATTAGATGATGAGGTTATCGACAGACTTCGTGAGGATAACTATCATGTGAATTTAAGAAGAACATTACATGACGGCATCCATTACATTAAGTGTGCAGACGTAAAGGAAGCAATCAGGGGAGCAGACTTAATTGTATGTGGTATATCCAGTTTTGGTGTAGATTGGTTTGCAGATGAGATTCTTCCAATCCTTGATGAGAATATCCCGTTAATTTCTGTAACCAAGGGTATGCTTGACTATGAAGACGGAACGATGCAGACCTATCCAGAGTATTGGCAGAGCAAGCTTCCAGAAGGAAGTAAGTTAAGGTTATATGCAATCGGTGGTCCTTGTACTGCAAGAGATTTATCCGATCATGACCCATCTTTCGTAGCATATTGCGGTCCGGACTTTGAGACATTGGAGTGGATTCGCAGTTTATTTTCTACAGAGTATTACATTATCAGCCTGACAAAAGATGTTGTTGGTCTGGAATGTGCTGTAGCACTGAAGAACGGCTACGCACTTGGAACTGCATTAGCACTTGGAATTAAGGAAAAGCTTGGCGATGATGGCATCGACCACAATAACATGAAGTCCGCGCTTTTTCAGGAAAGCGTAAAGGAGATGTTAGAGCTGTTACGAATCGTAGGTGGCGGTGTGGATAATATCATGTTCGCAGCAGGAGACTTAGATGTTACCGTATCTGCCGGACGAAGCAGAACAGTAGGTTTACTTCTTGGTAAGGGTTACACAATTGAAGAGACATTAGAACAGTTACAGGGACAGACATTAGAAGCAGTTGTTATCGCGACGAGAACAGCTCGTGCAGTAAAAGCACTTGCAAAAGCAGGAAAGGTAAGCGAGGACGATTTCCCATTATTAATGCATGTAGATGCTTTATTGAACGAACATGCCAGGTTAAACATTCCATGGAAGAAGTTTGAGAGACGTATGTAATTTATGCAAACACGCTCTGGAGAGCCTATAAGAGAATAGCAATGTATTGAAGTTTGTAAAAGGAGAATGGGGGTACATAATGACATATTATTTAGGTTTAGATTTAGGAACAGGTAGTTTAAAGACCGTATTGTTTGATGTAAATGGATTGGAAATCGCTTCTTCAGCAGTGGAATACCCACTGTATCAGCCACATAACGGATGGTCAGAGCAGGATCCGGAAGACTGGTATCAGGCAGCATTAAAGACAGTAAAAGCGGTTATGGATCAGTCTGGTGTTGCCCCAGAGCAGGTAATGGGACTCGGAATTTCCGGTCAGATGATGGGCGCAGTTATGCTCGATAAGAATGGACAGACTTTACGTCGTGCCATCTTATGGAATGACGGAAGAACTTCGGAATCCTGTGAACATGTACGCCACATTGTAGGAGACGATTTATTTATGAAGTATTCGCTCACTCCTGCAAGACCAGGCCTTACTGCGGCAAAGATTCAGTGGGTAAAGGAGAATCAGCCACAGATTTATGAAAATGTAGCACATATTTTATTGCCAAAGGATTATTTGCGCTATCGTTTAACTGGTGAGTATGCAACAGAGGTATCCGATGCTTCTGCAACACAGATTCTCGATATTCCTAATAGAAAATGGTCTGACGAAATCATGGCAGCTATGGATTTGAATGAAGCAATGCTTGGTAAAGTATACGAATCACAGGAAATCACAGGCTATGTTCGCCCAGAAGTTGCAAAGTTAATGGGAATCACTGAAAAATGTGCTGTAGTCGGTGGTGCCAGCGATAACTCTGCCGGCGGTGTAGGAACCGGTGTTGTTGCACCAGGGCGTGCCATGACAACGATCGGAACAAGTGGAACTGTATTCGCTTTTTCTGAAAAACCTGTACTTGACGTAAACAAATCTGTATATACTTTCTGTATGCCAGTTCCTGGCGCATGGCATTTCATGGGAAGTGTAAACTCCTGTGGAGCATCTCTTAAATGGTGGAGAAATAACTTCTATCCAGATGATTTGGAATACGAACAGATCAACAAAGACGCAGCATCCTCTAATCCAAGTGCAAACCGTCTTATCTATCTTCCATATCTGAACGGAGAACAGTCACCTCACTTTAATTTGAATTGCCGTGGTTCTTTTGTAGGACTGGCAGCAATCCATACAAGAGCTGACATGACAAGAGCCGTATTGGAAGGCGCAACTTATGCACTCCGTGATATCCTTACAGGAATCCGTAACTGTGGTGTACGTCCAGATACGATGCGTATGTGCGGTGGTGGTTCTAAGAGCCCATTCTGGAGACAGCTTATGGCAGATATTTATAATATGCCAGTAACACTTCCAGACATGAATTCTGAAAACAGTGCAGCACTTGGTGTAGCAATTCTTGCAGCCGTAGGAACTGGCGCATATCCAAGTGTAGTTGATGCATGTGATAAGATTATCAAAATGCGTGACGAGGTTTATAAACCAAATGAAGAATTCGCCTTTATTTATGATAAGGTATATCGTGAATTCGATGCACTGTATCCGAAGTTAAAGGAGAACTGGAATTCTATCCTGAATATTGATTTCCAGTATTAAAACAGAATCAATATTGATTTGCCGAATGGCAAAGTAGACGCTGCAAACAGGCTCCAGAAGAATTATTAGGAAGAACCATTAAAAAATTCAATAAATTTTTTAATGGTTCTTCTTTATATGTTTTGAGCAATCCGACAAAAATTTTACATCGGCTGACTATTCCAAATCCGACAAATCAGGATTTGGATATTTTACTTACCGTAGCAGGATTTCCTTCTGTATATTCGATTGTTACTTTATCCCCTTCTTCCAGCAGTATTGTATCTAAATATTTAGATATATCCACATCATAAATCATATCAGATTCATTTAAAACGATATAATAATGGGAACTTCCATCAATTACAGCCTGAGCAATTTTCTTAATAGTTCCAGTTGCTGTTTTTGAAGCGGATTTCTGGCTTTCTTCATCGGAACCCGTGCCATTTGACTGGATGAGAGAACGATAGGAAGCCTCACAGTCATTTATCGTGTCTCCGGTTGCTACGATCTGATAGTTGTGTACATTTACCATTGCGTACTTTTTGACAAGGCCGGAGGCATCTTTTAATGCCATGAAATATGTTGGTTCTGCGTCAATGTTTAAGAGGAGTGGGAAAGTTGCCTTATAACCTAAGTTCTGGACTTTTCCCTCTGCAGAGGTCATGGCAGAATCTTCGATAGCTCCTTCAATTTCATAATATTTTGTTTCCATAGTACGCTGGTTCATAAGAACAAAACCTACGTTAGACTGGTCGCTTGTAATAGAAGTTACACCAGTATATACCCACACATCATCGTTGATGGCAAGATAGTTGTATCCATTTGTTGTGGTCAGGCAGTCTTTCTGACCGAGAATACTGTTGATAAAGCCGTGTTTTAATGTGCCATAGTAGTTGTAGAGATTCACAAGCATATCAGCAGAGTACACGCGGTCTACCCATTTTGGAGTGTCTTCTACTTTGTAATCTTTGCATTCACCAGTAATTGCATTACATAAAACAACGCGGCCGACAGTCTGACCACCGAAAAGACCAATGTTGTATTTCTTTACGCTGCATACCCAGTAAGGGGTGCCTTCTTCATTGATTTCAAAGTTGATGTCATCAAACATATAAGTTGGATATTTGAAACGAAGATGGCGGTAAAGATAACGTCCGAAATGATCATAAGGTGTGTATTTCATACCTTTTTTTAAACGGACAAGTTCGGTCTGCTGTGTTGCCATGTCAATTTTAATATAGGCAGGAATACCTGCTTTTTTGTTGGTAAACCATTTTACAAGATCAGCGTAGCGAAGAGGAGTGACACGAACCGGATTATTCTTATAGTTAATCTGGCTGTACTCGTCTGCAACTTCAAACTGAGAAGCAAGGTCTACCAGACTTCCCATCTTACGTTCGCCAAGAATCTCTGCAGAAGATTTATCAAGCAACGGAATCTGGTCGTAAGAAATCTGGTCAATATCCTTTGTAAATTCACTTTTTTCTACATTCATCAGATTCTGATATTTAGAAGCATTAATAATAGGAGAAGATAAAAGTGCACCGATAAAATAAGCGGCAGCAATGATAACAACGAGAGCTGCTAAAAATTTAAACGTTTTGGTCTTATAATTGCCACTGAAATTGACAGGATGTCTACGGTTTCCGGTAAATGTTGTTTTTGGAAGCGCATACAAGACAAAAAGAATTACAGTTAAAAATAATACGAACTTCCACAACGCCGGATTGTGAATGTTTATTGCGGGAAGGGCAATATAATAGTAAATTGCCGCAAGAATCAGGATAACAACGATGAGAGCTGCGATCCATTTCTTCCCTGTGAAATGTTGTTTTTTCATAGAGATTTATACTCCTTTCTATTTTAACAGAGTTAGGCATTTGCGAAACTCTGAAAGCCGTATAAATACTGACTTTTTTCGGTATTGTGATTTTGTTTCTCCTCACAAAACTTTGAACTTTTATATCTATTTTGCATAAAAATCTGTTTTCATATATCGAAATTAAAACCTGTTTTTATGCAACACACACATATTTTAATTATCGGGTTTCGCAATTACCTATTAACAGAGTATAGCACAGAGAGGAGAATAAGAAAATAGGAATTTGCCGCAGGCAAAGTAGACGCCCTTAGAACGAGGATTGAATGGGAGTGCGGAGGCGAACATTCACCCCGCAAGTGATAGAGTCACAAATATAGGATACCTGCTCTCTTTGGGAGAGTTTCCTTGCCTGCGGCAATTATTATTTTACCAGCAAATTCCTATTTCTCCATTTGTATCAAAAAAAATACTTGACTTATCTTCCAGCTATGATATATTTATAATCGCTTACTTTGATATTCAAACTATTTTAGTTAAAAATAATAAGAAGTCAAAATAATATTATTTCAAAATAATAAGATTTGAAAATAAAAATATTTACATAGAATATCAGAACAAAGTGATAAGAAGTAATCATATGAGCAAGAAAAGGAGAAAGTGATGTTTGTCAAAATAAAAGGGACAGGCTCCTGCCTTCCTGAGAAAGTGCTTGATAATTTTGAAATTTCTCAGTTGGTAGATACGAACGATGAATGGATTCAGAGTCGTACCGGAATCAAGAGACGGCATATTGTCGGGAAAGAGACAGCGGTTTCAATGGCAGCCGAGGCGGCCAAGAAAGCATTGGAAGATGCGAAAGTTGTGGCAGAAGAGATAGATCTTCTCATTGTGTCAAGTGTTTCGTCGGAACAGCTTTTGCCATGTACAGCCTGCAGTGTTCAAAAAGAGATTGGTGCGGTGAATGCAGCAGCATTTGATCTCAATGCGGCATGTTCAGGATTTATAGTGGCTTATCAGATGGCAGCCGGACAGATTAAGGCCGGGCTTTCGAAGAAGGCACTGTTAATCGGTGTAGAGTGCCTGTCGAATATTGTGAACTGGGAAGACAGAGGCACTTGTATATTATTTGGTGATGGTGCCGGAGCCGCAGTTGTCAGTGCCGATGAAGAAGCAAATGTATATGAAAAAAGGAATATTGAGATTCCTTCCGTACTTCATTCCGATGGAAACAGGGGAGAAGTTCTTACCTGCAAGAATCCAGCCGGCAAGAGAGCAGATGGTTCTCTTGGAGGTTATGTGGCGATGGACGGCAGAGAGATTTACAAATTTGCAGTCAGACAGGTTCCTGTTGTGGTAAAAGAAATCCTTGAAAAGGCAGGCAAGCCTGTAGAAGAGGTTGATCTATTTGTTCTTCATCAGGCGAACAGGAGAATTGTAGAAGCAATTGCAAAGCGCTTAAAGCAGCCAATTGAGAAGTTCCCGATGGATATGATGCAGAATGGGAATATGTCTTCTGCGAGTATTCCGGTCCTGCTTGATGAATTAAAGAAAGCCGGAAAGTTACAGCCGGGAATGAAGATTGTTGTCGCCGGGTTTGGCGCAGGCCTTACATGGGGCGGTATGTATTTAGAATGGTAATTCCCGGAACTTCCGGATTACATAAAGAAGAAAATAATTTAAGAGTATAAGAAAGAATGAGGTTTATATTATGTTTGAAAAAATTAAAGAATTAATCGTGGAATCTTTAGAAATTGAAGAAGATCAGGTAACAATGGAAGCATCTTTTAAAGAAGATTTAAAAGTAGATTCTCTTGACCTTTTCGAGATGGTTATGAGCCTTGAGGATGAGTTCGATGTAGAGATTCCTACAGAAGAATTAGAGAAGATGGTAACTGTTGGAGACGTTGTTAAGTATATCGAAGAACATAAATAGGCAGAGGTAAGATAATGAAAACAGTAATTACAGAATTGCTTGGAATTGAGTACCCGGTAATTCAGGGTGGCATGGCATGGGTTGGAACAGCCGAGCTTGCTGCCGCTGTTTCCGAAGCCGGCGGCCTTGGAATCATTGGTGCAGGTGGAGCACCGGCTTCCTGGGTAGAAGAACAGATTCATAAAGTAAAGGAAAAGACAGATAAGCCATTTGGTGTAAATCTGATGTTATTAAATCCAGAGGCAGATGCGATTGCCGAACTTCTTGTAAAAGAAGGGGTAAAGGTAGTAACAACAGGAGCAGGTAACCCGGAAAAGTATATGGAAGCCTGGAAAAATGCAGACATTCGTGTCATTCCGGTCGTAGCAAGTACTGCTCTTGCAAAGCGAATGGAAAAAGCGGGTGCTGACGCAGTAATCGCAGAAGGTACAGAGTCTGGTGGACATATCGGAGAGACAACAACAATGGCATTAGTACCACAGGTTGTTGACGCAGTAAATATCCCGGTTATCGCAGCAGGTGGAATTGCCGATGGAAGAGGAATGGCAGCCGCATTTATGCTTGGAGCAAAGGCGATTCAGATGGGAACGATTTTCGTTGCATCAAAAGAATCCATCGTAAGTGATGCCTATAAGAATAAAGTAATTAAAGCGAGAGATATTGATACAAAAGTAACCGGAAGAACAACAGGACATCCAGTAAGATGTTTAAGAAATCAGCAGACAAGAGAGTATTTGAAGTTAGAGCAGGAAGGTGCTTCCTTTGAAGAACTTGAGAAGCTGACACTTGGCGGTCTTAGAAAGGCAGTCGTTGATGGCGATGTCATTCACGGAAGCGTGATGGCAGGTCAGATCGCAGGTCTGGTAAAGAGAAGCAGAAGTTGTAAAGAAATTATCGAAGGAATCTGCAAGGAGATGAAAGAAGTCGTTCTTTCACAGGCAGAGAATATCGGGAGGTAGGGTAAATGAGTAAAATAGCATTTCTTTATCCGGGACAGGGAGCACAGGTTGCAGGAATGGGTAAAGATTTTTATGAACAAAGCCCACTGGCAAAGGATGTATTTGATAAGAGCTGTGAGATTTTAGGACAGGATATGAAATATATCTGTTTTCAGGAAAATAAACTCCTTGACAGAACGGATTATACACAGGCTGCATTAGTTACTACCTGTATGGCAATGACAAAAGAGATTATGTCAAGAGGGCTTACACCAGACATGGCAGCCGGACTTAGTCTCGGAGAATATTGTGCAATCACAACAGCAGGTGGCATGGAGCTTGAGGATGCTATTAAGATGGTATGGCTCCGCGGAAACCTCATGCATAACGCAGTGCCGGAAGGAAAGGGCGGTATGGCCGCTGTACTTGGTCTTTCTGGAGAAGCGGTAAATGAGGCGATTGCATACATGAAAGGCGTTTATGTTGCAAACTATAACTGTCCGGGACAGATTGTTATTACTGGAGATAAAGAATCAGTAGCGAATGCAGCGCCGGCGTTAAAAGAGGCAGGGGCAAAGCGTGTCATTCCGTTAAATGTAAGCGGACCATTCCATTCCATTTACTTAAAAGAAGCAGGAGAGAAGCTCTATCAGGCACTTTCTGAAGTGACATTAGGAGAGTTAAAGATTCCTTATGTGACAAATGTGGATGCCAGTATCGTGACAGATACGACAAGAACAAAAGAATTATTAAAAGAACAGGTGTATTCCTCCGTTTTATGGGAGCAGAGTGTGCGAACCATGATAGCAGACGGTGTGGACGTTTTCGTGGAAATCGGTCCGGGAAAGACTTTGAGCGGCTTTATGAGAAAGATTGACCGTAACGTAAAGATGTTCCGAATCGGAACGATGGAAGATATCGACAAGACAGTGGAAGCTATAAAGGAGTTATAGATATGTTATTAGAAGGAAAAACAGCAATTGTGACCGGCGCGTCCGGCGGAATCGGAAAAGCAGTTGCCATCGCTCTTGCAAAAGAGGGAGCAGCAGTAGCCGTACATTTTCACGGAAATGAAGAAAAGGCACTTCTTGCAAAAAAAGAGATTGAAGAGGCAGGTGGAACGGCAGAGATTTTCCGTGCCAATGTTGCAGATTTTGAAGAATGTAATGCTTTAGTAAAAGCAGTAGCCAAGACATTTGGCAGCATTGACATTCTTGTAAATAATGCAGGAATTACAAAAGATGGTCTTTTAATGGCGATGAGTGAAGCAGATTTTGATAATGTAATAGATACGAACTTAAAAGGATGTTTCCAGATGATTCGTTTTGCGAGCCGTCGCATGATGAAGCAGAGATATGGAAGAATCATTAATATAAGTTCTGTTTCCGGCGTCGCCGGAAATGCCGGTCAGGCGAACTACAGTGCATCCAAAGCCGGAATCATTGGATTAACCAAATCCGCGGCAAAGGAATTAGCATCCAGAGGAATTACCTGTAATGCGATTGCTCCTGGTTTTGTAAAAACAGAAATGACAGATGTACTTTCTGATGAGGTAAAGGAAAATGCAAAGAAACAGATTCCACTTGGCCGTTTTGCAGAGCCGGAAGATATTGCGAATGCAGCGGTATTTTTAGCTTCTGATAAAGCATCATATATTACCGGTCAGGTACTTTTAGTAGATGGCGGTATGGTGATGTAAGGCATCCAAGTAGATAAAGAGAAGTCAGATAGAAACGAATCAGGTACAAGAAGTCAGACAAAGAAAAATGATGCAGAAATGTCTCAGATAAAAAGTGGATAAAGAAAAATCAGACAGGAACGAATCAGATAGAAAAACCAAACAGAAATCAAACAGAAAAAAGCAGATAGTAAAGATCAGGCTAAGAAAATCAGTAGTGCATAAAGGTCGATGAGAAATCGATAAAAGAAAGGATTTTTCTGATATGAAAAGAAGAGTAGTAATTACCGGAATGGGCGCTGTGACTCCAATCGGAAACACATTAGACGAATTCTGGAATGGAATTAAAAAAGAAAAGGTAGGTATCGGAGCAATCACAAAGTTTGATACCGAAGAGTATAAAGTAAAGATTGCAGCCGAAGTAAAGGATTTTAATGTAAAAGAAAGACTGGATAACAAGGCAGCAAGAAGAATGGAAGTCTTTTCCCAGTATGCAGTCGCTGCATCAAGAGAAGCATTTGCCATGGCAGGACTTAATATGAAAAAAGAAGACCCATATCGTGTTGGCGTTATTATCGGTTCTGGTATCGGCGGACTTTCCAGTATGGAAAAAGAGCATGAGAAAATCATTACAAAAGGACCAAAGAGAGTTAGTCCAATGCTCATTCCTTTAATGATTTCCAACATGGCAGCAGGAAATGTAGCGATTGATCTTGGATGCAAGGGCAAATGTACGGACGTAGTAACTGCCTGTGCGACAGGAAGTAATTCTATCGGAGATGCGCTTCGTGCGATTCAGTATGGAGATGCGGATGTAATGCTTGCTGGTGGAACAGAAAGCAGTATCACACCAGTTGCTGTTGCCGGATTTACCAACCTGACTGCGCTTTCCAGTGAGAGTGATCCATTACGTGCCTCTCTTCCATTTGATGAGGCAAGAAGCGGATTCGTTATTGGTGAAGGTGCTGGTGTCGTTGTATTAGAAGAATTAGAACATGCGAAAAAGCGTGGAGCAAAGATTCTTGCAGAGTTAGCTGGATATGGTTCTACCTGTGATGCCTTTCATATCACTTCTCCTGCTGAGGACGGAAGCGGTGCAGCAAAAGCAATGGAGCTTGCGATGGCAGAAGCTGGTGTAAAACCAGAAGAAGTGGATTACATCAACGCACATGGAACAGGAACACACCATAACGATTTATTTGAGACAAGAGCCGTAAGACGAGCATTTGGCGAGAGTGCAGATCATTTAAAAATGAGTTCTACCAAGTCTATGATTGGTCACTTACTTGGCGCAGCTGGAGCCGTAGAATTAATCGTTTGTGTGAAGTCCATTGAAGAAGGATATATCCATCCAACGGTAGGAACAACCAATCCTGGTGAGGGATGTGATCTTGACTATGTAATTAACGGAGCAGTAGAGCAGGAAGTGAATGTAGCCATCTCCAACTCTCTTGGTTTTGGAGGACATAATGCTTCTCTTCTTGTAAAGAAATACGAGGAGTAGACAGATATGGATTATCAGCAGATTTTAGAATTAGTAAAAGAAGTATCAAAAGCAGGGCTTACGAACTTTGAGTATACAGAGGGTAATATCCGCATTGCCATGAGTTGTCCACAGCCAGAAGAAAAAATCGTTGTGCCAGCTTCAAACATTACATTACAGGAAGCCATTGGCGTTGGAATAAACAGTAATGGCGCAAATGCAGCAGGAACTACAGGCACTGTAGCAGGACAGGAACCCATCGAAGAAAAAGGCGGAAACCTTGTAAAATCCCCGTTAGTTGGTACATTTTATGCAGCACCTTCTGAGGATGCGCAAGCCTTTGTAAAAGTCGGTGATACCGTAAAGAAAGGTCAGACATTAGCCATCGTTGAAGCAATGAAGCTTATGAATGAAATTGAGAGTGAATTTGACGGTGTTGTTACAGAAATTCTTGTAGAGAATGAAGATAACGTGGAGTATGGTCAGCCATTATTCCGTATTGAATAAAGCAGTAAATAGGTTGAAAGAAAAATTATGAGATTAGGAATTAAAGAAATTGAACAAATCTTACCACACAGACATCCATTTCTCTTAGTTGACTACATCGAAGAGATGGAGCCGGGTGCCAGTGCCGTAGGATATAAATGCGTAACTTTTCATGAAGACTTTTTCCGTGGACATTTTCCACAGGAACCAGTTATGCCGGGCGTTCTTACCGTAGAAGCATTAGCGCAGGTAGGAGCGGTTGCCATCCTTTCCTTAGAAGAGAATAAAGGAAAGACTGCATATTTCGGCGGAATTAATAAATGTCGTTTTAAAGGAAAAATTGTTCCAGGCGATAAAGTAAAGCTTGAAACAAAGATTGTGAAACGCAAAGGTCCAATGGGCGTGGGAGAAGCCACAGCCTATGTGGATGGAAAAGTAGTAGTAAAGGCAGAATTAACCTTTATGGTTGGATAAAAGGAGAACATAATGATTCGGAAAATATTGATTGCAAACAGAGGAGAGATTGCCATCCGCATCATCCGTGCTTGCAGAGAGATGGGAATTGAGACTGTTGCAGTGTATTCCGAAGCAGACCGGGAGGCACTTCACACACAGCTTGCCGATGAGGCGGTCTGTATCGGACCTGCTGCAGCAAAAGACAGTTATCTGAATATGGAGCAGATTATCAGCGCAACGATAATTACCGGTGCGGATGCGATTCATCCGGGATTTGGTTTTTTATCGGAAAACAGCCAGTTTGCCAAACTGTGTGAAGCCTGCCACATTACTTTTATCGGTCCGGATTCAGATGTTATTGCACGACTTGGCAATAAGGCAGTGGCAAGACAGACAATGGTCGATGCCGGAGTTCCCGTAATTCCAGGCTGTCAGAAAGCACTCACCGATGAAAAAGAAGCATTGGAAATTGCCAAAGAAATCGGATTTCCGGTTATCGTAAAGGCCGTTCTTGGCGGTGGTGGCAAGGGAATGCGTGTTGCTTATACAGAGGATGAGTTTGAAAATGCCTTCCTCATGGCGCAGAAAGAATCGGGACTTGCCTTTGGTGACGAGAGCATGTACTTAGAGCATTTTGTAGAGAATCCTCGTCATATCGAGTTCCAGATTCTTGCCGACAACTATGGAAATGTCATTCATTTAGGAGAACGTGACTGCTCTGTACAGAGAAATCATCAGAAAGTGATCGAGGAATCTCCGTCGGCCGCAGTCGATGAAGAACTTCGTGAAGAAATGGGACAGGCAGCCGTTCTTGCAGCAAAGGCAGCCGGATACAAGAATGCCGGAACGATTGAATTTCTCCTTGAAAAAGACAAGAGCTTTTATTTTATGGAAATGAATACCCGTATCCAGGTAGAGCATCCTGTCACAGAATGGGTTACAGGAATCGACCTGATCAAAGCGCAAATTCGAATTGCCGATGGCGAAAAACTCAAATGGAAACAGGAAGATATTCAGATCACAGGTCATGCCATCGAGTGTCGTATTAACGCAGAAGACCCTTCTAAGAACTTTCGTCCATGTCCGGGAAGAATCACCGATATGTATCTTCCAGGTGGAAAAGGTGTTCGTATCGACAGTGCGATTTACAGTGGATGCGAAGTGTCTCCATATTATGATTCTATGATTACAAAGCTCATTGTATTTGCAGCAACAAGAAAAGAAGCGATCGCAAAAATGCATCGTGCATTGGGCGAAGTTATCATCGAGGGAATCACAACAAATATTGATTTCCTTTATGAGATTATGGAACGAAAAGATTATCAGCAGGGCGATTTTACAATTCAGTACTTGGAAAAGGTGCTTGAAGAGCGTAGTGCAGCATCCGTTCAGTAATAATAGTTTATGGACAATCATTTTGCAGTTCGCAACAAAAGAGTTACGAATCAAACTATAAAATCTATAC
>CAVCBH010000253.1:0-12504 GCA_963600375.1 bacterium | reverse complement strand
TTTTGTCGTGAACTGTAAAATGATTATCCATAAACTATTATTACTGGACGGATGCTGCACTAGAGCCTGTTTGGAAAATTTAAGCTACATGTCTCGATTTGTGGTATATTTTGCCTTTCTTGGCATGTATTGCGGTGGAGCGGCATTGTTTCGAGCAATGGGAATTTCAAAAATTTCGATGTATGTTTCTGTGATTATGAATGTAATTCATTACAGACGAGGAAAATGGAAGGAAAAATCATTATAGAAATGAAATTATATATGATATAGATTATAGTGTAAAAGAAAATTACTTGTGGAATAAGTTGTAACATGAAAATGAACATATTTATGAAATAAAATATATCAAAAGTATATTATAAGAGTAAACTTGTTTGCAAATAAATTACATCGAAAGAATAAATTGCAGTATGAAAATGCATATGAAATAAAGTGTATATAAGATGCTATAAAAAAGACAGTAAAAAATAGAAATGGTAAATATGAAATTTTTGTGTTAGAATTGTATTTTCAGGAGTTGTTTGGTATAATTTAGCATAAATATAGGTGTAGCAATACACATTTTGGGAGACTAAAGTTATGAAAGAGACAATGAAAGACATTATTTTAAACGCTTCCGCTGAGATGACGGAAAGCTGCCATAAAACTGATTTTATCGTATCAAGAGGGGAGAGATGCCTTCCTGACCGTTCTTGCATTATTCGTATTTTAAAGGATTTAAAGAGAGTAATGTTTCCAGGATATTTTGGAGAGGAGAATATTGCACTCATTTCACCGCAGTATTTTATTGGTGACCGACTGACAGATATTTATGGCAAGTTAAAACCACAGATCGAAATTTCTCTATATTACAGAGATTTTGAAAAATATACAGAAGAAGAAATTAGCGAACGTGCAGAGGAAATCTGTGAGAAGTTTTTCAAGAGACTGCCATATGTACAGCAGATGCTTCTGAAAGATGTGCAGGCCGGATTTGACGGGGATCCCGCTGCAAAGGGCAGAGAGGACGTAGTCATTTCTTATCCAGGATTATTTGCCATTTTTGTATACAGAATCGCACATGAACTTTATGTACAGGACGTACCATTCCTGCCTCGAATTATGACAGAATACGCACACAGCCGTACAGGAATCGATATTAACTCCGGGGCACAGATTGGAGAGTATTTCTTCATTGACCACGGAACAGGTGTTGTGATCGGTGAGACAACCGAGATCGGTAATAATGTAAAGCTGTATCAGGGAGTAACATTAGGTGCGCTTTCCACAAGAAGCGGACAGAAATTAAAAGGCAAAAAGAGACATCCGACTATCAGAGATAATGTTACCGTATATTCCGGAGCAAGTATTCTTGGTGGTGAGACAGAAATCGGCGAGGGCGTTATCGTAGCCGGTGGAGCATTCGTAACTAAGTCTGTTCCGGCACATACAAAAGTAATCGTAAAGAACCCTGAAATCAAGATTAAAGATTCTGATGAGAAGATTGAACTTCAGACAACGGAGAACAAGGAAGGAATCTGGGAGATTTAAATCGCATCAATAGATGAAAGGAGCATCATCATAATATGAATAAAAAGTTTGTCGTTCACGCAAGAGTACTCAAAGCAATGTCTGACGAAAACAGACTGCGTATTCTTGATTTACTTCGTGAAAGGGAGTATAATGCCAGCGAACTTTTAGACGAAATGGACTTTGGACAGTCTACCCTGTCACATCATATGAGAATTTTACTGCAGGCAGGAGCAGTAAAAGCACGAAAGAATGGAAAATGGACATATTATAGCCTGAATAAAGAAGTATTTTTCACCGTTTCAGAATGGATTGCCGAATACGGAGAATAAATGTTTTGCATCTTTTAGAATTTTAGGATTTTTAGAATTTTTATTCATTTCATATTGACAAAAAGCGCTTTATACAGTAGAATATTAGACGTTGTAGCAATACAACGAATGCCCAGATAGCTCAGTTGGTAGAGCAGAGGACTGAAAATCCTCGTGTCACTGGTTCGATTCCGGTTCTGGGCATTTTTTTATTGCCTTTTTTGGAGAAAACAGACGAAGCTCGATAATGGAGAATATATATAAGAACTGTTCCGTATCACTGCACTCTTAACGCTCAGCCGCATTAAGAGCTTGCTCTAAAGTCACAGTTCTTATATATATTCTCCATTATCGAGCTTCTGTTTTTTCTAAGACAGGCAATAAAGAATGCCAGAAGGAATCGAGTTTGATTTGGGGATTCGTCCGTTGTGAAATCCACATTTTTTCCCACCTCACAGACAAACATTTTGCTTTTTAATTTGCAGATATTAAGCTATAATGATTATGAGAAAGTTTGTCTATATAATAGAATTGTAATCACAGATAAATGTAATAATATAGATTCATATAGAAAAGTGTGGGGGAATTATATGATTAAGATTACAAAGGAAAATATTATTCCATATTTAAAAGCGCATATGCCAGAATTTGACGATTCTCTTCCGGTACAGATCAGCATGGTTGGGGAAGGAACAGAGGAAGAGGACGGAGATGGCTATGTGAATTATATTTACAGGGTGCAGACACCGAAGGAATCTCTGGTGCTGAAGCAGGGAACGGAAACTAGCCGGGTAAGCCAGCAGCAGATTGCCACATACCGCAATCGTTTAGAGTACAACAGCATGCGTATATTTTATGCGATTGCGCCGGAATATGTGCCATATCTTAAGTTTCAGGACAGGGAAAATAATATCTTTGTGATGGAAGATGTATCTGACTTAAGGGTTGTACGTTTTCAGTTAAATAAGAATAAGATGTTCCCGGAACTCGGTCGTCAGTGCGGTGAGTTTATGGCGAAGACAGAATTTTGTACGTCAGAATATTATCTGTCCCGTGAACAATATCGTGGTCTGCAAAGACATTTTGAAAATACGGAGCTTCGAAAGATTATGGAAGACCAGATGTTTTTAGATTGCTTCGGCTGTGATATTGATTATTCTTTAGGAAAGAACTTTGCCGATTTTGCAGACCAGTTCAGTAAAGATTCAAGGTACCGCACAGAACTTTATAAACTTCGTCGTAAGTTTATGAGTCATGCAGACGGATTAATTCATGCCGATTTACACACATCGAATATTATGGCATCAAGAGACAAGATGAAGGTAATCGATATGGAATTTGCTTTTATGGGGCCATTTGGTTACGATCTCGGATATCTGGTTGGCAATCTCATTTCCCAGTATTGCGCGGCTTGTTTTAAGCGCTTCCCGTCCGAGCAGAATAGAAAGCAGTTTAAGGCATATTTGTTAGCAACGATTAAGTCATTAATTGAAACATATATGAAGACATTTACTTTATCCTGGGAAAAGAGTGTAAAAGAAAGATACCGTGGACAGCAGGGACTTTTACAAAGTATATTACAGGAAGTCATGGAAGATGTGCCAGGATACGCCAGCATGGTGAACTGGTTCCGCTCCGTAAGTGAGATACCATATCCAGATTTTGATGTAATTGAAGATAAAGATGCCAAACGTAACGCAACCGTACTGTCACTTATGATA
Source organism: bacterium (assembly GCA_963600375.1). GTDB lineage: Bacteria > Bacillota > Clostridia > Lachnospirales > Lachnospiraceae > Anaerobutyricum. The sequence goes on along the minus strand of CAVCBH010000253.1, from coordinate 8,963 downwards.
GACTGGGGAATTATGTTTGGGAGATATAAATATCAAAACGCAGACGATTTGATTGAGACGATTATAGGGATTGAAGAACAGTTTAGAAAGTCTCTGTAAGAGATATAAGTTTTAGCCAGGACATTTTTTTAAACACGCTCTAGAAGAAGTCAGTTATATAGCTGGCTTCTTTTTTTATAGATATTTAAGAAGAAGTCAGTATACTCGTAATACAATAATTGGATATGTATTTATAAATTATAATTAGAAATAAACAAAAATATGAATGAAAAAAATAATCATTAACCTGAAACGATCCGTCTTGCAAAAGTAGACAAAAAAAGTGTATTATAAAAATATAATATACATTCAAAAGCATAGATTATAGGAGAGGAAAAATGACGAAAACAGAAATACAAGTAATGGAGTTCTTTTGGGAAACAGGAAAAAGCTATACCTTTGCAGAACTTCAAAAGTATTTTACAGAGAAAAAAGGCTGGAAAAAACAAACGTTGAATACGTACCTGCGTAATCTGCATATGAAGGAGTTTATTAAAAAAGAACTCATAGATAGAAAAACAGTGTATACAGCAATTTCCAGAAAAGAGTACGAACAGAAAAAGGCAGAGGATTTTTTGCAGAAGAATTATAAAGGAAAGCTACATAATTTTTTAGCTGCATTAACAGGAAAGAATAGCGTAACAAAAGAAGATGAAAAGGAGTTGCTTCAATATCTTGAAGAAGAGAAAGATAGGAAATTATAAATGAGCTTACACATAGCAATGCTGATAGCAGGAACGATTCCAATATGCGGATATTGGATTTTACAAAAGATATATGGTGATGGGATAGAAACGAGATGGAAAATATATATTCTAAGATTATCCATAATTTTATTTTTGTGCCCATTTCAAAAATTAAAGTATCTTTTACCTTATAATGTTTTTAAATGGGTGTCAATTGGAAACTATCAGAATCTTTCCAGAATAAAACTTCCGTCTGTAAGTATTTCTGTGGGAAAAGGAAATTATGAGATTTGGTCCATACCGCTTTTAGTGATGACATTAGTATTATGGACAAGTGCGATAGGTATTATAGTTAAAAAATATATAGATTCAACCGAGATAAATGAAATTACAGATTGAAGCTTTTGTAATAATGAAAATATATTATTACATAGAAAGAAAACAAAAAAGTAAAACAAAAAGAGGTCTACTATGAAAAAAATAAAAAAAATATTAAGAGTGGTTATGGTAATGACAATGGCTTTGTCATTAAGTGCTTGTGCTTTTACAGGTCAGCCAGAAACAAGTACTATAGTTGATGATTCTGTTGACCGAGGAGGAAAGGTCACAAGAGTTGATATTCCGAATGGAGACGGTACATTTACTACGTTAGAAGGAGAAGAAGCACAAGAATGGTATGATAAAGCAGGAGAAGAAGGTAAACAAGAAGCTGCTGAAGAAGCTTCAATACAACCAATAGAAGATGAGGAAAATGAAATTGAAACTAGAGGTTCTTTTCACTACAAGTATCGTTATGTTGAGACTAAACATACTAAAAATGTTGAAAGGAAAAGCTTGGAAAGAGCAGTTACTAATAAACTTAGAAATGAAACTTCTACAAAGCAAAGCTATGTTCTAAATTTAAGTGTTTCTCAGGCATGGACTATATCTCCATCTGTAACGGGAAATTACAAGGATGCTATCAAAACAACTCTTGGAGGTTCTTGGGGAAAGACATATAGTAAAACTGAATCATTATCCGTAAGTATGAAACCACATAAAACAGTATGGGTAACTTTTATTCCAACAATGGATAAGTCAGTAGGTAAAGTTCAAAAATATTATATTCCAAGAGGTGGGACGAATAAAAAACCTATTGTGGAAAAAAGTTATAATGTAACTACATATAATCCTAAATATTTAACATCAAAGATGGGACCATTTACGATAAAATCGGTATATGGTACTTATATATGGCATGAGAAGTAAATTATAGTTTTCTTAAAATTAAAACAGGAAATTTACCAGCTACACTGGTACAGTTACAGCCGAGTAAACTTTGCTGTAAAGGGTGCCGTCAACCACCCTGTGATGTAACGCCACTTTAGGTAGCAATACCTTTAGGGATTAAAGGTCGGAGGCATAAGCCGACTGGGCAGTTACAAGCCCACTACCTTTAGGTGGTGGGTAGTTGACAAGATAGCTAATTACTATTAAGTAGAAAAAACGGAGATGTTGCAGTATATTATTATAATGCAACATCTCCAAATTTAATTCCAGTATAAATTAGTTGAGTAAAAAGACAACAAAAAAGCACGAGACGGGATTCGAACCCGCGACCCTCGCCTTGGCAAGGCGATACTCCACCACTGAGCCACTCGTGCATAAAACTTAAAGAATTATTTAACTATGTTTATTTTATCATATATTTTCTAATTGTCAAGAACAATCGGAAATGTTTTAACAAATTTGAAAATATGAAAGCGGGTGATGGGAATCGAACCCACGTATCTAGCTTGGAAGGCTAGTGTTCTACCATTGAACTACACCCGCATATGATGCGCTGTCTCACAACGAAGTTTATTCTAGCACAGGAGTTTTGAAAATGCAAGGGTTTTTTGAAAAAATTTTGACTTGATTGACAAAACAGACACCTGCAGAAAGTGAAATAAGGTATATTTGTGACTTTCGTCGCGGCGTGTTGAATGTTCGCTTAAACGGCTCACATCCAACACTTGTTCCCAGGCCACAAATATATCTTATTTCACTTCCTGCAGGCTGTCTTTGGCTGTTGAAGTGTTTTTTCAAACACGCTCTAGATTTAGAAGTATTTTATATATAAAATTTGAATGAAAAGCGCCTGTGTATATTCGTACGTCTAACCGACTACTATTAGTTATTGTAATAAAGTCGGGATTGATTTTTTAAACAAATATATTTACAAATAAAGAAAAATATGGTAATATGTAAATAGCCATTAGGCATATAAGAAAGAAAGGATGGTGTCGAATTGCCTGTTAGAAATCAAGTGAAACCAGACACTATACTAAAGACTTTCTGGAAGAATAATCAGCGGTTTGCAGATTTATTTAATATGATTATAGAATGAATCTGATACAGGTGAGACAAAGTGAAAATCTCTGTTTTCAAAATCAGGATATCAGCATAGTATTTGATATGATACGTTCTATTTATAATAAAGATTATGAAGCATTTCACGAAATGTATAAAGATAAAACAATGTCAACAGAATTAGGATTGACAGTCGGTTCTGTTGTAAAGTCACAGGCAATTATCAATGAGGTAATGAAAGAAAAAAGGAGTGAGATAGATATGTGCGAGGCATTACAAAGATGGTATGATGAAGCAACTCAGAAAGGTGAACGTACCGGACAAATCAGGGGAACAAGCCTCGTCTGTTTTTCAAATCACCCCACAACATTCCCCTGTTAAAAACGCCCATCTCATGTTATACTGGAAACATTCGAATTAAAATCAGCCTGCGGAGTACATCCGTAGGTTTTTTTACTGGAAGGAGTGTACGATGCGCTTTTTATTATGCGGAATTAATGCAAAGTATATCCACTCGAATCTGGCGATTTTCAGTCTGAAAGCATATACAGACAGGAAGAAGATTCCAGGAGCGGATATTATTTTAAAAGAATATACGATTAATAATTATGTAGAGGACATTTTACAGGACTTATATGAGGAAAAGGCAGACGTTGTTATTTTTTCCTGTTATATCTGGAATATTTCTTTTGTGCGGGAACTGGCAGTAGAGCTTAAGAAAGTTAGTCCGAATGTGAAGATTTGGGCAGGTGGCCCGGAAGTTTCTTATGCAGCGAATAAATTTTTGATGGAGAATTCAGCATTTGACCTGATTATGCAGGGAGAGGGAGAAGAAGTTTTCTCTGAGCTGATTCAACTGGAACTAGAAGTAAGAAGTCGGGTTAAAGATAAAAACAAAAAATTAGAAAATAAAAAAGTTTTGTCAGAGGCTATGGGAGATAGACAATCCACAGAAAGTAAACAATCTATAAAAGATAGATATTTTGAAGAAAAAGATAATGCCAATCTAACGAATGATATAGATATGCCAAAACTCCAGAAATTACAGGGAATCGCCGTTCGGGATTTTACCGAAAAAACAGCTTTAGAAAATGCCGAGAGCAATATAGAAAATAAAACGAAAATCATCAATACAGGTTTTGCCACATTGATGGATATGGATACGATTCCATTTGTGTATGAGGATTTTCATCTTTTTGAGCATAAGATTTTATATTATGAGACGAGCAGAGGATGTCCGTTCCGTTGTAGTTATTGTCTTTCCTCTGTGGATAAGACGGTAAGATTTCGTTCGTTGCCGATTGTAAAAAAAGAACTGGATGCGTTTCTTGCGGCAAAGGTTCCACAGGTAAAGTTTGTTGACAGGACATTTAACTGTAATCGAAAAAGAGCAATTGATATCTGGAGTTATCTGGTGGAACATGATAATGGGATTACAAATTTTCATTTTGAGATTTCTTCGGATTTGCTTGGTGAGGAGGAGTTAGAGCTTTTTGCAAAGATGCGTCCGGGGTTGATTCAGCTTGAGATTGGAGTGCAATCCACAAATGGGGAGACGGTCGATGCGATTCACAGACACATGGATTTAGAGAAGGTTTTCCATTATGTGGACAGGGTGCATGCGCTGGGTAATATTCACCAGCATTTGGATTTGATTGCCGGGCTGCCATACGAGAATTATGAAAGATTTGGAAGATCCTTTGATGATTTGTATGCGCATGAGCCAGACCAGCTTCAGCTTGGATTTCTCAAAGTGTTGAAGGGAACGGTGATGGAGGAAGAGGTCAAAAAATACAATATTCTATACCGAAATCAACCACCATATGAAGTACTTGGAACAAAATGGCTTTCCTATAACGAGATTATTTTATTAAAAGGTGTGGAAGAACTGGTAGAACTTTATTATAACAGTGGTCAGTATACATTGACATTAAAATATACCGTACCATTTTTTGAAAGTCCATTTCGTTTTTATGAACTGTTTTCGGCATGGTACCGGGGAAAAGGTTATCATAAGCTGAATCATAACCGTCTGGAAAAATATAATATTCTTCGGGAGTTCCTTAGAAAACATATAGATGAAAATGAATGGGATACTTTAGATGAGATTATGCTATATGATATGTATCTTCGAGAAAATGTAAAAGGAAGGCCTGCATGGGCAAAAGATACCGCACAATATAAGAAGGAATGGAAGGCACTATACAGAAAACAGGGCGAAAAACTTTTCCCAGAAGATGTGCAGGCAGGAACATATGATTCAAAAAGAGCCGCCAATCAGAGTCATATCGAAGTATTTGAAATTGATATAAAGAAGTTTGAACAGAGTGGACAGATGGAGAAAAAACAGGTATTTTGTTTATTTGATTATAGCAGAAGAAATCCGCTGAACCGGGCGGCAAGAACGGTGGAATGGTAAATATTATAATAAGTGAACAGCAGGTTGTGATTTTATGAAATTGTTAATCGAAGTAATCAGGGATACATTTTACTCTTAAGAAATACTTTTTTGGGGTTAGCGACTTTTTCTACTTAAAAGCGTTACATTTTACGCTATTGAAATAAGAAATACAGAATAGTAAAACCTGATAAAATAGAGACTTGAATGTATGACAGAAATGCCTTAAAATAAAAAAGAATGTTCAGGGGAACAGAAAAAAGTCTGTATATTTATAACAATAAAAGCATTTTTCAGGCAAGCTCCATAGCAAGAGGCGAGTGAGAGATACTGTGATTCCTGTTCTGAGGTGCGGTATCTGTGAAAGATGCGAAATTACTATAAGAAGTTAGAAATTAAAGACGGACACATTTTATATAGTTTATTTTTAGAAAGGAAGTTTTAGTATGAAATCAGATGGAACAAAGAAAAGACAGAGAATTGCTACAGTTGTAGTTGTATTAGTATTAGTAGTTATCGCAATGGTTATCACAACAGTAGTTCCGGCAATGATGATGTAGAGATTAAAAAAACTGATATATTTTAACTATAGACGAAAAATACTTTTATTCCGTTGCACAAAACATTCTATTCTGCCCGATAAAACAGCCCCGACTCAATGAGTAGTTCATCGGGGCTACGGTCAGAATTCCATTGTGCAAAGTCATAAAAGATATTTTTGTCTATAGTTAAAGTATATCAGAGTTTTTGGATATGAGTAGCAGAAATAAGTTAGATAAATGGTATTTTATATGGTAGAATGATATTTTATCTATAAGATTTTTTTAGGAAAGTAAAAAGGTGCAATATGAAAAAAAGAGTAGGGATTATCGTGCTTATATTGCTTCTTCTTATTCTGGCAGGTGGTGGAGCAGCATTTTATTATTACTATTCTAAGTATATTAATATTGATGCGATTTATCCTGGAGTGACGATTCAGGGGATGTCTGTCGGCGGAATGACGCAGGAAGAGGCAAAAGCAAAGGTACAGGAATATGTAGATAAGGTATCGCAGGAAAGTGTTACATTGCAGGTGAAGAAGAAGGAGAGTACATTTGCTTTTTCTGATATTGGTCTGAAATGTACGAATATGGATACGGTAGAGAAGGCATATGATCTTGGAAAGACGGGGAATGTCTTTAAACGAGTGATGGAAGTAAGGAAGCTTGAAAAGGAAGGAACCGATTTTCCGCTTACATTTTCTGTAGACAGGGCAGAGACGAGAAAGGTTGTCAAGAACAAGGCGAAGAAGTTCCTTGCGAAGAAAAAGGATGCCACTATCACAAGAAAAGATGGTAAGTTTATTATCACAAAGCAGGTAGATGGTATAGATATTGATTTTGAGGCCAATGCAGATAAACTGGCAGCAGTTTTTGAGGGAAAAGACTGGGATCATAAGGCAATTGTATTTTCAATGGACTATACATTAGATAAGGCAAAGCATACAAAGAAAGAGCTTTCAGCGATTAAAGATGTGCTTGGAACCTATACGACATCTTATGCAGGTTCTACTTCTGGAAGATGTGCGAATGTGGAGAATGGAGCAAGTTTGATTAACGGAACTTTACTGTATCCGGGAGATTCTTTCTCCGTTTATTCAAAGGTTGCGCCATTTACAGCGGATAATGGATACCATCTTGCAGGTTCTTATTCAAACGGGCAGACGGTGCAGACGTATGGTGGAGGAATCTGTCAGGTGTCTACAACACTTTATAATGCAGTTTTAAGAGCAGAGTTAAATGTAACGGAGCGTTCGAATCATTCGATGACTGTACATTATGTTCCATTATCAGCGGATGCAGCAATTTCTGGAACAGATAAGGATTTTAAATTTACGAATAATTTAGATTATCCGATTTATATTCAGGGAGTAGCTGGTGGAAGCAGTATTACATTTACCATTTACGGTAAGGAATATCGTGCTTCAAAACGAAAGATAGAATATGTATCTGAGACAGTTTCTACAAGAAGCCCTTCTGAAAAAGTAATCAAAGATAACACGCTGGAAGAAGGCAAGAGAGTTGTAGAATCCAGCGGACGTACTGGTTACACAGCAAGACTGTGGAAAGTTGTATACATAGATGGAAAAGAGACGAAGAGAACGCAGGTAAATTCCAGCTCTTATATGTCCACTCCATCCGTTGTCCGTGTCGGAACTAAGAAAAAGGTAGTGCCAAAGCCAACGACGCAGAAGAAAAATGAGACAGCAAAAGCCGGCGATAAGGCAGGAAGCGGCACAGGTACAACAGGAAATAATAATCAGGGAACAAAGAAGGCAAAGTAGGTGAAAGTCTGCTTTGCCGTGGGAGATATTATGCGGATAGGAAAGGTAAAAGAGAGTATTTTAAAACGCTCCGTACTAAGACAGTTGCATAATCACAGTGAAAAAGGCTCTCCGGCATCCGGTGAGGATGCCGGAGTTCTTTTTATGCCGGAATTCATGCCGGATTTTTCAGGAAAAAATGGTGTGGCAATGGCAGTAAATCCGGTGGAAGGCTGGACATTTGCAGCAAAAAGAGCTGTCTATGGGGCAGTAAATAGTATGCTGGCGGCAGGGGCGAACCTGAAAGCGATTTCGCTTAGCATCCTTATGCCGGAAGAGACTGAAGAAAAGCAGTTAAAGGCATTGATGAAAGAGATTGACAGCCTTTGCACGCAGGAAAATGTTTTAGTGATTGCCGGTCATACAGCAGTATCGCCGTATGTCAGTACGCTTATTTTGTCGGTTACTGCAATAGGAAGTATCACAGAAAATAAGAAAAGTATCATAATAAACAAGGAAAACAACACAGTAAACAAGGGAAGTATCACGAAAAACAGAGCTAACATTGCAGTAAGCAAGGAGAGCATAGCGGATAGCAAGGAAAAAACAGAGCAAATAGCTGTAGTGAATGCGGATTTAGATTTAGTCATTGCAGGAACTGTCGGAAGAGAAGGCGCGGCAATGCTTGCGGTCGAGTATGCGAAACGATTAGAAGAAAGATATGCCACGTCTTATATTGAGGCGGCGAAGCATTTATTTGATGATGCCTCCATGACGGCAATAGCGGACATTTTGCAGGAAAAGGAAGTGATTGCTGTGCATGATGTGCGGGAAGGTGGTATTTTTGCCGCACTGTGGGAAATGGCAGCGGCGGCCAATGTCGGATTGTCCATTGAACTTAAAAATATACCGATTAAGCAGCATACGATAGAGGTATGTGAGTATTTTAATTTGAACCCATATATGCTTCGGTCCGGTGGAACACTGCTTCTTGCCTGTGCCAATGGTGCAAGAATTGTAGAGCAGCTAAAAAATGCCGGAGTCGAAGCGGCGGTAATCGGACAGACTACAGCAGGAAATGATCGTTTGATTCGCTATGATGATGAGGCTCGTTTCTTAGAACCACCGAAGATGGATGAGTATTATAAAGTACACTAGAGCGTGTCTGAAAAATCATTCCTGCAATCTGCACACCTCAATTTACGGT
>CAVCBH010000252.1:0-35822 GCA_963600375.1 bacterium | reverse complement strand
CGCAAATTGTGATGCACATCTTGCAGAAAGCATTTTTCAGACACGCTCTAGAGCATTTTTTAAACACGCCTTAGACAGATGCCGCTATAGAGGAATCTGTGGACGGATTGCCAGAAAATTATTAAGAAGAGCCCTCCTGAAAAATTTAAGGGAGAATGCAGGAGAGGCAGAAATGTCAGGCAATTAAATCCCATGGAATTGACACGGAAATTAACGAAGAAAATGCTAAATTTCAGATGGTTATACTAAGTTAACATAAAAAATCAGCATCAATAGAATATGTTTAAAAAATCATTCTTTATATTTTTAATTTTCGTTTGAAACGACAGGCTTAAAATGCAGAATCGAAGCTGGTTTTTGCCCAAATACTTCAATAAGTGTGCTGGCTTTTTCATAAGCAGTATCTACCGCCTTCTTCACAGCGCCGTAGTCTCCGCTGACTCCGATAATAACCTCGTTAGTTCGGGACAGATTGACAGAAGGTGTTCCATACCATACGATATCGACAGGAGAAGACTTTACTGCCGTGTCGGCGGCAACGATCGCGATTCCGGCAGGACCGGCACAGATAAACCCGAATGCCCTGCCAAGTGGAGCATCAAATATCTGGTGAAGTACTGGACCGGCATTAGCAGTTACATGCATTTCCATATGTCCAACTTCATTAATATAAATCCGTTCTGCTTTCTCATCAATGAGAGTTAAGGCTACCTCAACAGCACGTCTGGCATCACTCACATCATACGCACCAAGTACGATCAGGTTTCCATGACCGGAATATCCTTCCGTATCTCTTGGAAGTTCAAAAATAAGAAGTTCTACATTACAGGCTTTTGCAGCTTCATCTACAGAAAATGCCTGCGCAGCGGCTCCGGTTCTTGAAGTAAGAATTCCAAGAGAAGAATACTGCTCTGGAATCTTTAAAAGAGTCCGCACCTCCGGGTCAATATTAGGGATAACCATACCGATTGTATGACCTGCGGCTGTTCCGATAAATTCATTTGTTGTAGGGGTAAATTCTGCCTGACTCATAAAACTAAGTGCCTTTCTCTATTTAGTAATATCCTCGCCTTCCCTATCTGCAGGAATTTTCGGTGGTGTTCTCTGTAGAGGTGAGGATCCATTTGCTGGAAGAGGATAAAATAATAACATTCTGCAAATATTGTATCGCAGAATGCTGGCTGGGTAAATGGAAACCATTGTGCTGAAAGGATACCTTTTTATAATGATTTGCTACAGATATTTCGATTTATGCAGTTTCGACAGTAATCCTTTTATATTGTTCAGATTTTCTCGATTTCTTTTCGCAACTTCAACATCTTCTTATCTATCTTTGCAATGTCAATCGCACATTCCTTTAACTCCTTTCGAATCCGTTCAGCCCCCTTTTTCTCGTTTTTATAGCAAAGCTGGTATTCAAGAATCGCCCAGTAGTTCATAGCGGCAGAACGGATCTGAATCTCGATATAGTTAATATCATATGCAGTATTTGTTGGCCTTAAAATAAGATGAATACTGCGATATCCACTGGTTTTTGGCTTGTTAATATAATTCTTCTCCTTTACAAGCTCATAGCCCGGAAGCTCTTTAATTGCTCCTGCAACCCGGTATACATCATCCTGAAAAGAACAGATGATACGAATTCCAGCAAGATCACGCAAAGTCTCTACCGCTTTATCAAGAGAGACATCTCTGTTCTTACGATGTAATTTCTCCACAATACTTTCCGGACTTTTAATCCGGCTTGTAGTATATTCAATAATATTTCGATGATAAGTTCCATAAAGCGTCCGCTCAAGCCGCTTAATCTTCGGCATCATCTCATCGATAAGCAGTTGACATTGTTCCTCTATATGATGCTGCTTCATATTCCTTTCCATAGCAGCCACTTCTTTTTGTAACTTTGTACCTGTAGTCCCCATCTGCTTTACAGGTTTAACCTTCTTCTTTTTCACGTAAATTCATTCCCTCTTTCTTCTTAAAATAAAAAATATACAATAAAAATAAAATATAGTAAATATTCCAAAATAGTCCGCAAAACATTTCTTGAATCTACTTTTTGTAAATGCAACATTTTTATGATTTGGCTGTAAATTATATAGAATTCATAATGGATGTGTCATTTACACACAGTTTTAGTATACGCTATCTGTCGCTATTTCTCTAGCAGGTATTTGAGAAAATAATGTAAAATAGAAGTAAAAAAAGAAATGAAAAAGTCAAGAGAAATTTGATGTCGAGAATAGTTTTATATTTTAGTTTTATATTTTGTTTTCCATAAAAAAGCAGAGGAAAAAGTAAGATAGTGGTATAATAAAAATATTACAAAAGAGAAGAGAAATAAAATGAAAAAAGTACTAATGGCATTCGTTATCTGCCTGCTTTTCAGTGTATCTGTGCAGGCAAAGGAGGCATTGAAGCGTATTAATGAGATTCGATATGAAGCCTGTGAAGAAGGTGTTCAAGATCCAAGAATACGAGTAGAAATCTGACGGAGAATGATTATGTACCAATTAAGTGGTCATCTGATCTGGAGTATATAGCCCGTATTCGTGCGGCTGAGGCAACCGTAGATCAAAATGGCAAAATCACAGGAGTAGATTACGGAACTGCTACGATTACTGCAAAAAGTGGGACTTTATCACAGAAAATAACAGTTAATGTAACAACACATGACTGGAATGAACAGGGAGAGATAAGTAAAAACCCAACCTGTAAAGAAACAGGAGAAAAAATTTTCAAATGTAAAGTATGTGGCACAAAGAAAACAGAAGCCATTAAAAAACTTTCTATGCCAAAAGTTGGAACAGTATATACAATTGCCGGAAACCAATATAAAGTAACAAAAGCCGGTGCAGAAGTAAGTCTCATCAAAGCGAATCCGACAGTAAAAAGTATAACCATTCCAGCAACAATTAAAGCAAATGGTCTTACTTATAAAGTGACGACAATTGCAGCAAAGGCATTCAAACAGAATAAAAAGTTAAAAAATTTTACAAAAAGATTTTCAAGGGACTAAAGGTTAAATAACTATTTCATTCATTAGGCAACTAACAGAAACTGACGCCTCGAAAGAAGCAATTTCTTCATTCATTAGGCGAAGTTAACGCCCTAAAAGAGCGAAGCAATCCTATATTTGTGACTCTATCACTGTGGGTTGAATGTTCGCTAAACGGCTCACATTCAATCCTCACTCCAAGGCCACAAATATAGATGCTTGGGTTTCCTGACTTCGTCAGCCTTGCCTTAATGAATTAAACAGTAATTTATTTAACTGTTATCTTACATTTCACAGATTTTTTACCAGCCTTCACTGTAATCACGGCCTTCCCCTTTTTCTTTGCAGTAATCTGCCCTTTACCATTTACGGTAGTAACCTTTTTATTACTTGTCTTATATGTTACCTTGTCAGTACAGGTAATTGGATTAACAACAGGTTTTAAAACAGCTTTCTTTTTGGCTTTTAGATTCAGTTTTTTAGGTACGCCAGCAATTTTTTTGGCTGTAACCGCTTTTTTCTGAACTTTAACAGAAATCTTCTTTGTTAAACCGCTCTTTAAAGTAATGGTAATAACCGCTTTCCCAGTTTTCTTTCCTGCAGTGATTTTATTTGATCCATTTGCATTTCCAGATACTTTTACAACTTTTGTGTTGCTTGATTTCCAGGAAGCAACGGAATCTCCATTTGCAAGGCCTGTTGCTTTAAAGGCAGTTGTTTTCTGCTTGATTTTTAATGGAAAGCTTGTGGCGTTGACCTGAATGGTCGGTTTTAGTTTACTTCCTGTTCTGGTTTCTGATTTTCCACAGGTAGAGCAGGTACGCTTCTGAAAGGCACCCTTAAATACAGTTGCGGCAGATATCGTTTGTCAGTTAGACCATCTGTGTTCCTTCTCATTAGATGGGGATGGGGAAGGCGCTGGGGTGTTATTTGTCTTCGTTTGCCAGTCACCGCATAAGCTGCATCTGCTACATGGCTTTCCTCCGATAGTATAATCCACATAATCATGTTTGTGATTTGGAGTGTAATTGCAATATACTTGCTGTAATACCTGAGCAGTCAGTACATCTGGAAGTTTTATATTTAAATTGTTCCATTCATCTTGTGTACCTGTATATCGAATGGTAAGTAAACTTGTGCAGGCATTAAAAGTATTCGATGCAATATTTGCTGCACCCTTTGAAATGGTTACCATAGAAAGATTAGGGCAGTTTATAAATGCCTGATTTCCGATACTCGTTATACTTGCTGGGAGTTCGATGTTTTCAAGACTGCCGCACTCTGTAAATGCAAGTTTTCCAATTTTTTTTAGAGTGGCTGGAAATTTGACATTTTTAAGTTTACTACAACCAAGAAATGCCTGATTCCCAATTTCACTTACCTTTTCAGGAATTGTAATGTTGGTTAAATTATTGCAATTGTAAAAAGTATCTTCATTAATTACGGTAAGATTTTGTGGAAGCTTTACTGTCGTTAAAGAACTGCAACCATAAAAAGCGCCTTTTCCGATAGTGGTAGCAGAGTCTGAAAATGTGATATTGGAAAGCTTACAATTCATAAACGCAAATTCATCGACATTAGAGACTCCATCTGTGATGTTTATTGTTGATAAATGGTCACAGCCTGAAAAGACATGGGATCCAAACGATGTGGAGCCTTCAGAAATATTTATTTCAGAGAGACTCGTACAGTCCTTGAAAGCAGAAGTTTCGATGGTGGATACACCTTTTGAAAAGGTAATGCTCTTTAATTGTGAACAGTTTTCAAAAGTACATGGACTAACAGAATCAAGCTTACCTTCAATTGTTACTGTGGTGAGGTTTGGATGGTTCATGAATCCTCCTGCTCCCAGTGTGGTAATTCCTTCCCCAACAGTAATTGTTTTAATTTTATCTTTGTAAGTATACCATGGCCACCGATTTGGTGTAGCTCCAGTGCCATCAACGAATAATGTTCCATCTTCATAGAATTTCCAGTTGATAGTTCCTTCTTCTCCTTTATAAATACCTTCATCAATGAGAGTATTTTGGGTTAAAGCAGAAGACGCTGTCTGTGATACAGTCGCCTGCACCGTATTTGCAGAAACAGATATCCCATGCGCAGCAGGAAAAATCACTGCCGCAGTAAGTCCAAGGGCTAAAACGTGTCTTAATTTCATAAATTTCCTCCTTCGTGTTTTGCTATATGAAAATAATACAATTTATACCTGTGAAAAGCAAGAAAATGTACGGGCGAAATAAAGCCATTTCCTTGGAAAATATTTAGAAAAATAAAACAAAAAATGGAAAAGTTTCCGACATAAATTGACATATGTCCAAATGTTCGATATAATTTTTTACATAATAAAAATAAATGGGAGGAAGCAAATGAAAAAATATTTAGGATGGCTTACGGTACTGATAATGGCATTAGGACTTGCCTTGAATGTATCTGCAGCAGAGACAGGAACGAATGGAGACTTAAACTTGGAGGTGAATACTCCGCTAGATGTTACAGTAGTAGAGGAAAACGGTAATACACAGTTAATATTTACTCCTTCAAAGACACAAAAGTATGTGTTTATTGTCACAGGCAGAGAAAGTGCAACTTCAGATTCTCTCAAAGGGAATGGAACATACTTACAGTGGGAGAACAACTGGTATAATAACAAGAAGCATATCATGATTTCTCCTGAATTAAAGAAAGATGTGCAGTATGAGATAGGACTGCATAAAGGAAGTACGACTGCCGAAAGAGAAACCTATAAAGTGGCAGTATACGATGATTTAAGTAAAGGTGTGGATTCTTTAACAATAGGAAAAGACTATTCGGGAACGATTGATCCTACACGGTATGAGGCATCGTTTTACAAACTAGATATAAATGATGATAATAAAGAAGTTCAGTTTGAATTGAGTGCGGATAAGGTAGAAAAATTATCATTAGAATTATACGATCAGGAATTTAATCAGGTAGATCTAAATAGAAACAGCTATGATAAAATGCTTTACGCAGGCGCTGTACTTAAAAATGGGACATATTATTTAAAAGTGTATAATCAATATACGGCAGATAGCAATATTGATTATACTTTAAAAATGAATCCATTAAAAAAGAGAACTACTGTAAATATTTCAACTTCTCCATTTTTAAAAGAGGGAGAAACTGCATCATTATCGTATTATGATGACCCTTATTCAACAGAGAAATATTATGCGGATAAAGTTTCGTTTACAACAGAAGATACGGATATTCTTTCTATAAAAGTAGGAGATATTCAAGGAAAGAAAACAGGAACAGCGAAAATTATTGCAAAGAATCTGGCAGGGGAAGTAATTGCGCAGACAGAAGTGACTGTATATAAAGATTTCATAACAAAAGAAGATACTCTCCAAACAATCGAGACAAAGGCATCAGGAGAAACCATTGTAGCATTTACCCCATCCAAATCACAAAAATATGTATTTAAAACAGATGCGGTAGATGCAAAGTTATCATTAACACGGGTAGAATACAATACTTACATAACTTCACCTACAGTGATATCCTATGTAGATGCAGGTGAGGGAAGAACATTTACACAAAGTTCTCTTACGGCAGGAGGGACATATTATTTAAAAATTGCAAATGTAGAAGGAAAGAAGATGCGATTAGGAGCATATACAAATCTTGCATCTGATTGGAGTCAGGCTGCAAAGCTTCCTTTTTCTGAGAAACAAAGTATGAACAATATTGAATCAAATTATCAGTTTGTAAAAAAGGTAACAATTACTGAGGACGGAAATTATACATTTAAATTGGCATCAGAGGACTATACTACGGCTCGAAATACAATGTTTATTCTTATGGATGAAAACTATGCTATGAAGATGGGAACCCAAAAGTTTCCTACAGAAGAAGATACCGATCCTTATATAAGAACAATGTCCTATAATGGATTAGCGACAGGTAATTATTATGTATTTGCCATTTGTACCAATAACTTAATGGGAAAAAATATTTCTTACAGAATTAACGCTTTCCGCGTAACAGAGAACCCAAAACAGCCAACGACTCCATCTGAATCACAGACCTCAACAACAGAGACAAAACCAGCAACCGACAAAACAGAATCCAAAGCAAAGTCCATTAAAATAGTTGCAAAATCTCATATACTTGCCGTAGGAAAGAAACGTCAGTTAAAAATAAAGACCACTCCAAAAACAGCGAAAAACGCAGTTATCTGGAAAAGCAGCAACAAGAAGTATGCGACAGTCAATAAAAACGGTAAAGTATTAGCAAAACGCGCCGGACGCGGAAAGAAAGTTGTGATTACAGCTATTGCAAAAGATGGAAGCGGTGTAAAAGCAACTTACAAGATCAGAATTCCAAAAGGTGTCGTAAAAAAGATAAAAATTACCGGAAATAAGAAGCTAAAAGCAGGAAAGACTGTAAAATTAAAAGCAAAAGTAATCGGAAGCAAAGGCTGTTACAAAAAAGTAACATGGATAAGCAGTAATCCGGAAATTGCCACAGTCACATCTTCCGGCAAAGTAAAAGTAGCGAAAAACGCAAAAAACAAAAAGGTAAAAATCACTGCACGAGTATTTGATGGTGCAGGTAAAAAAGCAGTAGTTTACTATTTAATTCATTAAGAACAGACGCCCAGGATAGATTCTCTCTTCCTGGGCGTCTGTTCTTAATGAATTAAATAGTAATCCCACTTTTTACTTTCATTTTACAAAACTTTGGTTTTGAACTTTACATTTGAACGGTATTCTTTAGAGGAAGCTTGAAGAAAGCAAGCTTAAGAAAGAATAAAAGTAAAGAAAGTAAGAAAGAAGGATTAAAATCATGAAGAAATTTATCAGCTTCGCCTTAATCGCAGCGATGGCAGTAACAACTCTTGTAGGATGTGGAAACAAAGGAGCAAAAACAGATGGTGGAAGTTCCGATGCAGCAATTACCGTAATGTCAAGAGAAGATGGTTCCGGAACAAGAGGAGCTTTTATCGAATTGTTTGGTATTGAAGAAGAAGAGAATGGGGAAAAAGTAGATAAGACAACAGATGAAGCAAGTATCACAAACAGTACTTCCGTAATGATGTCCTCCGTAGCAAACGATGCAAATGCAATCGGTTACATTTCCCTCGGTTCTTTAAATGATACAGTAAAAGCTGTAAAGATTGATGGAGCAGAAGCTTCTGTAGATAATGTAAAGAATGGCAGCTACAAAGTAGTAAGACCTTTCAACATTGTATTAGGAAAGAAAACAAGCGATGCAGCTAATGATTTTGTAAATTACATCATGAGTGCAGATGGACAGAAGATTATCGAAGATAATGGATACATCTCAGTTGATGAAAGTGCAGCAGCTTATCAGGCAAGCAATGCAAAAGGTAAAGTTGTAGTTGGTGGTTCCTCTTCCGTATCTCCTGTAATGGAAAAATTAGTAGAAGCTTATAGTAAGGCAAATACAAATATACAGGTAGAGGTTCAGACAACAGATAGTACAACAGGTGTGTCTTCTACAGTAGAAGGTTCTTATGATATCGGTATGGCATCCAGAGACTTAAAAGATGATGAGGCGGCTCAGGGTGTAGAAGGTAAGACAATCGCAAAAGATGGTATCGCAGTAATCGTAAACAATGACAGCTCCGTAGATGAATTATCTACAGATCAGGTTAAATCCATCTTCACTGGTGAGACAACATCCTGGAGTGACATTACAAAATAAAAAGGAGTGGCAGACATGGCAAAATCTAAAGAAAAAATCATGGAAATCGTTTTCCTCCTCGCCGCCTGTGTCTCCATTCTCGCTGTAGCATTAATATGTGTATTCCTTTTCGCAAACGGAATACCGGCAATGAAGAAAATCGGCTTTGCCGATTTTCTCCTTGGTACAACATGGAAACCGGGAAATGATATTTACGGTATCTTCCCGATGATTCTTGGAAGTATCTATGTTACAGTAGGAGCAATTATCATTGGAGTTCCGATCGGATTACTTACCGCAGTTTTTCTGGCATGGTATTGCCCGGAAAAAATATATAAGGTTGTAAAACCGGCAGTAGAACTTTTAGCAGGTATTCCATCTGTAGTATATGGTTTCTTTGGTATGGTAATGATCGTGCCAACAATCCGTTATAACTTCGGAGGAACAGGAAGCAGTATTTTAGCAGCATCGATTCTTTTGGGAATTATGATTCTCCCGACGATTATCGGAGTGTCTGAGAGTGCCATCCGTGCTGTACCGGGAAGTTATTATGAAGGTTCTCTGGCACTTGGTGCAACACATGAGAGAAGCGTTTTCAGAGCTGTTTTACCAGCAGCAAAGTCTGGTATCTTTGCAGGAATCATTCTTGGTGTTGGTCGTGCGATCGGTGAGACGATGGCAGTGATCATGGTGGCTGGTAACCAGGCAAGAGTACCAAATGGTATTTTAAAAGGTGTTCGTACACTGACAGCGAATATCGTAATTGAGATGGGATATGCAGAAGGTCTTCACAGAGAAGCGTTAATCGCAACAGGTGTTGTACTATTCGTATTTATCCTTATTATAAATCTTGCATTTTCTATTATAAAAATGCGTTCAGAAAAAGAGTAGATAGGAGATGAGTAAATAAAATGGAAAATGTTCAGCAGGCAGTAAAAGTAAATAATATGATAAACGAAGCTCCTATGAACCATCTGTCCTTAGGTGACAGATTAAAGTCCTACAAAAGAACACCGGGTTCTTTTCTGGTTATGTTGCTCGTCGTTTTATCCGCAGTTGCAACAATCGCAGCACTTGTATTTTTGATTTTGTATATTCTGGTAAATGGTCTCCCATACATTAACGCAGATTTATTCTCATGGAATTACACTTCGGAGAACTGCTCAGTAGTTCCGGCAGCAATCAATACCGTAATTATGGCAGGAATTTCTCTGTTACTGGCTGTTCCATTTGGAATCGGCTCTGCAATCTACTTAGTAGAGTATGCAAAAAAAGGTAACAAATTAGTAAAGGTTATTCGAGTAACAGCAGAAACCTTAACCGGTATTCCATCTATCGTGTATGGATTATTCGGTATGTTATTTTTTGTAACCGCATTAAAATGGAAGTTCTCCATCCTTGCAGGTGCCTTTACTTTAGCAATCATGATTCTTCCGGTTATTTTAAGAACAACAGAAGAAGCATTATTATCCGTACCGGATTCTTACCGTGAAGGAAGTTTCGGACTTGGAGCAGGAAAGCTTAGAACTATCTTTAAAATTGTTCTTCCAGCAGCCGTACCAGGAATCCTTTCCGGTGTTATCCTTGCAACAGGACGAATCGTAGGAGAGACAGCAGCATTAATTTACACAGCAGGAACCGTAGCAAAAATTCCAGGCAGTGCATTTTCCTCAGGAAGAACATTAGCAGTGCATATGTATTTACTTGCAAATGAAGGACTTCACGTAAATCAGGCATATGCAACGGCAGTAATTTTGCTGATTCTTGTTATCGCAATTAATGCATTATCTTCCTTTATCGCAAAACGAATTTCAAAAGCATAGAAAGGCAGGACAATATCTTGGCAAATAAAATGATGATTGATGACTTGAATCTGTACTACGGTCAGTTTCATGCATTAAAAGATATCTCTTTAAATATACAGGAAAAAGAGATTACCGCATTTATCGGACCATCTGGCTGTGGTAAATCTACTTTATTAAAATCTTTAAACCGTATGAATGACTTAGTAGAGGGATGTAAGATTACCGGACAGGTAACATTAGACGGAACAGATATTTACAGAGATTTAGATGTAAACCTTTTAAGAAAAAGAGTGGGTATGGTATTCCAGAAACCGAATCCATTTCCAATGAGTATTTATGACAATGTTGCTTACGGTCCAAGAACTCATGGAATCCACAGCAAAGCAAAACTTGACCAGATCGTAGAAGAGGCATTAAGGGGAGCTGCTATCTGGGATGAGTTAAAAGACCGACTGAAAAAAAGTGCATTAGGTTTATCTGGTGGACAGCAGCAGAGACTTTGTATTGCAAGAGCGTTAGCTGTAAAACCGGAAGTATTACTTATGGATGAGCCAACTTCTGCACTTGACCCGATATCCACAATTAAAATTGAAGAGCTGGCACAGGAGTTAAAACAAGATTACACCATCGTAATGGTAACTCATAATATGCAGCAGGCAACACGAATTTCCGATAAAACGGTTTTCTTCCTGTTAGGGGAAATTATTGAGGAAGGAAAGACAGACGAATTATTCTCTATGCCAAAAGACAAACGTACAGAGGATTATATTACAGGGAGGTTTGGTTGATATGCGTATTCGTTTTGATGAACAGCTTGAACAGCTTAACAAAGAAATGATCAATATGGGAACCATGATTGAGGAATCCATCGGAGATGCTGTAAAGGCATTGATGAAGCAGGACGTGGAACTTGCAAAAAAGGTAATGGCAGGCGATACACAGATCGACCGTACCGAGCGAAAAATCGAGGACTTATGTTTACGACTTCTTTTACAGCAGCAGCCAGTAGCAAGAGACCTTCGAACGATTTCCGCAGCGCTTAAAATGGTAACAGATATGGAGCGAATCGGTGACCATGCAACAGATATTTCCGAACTGGCAATCGTTCTCTCTCAGAAAACCTATGTGAAAAAGTTAGACCACATTGAAGAAATGGCAAAAGAGACGATGGTCATGCTTATCCAGAGTCTGGAAGCGTATGTAGAAAAAGATTTGGATAAAGCACAGAAAGTCATTGCACATGATGATGTGATTGATGATCTTTTCGAGGAAGTAAAACAGGAATTAATCGAGCTTATCAGAAATCATGCGGATGAAGGGGAACAGGCCGTGGATCTTCTGATGGTTACAAAATATTTTGAAAGAATCGGAGATCATGCGACCAATATCGCAGAGTGGGTTATCTTTTCTATTACTGGACAGATTGCAGGATAGTCTAGAGCATTTTTTAAACAGGCTCTGGAACATAAGATAATGAGAAAGTTAAACATTATTTTAGAATGTGTTTGAAAAATTTTTCAGATAAAATCTTAGATGTCTTATGCAAATGATAACGCACTTATTGCAAAAAAATTTAAACATGATTTAGCGTAAATATGAAAAAGCAACGATACAAGAGTAGATTTCATACCATACAGTCATCGTTGCTCTTTTTTTTGTATATTTGGAAACATTTGATAGTGCATGTCGAAAAAAGAAGTAATTTTACATAAACTTTACATAGTGCTCTCTTTGGATTTTACATACATATGATAACGTAAAAACTACATAATAAATGTGTAAAAAATAGTAGTTAAATATGTAAAATGGAGGAGAGAGTATGGACATTTTTGGTATTTTATCAATGATAGGAGGATTGGCGTTATTCCTTTATGGTATGGATGCGATGGGCGCAGGGCTTTCAAAGCTGTCCGGCGGTCGTATGGAGCGTCTTCTTGAAAAGCTGACCTCAAAACGAATTATGGCAGTATTATTGGGAGCTGGTGTTACGGCAGTAATTCAGTCTTCCTCTGCAACAACAGTAATGGTTGTTGGTTTTGTAAACTCAGGAATTATGAAGTTGAATCAGGCTGTCGGCATTATTATGGGAGCCAATATAGGTACGACAGTAACATCCTGGCTGCTGAGTCTTACAGGCATTCAGGGTAGTAACTTTGTCTTACAGATGTTAAAGCCGTCTTCCTTTTCTCCGATTTTAGCCGTGATAGGTGTAGCATTTATCATGTTTGCAAAAGACGAGAAAAAGAAGGATATTGGTAGTATTCTGGTTGGGTTTGCCATTTTAATGTATGGAATGGAATCTATGAGTGATGCGGTGTCTCCGCTTGCAGATAATGAGAAGTTTACAAGTATTCTTACGATGTTTTCTAATCCAATCCTTGGATTATTAGCAGGTACGATTTTAACGGCAGTTATTCAGAGTTCATCTGCTTCTGTCGGTATTTTACAGGCACTTTGTGCGACAGGAGTGGTAAACTTCAGTACGGCACTTCCAATTATCATGGGACAGAACATTGGTACTTGTGTAACAGCGATCATTTCCAGTATTGGTACAAGCAAAAATGCGAAGAGAGCGGCAGCAGTTCATCTGTTCTTTAACATTACAGGTACGATTATTTTTATGGTTGTGTTTTACACATTAAATATATTTATTCATTTTCAGTTTTTAAATACAGCAGCAAGCCCGGCAGGTATCGCTGTGATTCACAGTTTATTTAATATTGGTGCAACGATTCTTTTATTCCCATTTGCAAATCTTCTTGAGAAAATGGCAATTTTTGCGATTCCAGATAAAGAAGCTGACGTAGAGGAGATGGAAGAAGAGAAAATCAATCCAGACCTTGCACGATTAGACGAGCGTTTCTTAGACAAGCCAGGTTTTGCGATGGAAGAATGTCGCAGTGTTGCCATCAACATGGCGAGAAAGTCCAGAAAGGCGATGAATCTTGCGATTGATCTGTTGAAAGAATATGATGAAAAAACTTCTGCCAGAGTAGAAAAATTAGAGAATCAGATTGACCAGTATGAAGATGCACTCGGAACATATCTTGTTAAGCTGAGTGGGCGTGACCTTTCCGTAAAGGACAGCAGAACGTTATCAATTCTTTTACATTGCATCGGTGATTTTGAACGTATTTCTGACCATGCGGTAAATATCCGTGATGCAGCAGAGGAAATGAACAAAAAGAATCTGCATTTCTCAGATAAGGCAAAACAGGAACTTCTTGTATTTTCCAATGCGATTCGTGACATTATCGACAGAGCGGTAGTTGCCTTTGAGACAGGAGATATTGACCTCGCCAAAGAAGTAGAACCGTTAGAGCAGGTTGTAGATTCCCTTAATAAAGAGGAGAAACAAAGACATATCAACCGTCTTAGAACCGGAACCTGTACCATTGAGCTTGGATTTATCCTCTCAGACATTTCCACAAACTTTGAGCGTGCCGCAGACCACTGTTCCAACATTGCCGTATGTCTCTTACAGGTTGATGAGGGTGGGTTTGACACCCATGAATATCTTGATATACTAAAAGAAGAAAATAGTGAAGAATTTCGACATGAATATATGGAGCTTAGCGAAAAATACGCTTTGCCGGAGAGTAAACATGGAGGAAAATAATTATGGCAAATATTTATATAGTAGAAGATGACACAAATATTCAGGAGATTGAGGCAATCGCATTAAAGAATAGCGGACATAACGTAGAACAGTTTGACGATGCCGCACATTTCTACAAAAAGTTAGAAGAAAAAATGCCAGACCTTGCGATTCTTGACATTATGCTTCCGGACGAAGACGGCTACGAAATCGTAAAGAAGCTTCGTCAGAATCCTGCCACTAAGAAGCTTCCGATTATCATGGTAACTGCCAAAACTTCGGAGATCGATATGGTAAAAGGACTTGATATTGGAGCAGACGATTATATCAAGAAACCGTTTTCTGTTATCGAATTTATCACAAGAGTAAAAGCCGTTCTTCGTCGTACCGTGGAGCAGCCAGACGATAAATATATGACGATCGGAGATATTTTCTTAGATAACGAGCGTCATGTCGTTTATGTCAATAATAAGGGAATTGAGCTGACATATAAAGAGTATGAACTTTTAAAGCTTCTCATGCATAACGCAGGAATTGTTCTTACCAGAGAAAAAATCATGGAGCGTGTGTGGGATACCGAATTTGAAGGCGAATCCCGAACCGTTGATATGCATATTAAAACACTCCGTAAAAAGCTGGGAGACAGCAGCAGTCATATTAAGACGGTGCGGAATGTTGGATACGTGATGGAATAGGAGACTTTTTTATGAGAAGAAAGATAAATGTGCAATTAATCAGCATCTCGATTATTGCGATTATTTCTACGATGCTGGTAATGCTGTTTGTATTTTATGATCTATTTCAGACGCAGGTGCAGGATGACCTTAGAGCTAACGCTATCGTACTGAAAAATACAGGCATTTTTCACTCCGGGAATGAAAAGGCAATACATATGTACTATAAAGAACTGCGTGTAACGTGGATTTCATCAGACGGAACTGTTCTTTATGATAATGATGCCGATGTTGGAACAATGGACAACCATATGAGCCGACCGGAAGTAAAGAATGCCTTTAGAAGCGGAGATGGCAGTGCTGTCCGTGAATCAGTAACAATGGGGACGAATACCTTTTATTATGCTGTAAAGTTAAATGATGGATCTGTTTTGCGAGTAGCGAGAGAGGCAAGTAACATATGGACGGTCGGTGGAAGAATTCTCCCTATTGTAGCAGCAACGATTCTTGTAATGATGATTTTGTGCATCATACTGGCACACTTTATGACGAAAAATCTTGTAAAGCCAATTGAGCAGATGGCAGTAGATATCAATGATTTTTCCATTACACCAGCCTACAAAGAACTTGCTCCTTTTGTGGCAACGATACGGGCACAGCATGCAGACATCTTAAAAAGTGCAAGAATGCGGCAGGATTTTACTGCAAATGTTTCTCACGAATTAAAGACCCCACTCACTGCTATATCTGGTTATGCCGAACTGATGGAAAATGGGATGGTGCCATCAGAAGAAATCGGCAATTTTGCACAGAAAATCGAAAAAAACGCCCGACGCCTGCTTTCTCTCATCAATGATATCATCCGCCTTTCTGAACTGGACAGCTCAAACACTCAGCTTATTGTTGAGAAGTTTGATCTTTTTGAAGAGGCACAGCTTTGCGTAGAGAATATGCAAATCTATGCCGAAAAAAATGATGTCACCATCACCTACGAAGGTGGACATGAGGAAATCACCGCAAACCGGGAAATGATAAACGAGCTGATCAATAATCTTTGTGCGAACGCTATCCGCTACAATAAAAAAAATGGAACCGTAAAGGTCAGAGTGGACAGTTCACAAGGTCACCCTTATATCAGAGTGGAAGATACCGGAATCGGTATTCCAAAAGAACACCAGAAGCGAATTTTCGAACGATTCTACCGCGTTGATAAAAGCCGTTCGAAACAGACAGGAGGAACCGGATTAGGGCTTGCTATCGTAAAACATATCGTTGCCTTACACGATGCACAGCTTAATCTTGAAAGCGAAGTTGGCAAAGGAACAACAATTACTGTGACCTTCTAAACTGACCATAGCAAACGACTGGGAAAACTCAGAAAAACAAAATATTAACCTTAAAGTGACCATATTGACTATATCTAAATTGGGTATTTCAATATGGTCATTTTTGCTGTACTATAAATGCAAATTTACAGAAAGAATTGAAAATGATTTTATTCCACCGGGAGTAAGGACTACAGATGCAATTTATGGAAAGGAATCAGAAAGCTAATTTTATGCTGTTACGCTGGACATTCCGTTTTGCCCAATAAAGCAAAATTCTTCTTGATAAGTCCCTCGAAGAATTTATGGTCAAAACTCCATAGCGTAAAGGCATAAAATTAGCTTTTGATTCCTTTCCATAAATTTGCTGTATGCAGCAGCCAGAAGTGGAATATAGAATTTTGAATTCTGGTATAACATTAGAAAATAAACAATTTGAAGGTACAAGAAGGAGCCAGTGAACAGGAAATTTTATACAGCAGGGACAGCTTTGGATTTTAGCCTGCCATGCTGTGGAATTTTGACCATAGAACTTTCGAGCTCGTTTTCGAGAAGGTTCTGTTCTATTGGGCAAAATGGAATGTTTAGCATGGGGCAAAATCCAAGGCTGTCCCTGCTGTATAAAATTTTCGTCAGCTCCTCACGCACCTCCAAGCTGAAAGGAGTTTATCATGAATAATAATGCAGAAAAACAGTATGAATTAAACAAGGAACTTGCCCAGATGTTAAAAGGCGGTGTAATCATGGATGTTACGACACCAGAACAGGCAAAAATCGCTGAAGAAGCTGGTGCCTGCGCCGTTATGGCATTGGAGAGAATCCCTGCTGACATCCGTGCAGCCGGTGGTGTTTCCAGAATGAGCGATCCTAAAATGATTCGTGGGATTCAGGAAGCCGTTTCCATTCCAGTTATGGCAAAATGCCGTATCGGTCATTTCGCAGAGGCACAGATTCTTGAGGCAATTGAGATTGACTATATCGATGAGAGCGAAGTACTTTCTCCAGCAGACGATGTTTACCATATTGACAAAAAACAGTTTAAAGTTCCATTTGTATGTGGGGCAAAAGATTTAGGTGAGGCACTTAGAAGAATCAATGAAGGTGCATCCATGATCCGTACAAAAGGAGAGCCAGGAACAGGTGATGTTGTACAGGCTGTACGTCATATGCGCATGATGAACCGTGAAATCGCTCGTATCACTTCTATGAGACAGGACGAACTTTTTGAAGTAGCAAAAGAATTAAGAGTACCTTATGAACTGGTATTAAAAGTACATGACACAGGAAGACTTCCCGTTGTTAACTTTGCAGCCGGTGGTGTTGCAACTCCAGCCGATGCAGCGTTAATGATGCAGCTTGGAGCAGAAGGTGTATTCGTTGGTTCTGGTATCTTTAAGTCCGGTAATCCAAAGAAGAGAGCCGATGCGATTGTAAAGGCAGTTACAAACTATAAAGATGCAAAGATGCTCGCAGAACTTTCCGCAGATTTAGGAGAGGCTATGGTTGGAATCAACGAGAGCGAGATTCAGTTATTAATGGCAGAGAGAGGAAAATAAAATGAAGATTGCGGTACTTGCGGTCCAGGGGGCCTTTATAGAACATGAAAAAGCATTACAGAGACTTGGAGCAGAGACAGTAGAGCTTAGAAAGGCTGAAGATTTAGAGCAGGATTTTGACGGTCTTGTTCTGCCGGGCGGCGAGAGTACCGTACAGAGCAGACTTTTAAAAGAGCTTTCTATGTTCGAGCCTTTAAAGAAAAAAATAGAAGAGGGACTTCCCGTTTTAGCAACCTGTGCAGGTTTGATTTTGCTGGCACAAAATGTTTCAAATGATGAGAAACGTGGTTTTGCCACCTTGCCTGTTACTGTAAAGAGAAATGCTTATGGAAGACAGCTTGGAAGTTTCTATTATGAAGGTGAGATTAAAGAAATCGGGATATATCCGATGGAATTTATTCGTGCTCCATATATTGAATTTGTAGAGGACGATGTGGAAATACTTGCTGAAGTAGAGGGAAAAATTGTAGGTGTTGCGTACAAAAATCAGTTGGCATTCGCATTTCACCCAGAATTGACTGGAAACGATAAGATTCACAAAGAATTTCTTCAACTAATTAAAGTAAGTAATAACTAACTTTTACACTAAGATATGGTTGTCAGAGAAAAAAGCCTATGTTATAATAGATGAGGAATTGAAATAGCAGTATATAAGTTCTGAAAGGATGAAAAGACTTATAGCAATATAGGCCTTTTTTTCGTATAGTTTATATTTGTATTATTTTAGAAGATTAAGTGGGAATCCTCAGTAATTCATTGCCGGGGTCTTCACAATATTATTTTTAGAAGGAGAGTATACATGGGATTTCAGTTAGGCAATCTTTATGTGGAAAAGGGACAAAAAGTATGTGGATTTTTGAAGCTGCCTTTTACAGAGGATGAGCTTCCGGTAACATTAATTTATGGAAAGGAAGAAGGCCCAACCGTTTTAGTAGATGGCGGTATCCATAATGCAGAATATGTAGGGATTGAATGTGTGACAGGACTTGCTTCGCAGCTTCAGCCAGAAGATGTTAAGGGAATCCTCATCATGATACACATCGTAAATGTGAATGGTTTTAAGGCAAGAACGGTAAGTGTTTCAGCAGAAGACGGCAAGAATCTGAATCGTGTGTTCCCAGGGGATGAGAATGGTACATATACAGATAAGCTTGCTTATTTTATGGAAAAAGAATTATTTTCCAAGATAGATTATTATATTGATGTACATAACGGAGATTGGTTTGAAGATCTGACTCCGTTTATTTACTGTGTTGGTAATGCACCAGCAGAAACCGTAGCAGAGGCAGAAAGAATGGCACAGGCTGCAGATATGCCATTTTATGTAAAGTCTCAGAGTGGAAAAGGTGGAGCTTACAATTATGCTGGTTCTCTCGGAATCCCTTCTGTTTTAATTGAACGTGGGTGTAATGGTATGTGGTCTGAAGAGGAAGTGACAGCTTCCCAAAAAGATGTAAAGAATATTTTGCGTCGTATTGATGTATTAAAGACAAAACCAACCTTATCAGAGATGCAGATGCGCGTGCCAAGACATATGCATCATGCACATTATATTGACTCGGAAAAGGCTGGCTGCTGGTTCCCGAAAAAGAAAGCAGGGCAAGTAGCAAAGGCAGGAGAACTTCTTGGAGAATTAAAGGATTACTTTGGTAATGTTATCGAAGCAATTCGTTTGAAAGAAGATGCGATTATCCTATATCAGACAATTTCATATTCTGTTCCGGAGAATTCACCGCTGATTGCCTATGGTCATTATGATACGTGTATTGATGCTCCTGGTGATATGGATCATGAACATACTCATGAAGAACTGCATAAGCATCGCAGGGAAAATTATGATGATCATGCAGGCATTCATTCTCGTGAAATGTGGGAGGACATGATTTGAAAAATATGAAAAAGAATACACACACTTTGACAGAAGGCAGTGTTTGGAAGGGCATATTATTATTTGCCCTTCCTCTTTTAGGTTCCAGTCTTATTCAGCAGCTTTACAGTACCGTTGATCTCATTTTCGTCGGACAGCTTCTTGGAACCAAAGCGTCCGCGGCAATCGGAGCGAGTGGTCTTATTGTTACCTGCCTGATTGGATTTTTCAATGGAATGGCAGTCGGAACGAATGTGTTTGCGGCGCGTCATTATGGGGCAAAACATTTTGAAAAATTAAAAAAGCTGATTCAGACCATCTTCTGGACGGGAATTTTCGGCGGTTTACTGTTGATGCTGATTGGATTTGCGTTATCCCCGACATTTTTAAGCTGGATGGGAACACCGAAAAGTATTTTCCCATTGGCAGTACGATATCTTCGCATTTATATGCTCAGCATGATTTCCGTGGTAAGTTATAACCTTTTAAGCGGGGTTTTGCGTGCATTAGGTGATTCGAGAACACCAATGTTATATCAGTTTTTTGGTGGAATTATTAATGTGTTTGCAGACTTTATCTTTTTATCAGTCTTTCATATGGGCGTGGAAGGAACCGCATTTGCTACATTATTTTCACAGACATTTGCGGCGATTTGTGTCATGATTCATTTGTATCGTTTGAAAGAGCCATATGCACTATGTCTGACTCTGAAGGAATGCAGTCTGCATGAGTTATCAGATATATTAAAAGTTGGAGTACCTGCCGGTGTGCAGTCGATTATCATTACGTTATCCAACATTATTATTCAGTCACAGATTAATACGTTAGGTGTTACTTCAGTAGCGGCCTTTACAGTATATTTCCGCGTGGAACTTATCGTGTATCTGCCGATTATCGCACTCGGACAGGCAGTTGTGTCCTTTATCGGGCAAAATTACGGAGCCGGGAACTGGAACCGAATTAAAAAAGGAAATAAAATCAGTATTCTTGGTGGTTCCATCAGCACATTTGCTGCATGTATGCTATTGATTGCAGCGATGCCTGTGATTTTAAAAGCATTTACAAAAGACAGTGCAGTGGCGGCACAGACGTTAAATATTGTAAAAGTAACCTTTCCATTCTACTTTTTCTATACCGTACTGGAATGTTTCAGCAGTAATTTAAGAGGATTTGGAAAGGCATTTTTACCGATGGTCGTGACGATCATAAGCTTCTGTGGATTCCGTATTGTTGCGCTGTTTGTACTTATGGCGCAGAATCCTTCCCCGGATAAGGTGGCTCTTTCCTATCCGATATCCTGGGGGATTGCGGCAATAGCGATGGCGGTGCTGTATGTGAGAAATAAGAGCAGAGAGAAATTATAATATTAAGTACAATATCTAAATGTTTTATTTACATAATGGATATGTGGATGGTGTATTTTCATTATATTTTACCGCATAAACAGGTGATTACATCTGTGCAGTTAAAGCAGCGGTTGCAGGACAGGCAGGTTGCTTTTTCGTTTGAAGTTCTCCATTTGTTTGGCAAATCTGGTTCTCTTACCAGTGGTCTGCCGAGGGAAATAGCGGTAAGAGAGGTGGATGACAGTATGTGTTCGATAAAGTCTGGGGAGCGGTAGCAGCCAACGCTGGATATGGGGATTTCCAGATTGTCGGATACGAGGAGAGCGCTTTCTAAGAATTTGCCTTCCCGGTCGCCTTTTCTTAAAACAGGGGAGCAGGAAGCACCACTGTTGTCAGCGCTGATTCCAGAAGAAACTTCAATAAAATCAATGCCTTTCTTCTCCAGTTCTTTGCATACCCACAGCATCTCTTCTGGTGTACTGGAATCGGAAACCAGATCACTGAAAGAAAGCTTTAAAGCAACAGGATAATCTACACCGACTGCATTGCGGACGGAATCGTAAATCTCAAAAAGCAGACGGGAACGATTCTCAATTGGTCCTCCGTATTCATCCGCTCTTTTGTTAAAATGGGGAGAAAGAAAGGTTGTCAGTAAAAAGCCGTGTGCGGCATGAATCTGTACACCATCACATCCCGCTAATTTGCATTTGCGGGCAGCCACGCCAAAATCATGGACAACTTTTTCTAATTCATTTTTGGTAGCTGCGTGATAAATAATACCATCAGCCACTTTAACAGGTGATGAGGCAAAACGGTCGTAACCACTCTTCCAGTCTGTACGTGGACCGGCATGCTGAAGCTGCACGAAAATACGGCTGCCATACTGATGTACTTTTGACACAATACTTCTCATATCTTCAAGATAGCCCTCATATTCTGTATGTATCATTCCAGGACCATTACCGGCAGTCGAAGAAATCGCCTCCATACCAGTGATGATAAGACCACATCCCCCACGGGCGGCATCCTCATAAATCTGTCTGTGCCGGTCTGTGATTCTTCCCTGATTCGCACAATACTCAAACATCGCACTTTTCACAATACGGTTCGGAATCTCGATATTTCCGATACGATATGGGGTATGCATTAATTTACTCATAAAAAGTTCCTCCTCCTGGACAATTACTAAAAACACTATCCTAACATATAGTTTAACATTTTATCGTTCATCATCTATGGAGAAAAAAATACAAAATCTGGTATAAAAAATATGTGCGTTAATCTTGAATCTGTATACAAAATGTGATATAATAAACAAATAAATACAGAATCTTCGGGGATGGGTGGAATTCCCTACCGGCGGTAATTGCTATTGTTTATTTAGCAGCATGCATAGTTATAGTTATAGCTATAGATACAGCACAGAGCATAAGCCCGCGAGCCATTGGCATGATTCGGTGTGAATCCGAAGCCGACAGTACAGTCTGGATGAGAGAAGAATGAGAAGAAAGCGTTTTTTGCAGATGAATTATTAAGCAGGAGTTTTACCTGTGAAATACTATTTAATGCAAGAAGCAACTTTAATAAAAGTGAAACTTTGCCTCCCCGATAATTTTATTATTGGGGCTTTTTTATTTTCTAAGCAGGCTTTTAACTTCCCTATTCATACTTCATAATTTGGAGATAATGTATTTTGGATAAATAGAAAGTAGCTGCAATTGTTTTTGCGAATACATTCTATTATTCTAAATTTTTTAGAAGACAGGAGAAATTATCATATTATATATAGAAGCAGAATTATCTCTGTCACGCTATGGAATTTTGACCGTAGTTCCTTTGGATTCGTTTCTCCAAAGAAACTGTTTTATCGGGCAAAATGCAATGTTTAGCGCGAGTGATAATTTGCTTCTATGATATAATAATTTCTCCGTCTCCTGTCACTTTTACCAAAAGAATGGAGGAAAACAACATGAATTATTATCTTGGATTTGATGCAGGAACACAGAGCGTAAAGGTTGCCGTTTACGATGAGGATATGAATTGCATTGTATCATCTTCTGCACCAACAACATTAACCTATCCGGAACCAGGCTGGGTAAGCATGGACGTTGACGAATATCTTGCCCTCACTATCAAAGGGATGAAAGAATGTGCATCTCAGATGAAAGAAAAAGGGCTCGATGTCACAAAGATTAAGTCTATCATGGGTGACGGCGTTATCTGTGGAATCTGTGGTGTAGACAAAGATGGTAATGCGATTACACCATATATTAACTATTTGGATTCCCGTACAAAGGAAGATGTAGAACTTGTAAATAGCTGGGATTTAGATATTTTCGGAAAAGAGACAGGCAACCCGGAAGCAAACTGCATGTTTCCGGCAATGTTTGCCCGCTGGTTTTTAAAAAATGTAGAAGGCTTCAAAGAAAATGGCGCAAAGTTTATTCACGATGCTCCTTATGTACTGGCACATCTTGCCGGACTTTCTGCAAAAGATATGTTTATTGACTGGGGAACCATGTCTGGCTGGGGACTTGGCTATAAAGTAGAGGAAAAATGCTGGTCAAAAGAGCAGCTCGACATTCTTGGTATTCCAGAAGAAATGATGCCACGCATCGTAAAACCGTGGGATATTATCGGACATTTAACAGAAGAAATCGCGCAGGAAACCGGACTCCCGGCAGGAATCCCAATCTGCGGTGGAGCAGGAGACACGATGCAGTCCATGATCGGAAGCGGCAATATGAAGCCGGGACAGGCAGTTGACGTAGCCGGAACCTGCTCGATGTTCTGCGTATCTACAAAAGGAATTATCCCGGAACTTAGTAAAAAAGGAGCCGGACTTGTATTTAACAGCGGTTCTCTGCCAGACACTTACTTTTACTGGGGATACATCCGTACCGGAGGACTTGCTCTTCGTTGGTTTAAAGATAATATCTGTAAAAAGGCAGAAGACGGCAGTTACTATAGAACACTGGAGGAAGATTCCAGAAAAGTTCCGGCAGGATCTAATGGAGTACTTTTTCTCCCATATTTAACAGGTGGAATCAATGATATTCCTGATGCCGTAGGCTGCTTCTTAAACATGACAATGGACACTGACCAGGCAACATTATGGCATGCCGTATTAGAAGCGATCGGTTACGATTACATGGAAATCACAGATTTATATCGCTCCGCAGGAATTGACTTAAGCCGAATCACCATCACAGAAGGCGGAAGCCGTGATAATATGTGGAATCAGATGAAGGCGGATATGTTAGACAGCCGTACAGTAACATTGGAGAATGCGGCAGGAGCGGTCATGACAAACTGTATGTTTGGCGCATATGCAGTTGGCGATGTCGATAATATCACAGAAGCATTAACAGAGAATATTCATTTAAAGAATGTGTTTGAACCAAATATGGAGAATGTGGCATTTTATCGCAAGCAGTATGAGAAAAAAACACATTTGGTAAAAGATACGATGAAAGAGGCCTTTGGTATTCTGGCAGAATTAAGGTAAAACTGACAGACAGATCCCCAAAAAAAGGAGAAGCCCCTGCTCCCAGGCCACAAACAGGTGGCAGGAGCTTCTCTGGCTTTGTCTGTTTTGGTCTATTTACAATGAATTCAATTATTTCCCCCTTTCATCTCTTGATAAATACCAAAACTTTTGATATAATAATCGCTGTCCTTTGGAGATGTACCCAAGTGGCTGAAGGGTCCGCACTCGAAATGCGGTAGGTCGGCTATAACCGGCGCGAGGGTTCAAATCCCTCCATCTCCGTTAAGATATTAGAGTGTGTTTCGAACAGGCTCTAGAGCATTTTTAGATATGCTCTACAAATAAGAATTACAAGAGCGGCAGGGCTTTAAAGATAAGTCATGTCGCTTTTCTTCTTTACCTTTATAAATTTTTGAAATGCAGAAACAACCATTTTTGAATTTGAAATTTTTAAATGATTTTTTGAAAAAATAGTTCTTCAGCAAGTAAATGAACTATGAAAGAATCAGATTATTGAAACGAGGTGAAATAGTGGAAAATATCGTAATGGGAATTTTGGCGCATGTTGATGCCGGAAAGACAACATTATCGGAAGGTATGCTCTATCTGTCAGGCACGCTGCGTAAGCTTGGCCGTGTGGATCATAAAGATGCCTTTCTTGATACCTATTCTTTAGAGCGGGACAGAGGAATCACCATCTTTTCGAAGCAGGCAGTTTTTTCACTGGGAAATAAACGAATGAATCTTTTGGATACACCAGGGCATGTCGATTTTTCCGCCGAAATGGAAAGAACGCTGCAGGTGCTTGATTATGCGGTACTTGTGATCAGTGGTGCAGATGGTGTGCAGGGGCATACGGAAACGCTGTGGAAGCTTTTGAAACTTTATGAGATTCCTACATTTATTTTTATCAATAAGATGGATCAGCCGGTAACAGACCAGGAAAGCCTGCTTGCAGAGTTGAAAGAGCGTCTGGATGAGGGATGTATTGTTTTTGGTAGGGAAAAAAGTACAGAATCCATGGAAGAGATAGCAATGACAGATGAGGATGTTCTTGACTATTTTATGGAGCATGAAACAGTAAGAAAGGAAGACATTTGCCGTCTGATAAAGGAAAGAAAAGTTTTCCCATGTTATTTTGGCTCTGCATTAAAGCTTGATGGTGTACAGGAGCTGCTGGCAGGTTTTGAAGAATATATGATGCCATTTTCCGGAAAAGAAGAATTTGGTGCGCGAGTTTTTAAGATTTCGAGAGATGATAAGGGAGAGCGCCTGACATTTTTAAAGGTGACAGGTGGCGAGCTTGTTGTAAAAATGTCAATAAATAAAGAGGAAAAAATCAATCAGATTCGTATTTATTCTGGTGCAAAATATGAAGCGGCAAATAAGGTCAAAGCGGGAGGAGTCTGTGCGGTGACCGGACTTTCTTCTTCCTATATTGGTCAGGGGCTTGGTGTGGAAAAAGGAACAGCCGCCCCATTTTTAGAGCCAGTACTTACTTATCAGATGATTTTGCCGGAAGGAGCGGATACGACAAAGGTTCTTCGGGAGTTGAAGCAGTTGGAGGAAGAGGAACCTTTGCTTAATATCGTATGGAATCCAGCGTTGGAAGAAATTCATGTACAGCTTATGGGAGAGGTTCAGACGGAAATCTTGAAAACAATGATTGCCGAACGTTTTCATCTTGATGTGGAATTTGGTACAGGAAAGATTGTATATAAAGAAACGATAAAAAATCCGGTTGTGGGAGTGGGACATTATGAACCGCTTCGCCATTGTGCAGAAGTCCATCTTAAAATGGAGCCGTTAGAGACAGGCAGCGGTCTTGTTTTTGATGCAGACTGCAGCGAGGATATATTAGATAGAAACTGGCAGAGACTGATTCTTACGCATTTGCAGGAAAGAGAGCATCCAGGAGTTCTTACGGGTTCTCCGATTACAGATATGAAGATTACGATCGTGGCTGGAAGAGCGCATTTAAAACATACAGAGGGTGGCGACTTCCGTCAGGCAACATACCGGGCAGTCCGTCAGGGCTTAAAGTCTGCGGAAAGTGTACTGTTAGAGCCATGGTATTCCTTTGTATTAGAAGTTCCATCCGAACAGGTCGGCAGAGCAATGTCTGATATTGGGCAGATGAACGGAAGTTTTGAAGGACCGGAGGCAGAAGATAAACAGGGGATGATTCGTCTTACAGGAACAGCGCCGGCATCAGAAATGCGAGAATATCAGAGAGAAGTATGGGCATATACAAAAGGTCGTGGCCGAATTACTCTCACGTTAAAAGGATATGAGCCTTGTCATAATGCGGAAGAAGTTATCGAAGAAATTGGATATGACAGCGAGAGAGATGTTGATAATCCAACCGGCTCTGTATTTTGCGCACATGGTGCAGGCTTTCTTGTTAAATGGGATGAAGTACCGGAATATATGCATATCAAGGAGGACTTTCTGGCAGAGAAATCTGGCATAGAGTTTGAAGAAATGATAGCAGGACAACGAGGTAATGCCTCTGCCGGAGTTAATGGTGCAGGTACTTCCAGCAATTATTCTGGTAGGTATTCCTCCAGCTACGATGATGATCCAGAACTTCTTGCTATCATGGAGCGAGAATTTGGCTCCATGCAAAAAGAAAGAGACCGCTATAGCAGTTACCGCAGGCAGACCATTTCTACACCAGTCCGTCGCACAACCGTAATAAAAGAATCAGAGCCAAAAAGGGAATATTTACTGGTAGACGGGTATAATATTATTTTTGCATGGGAAGAATTAAATAATCTGGCAAAAGTAAGTATTGATGCCGCAAGAAATAAGCTGATGGACATTTTAAGTAATTATCAGGGTTTTAAGGGCTGCACATTAATCCTTGTTTTTGATGCATATAAAGTCAAAGGCAATCGGGGAGAAGTGCAGAAGTATCATAATATTTATGTTGTGTATACAAAAGAAGCTGAAACCGCAGATCAGTATATCGAAAAGACTACCCATGAAATCGGCAGAAAGTATAAAGTGACAGTAGCAACTTCTGATGCCTTAGAGCAGGTCATTGTTATGGGACAGGGCGCTTACCGGATTTCTGCGAGAGATTTTTACGAAGAAGTGGAGCGAACAGAGAAGCAGATTCGGGAAATCAATGAGAGAGAACGAGGTGAAAAGAGAAACTATCTTTTAGACTATGCAAAAGAAGAGGATGCAAAACAGATGGAAGAGGTTCGCCTCGGAAGGATGACAGAAAATTAGAGTGTGTCTGAAAAATAACTGCAATTCCCACCAAAATAGTATAGTATGTACAAAAAAACAATAGAAAAAGCCTTCATATTTGTTGACTTTTTAAAGACCCTATGATATATATGGGATTTATAGCGATTCTACAAAATACTGTGGGAAATTGAGCATTTAGCATTGTGGAATGTAGATTGCTGTATACGTTACAGATGTATTTTCAGAAACTTTCTTACGTCTGCTTTTGTGGAGAGAAAGCTTTCCACAAAAGCAGGAACAAAAAAAGAGTACAGGAATACATAAGGAATCAGAGGAGGATACTATGCTTGAATTACAAAATATCAGCTATTTGGTTGATGACGATAATAAAGAAATTTTAAGAGACATTAATCTTGCATTTGACGAGAAGTTTGTTGCGATCACAGGACCGAACGGAAGTGGAAAGTCCACATTAGCTAAGATTATTGCCGGAATTTTAAAACCGACTTCCGGTAAGATTTTATTAGATGGAGAAGATATCACAGACTTAAATATTACAGAGAGAGCGAAAAAGGGAATCAGCTATGCTTTTCAGCAGCCTGTAAAGTTTAAGGGACTAAAGGTTAAAGATTTGATGAGTATCGCTTCAGGCAAGACTTTAGACATTACAGGAATCTGTGATATTCTCTCCGAAGTAGGCTTATGTGCAAGAGATTACATTAATCGAGAATTGAATGGAAGTCTTTCTGGTGGAGAACTTAAGCGTATTGAGATTGCGATGATCAAGGCGAGAGCAACCAAGCTTTCTGTATTTGATGAGCCAGAAGCAGGAATTGACCTGTGGAGTTTCAACAGCCTCATTCATGTGTTTGAAGATCTTCATGAGAAGACAGACGGTACGATTCTGATTATTTCCCATCAGGAAAGAATTCTTGAAATCGCGGACAGAATCATTGTAATTAATGATGGACTTGTAGAAAAGAGCGGAAAGGGAGAAGAGGTTATTCCGGAACTCCTTTACAAATCAAGCATGTGCCAGAAGTTAAGCAGAGATTAGGGGGAAAAATCATGGATTTAATACAGAAAGAATTATTAGAAGAGATCGCGGGACTTCATGAAGTGCCTGCAGGTGCCTATAATATCCGTGCCAATGGAGCGGCTGCCGCAAGAAATACAACAGCCAACATTGATATCGTTTCTAAAGAAGATAAGCCGGGAATTGATATTATTATCAAATCGGGAACAAAAAAAGAAAGTGTGCACATTCCAGTTGTAATCAGCCAGACTGGACTGAACGATTTAGTTTATAATGACTTTCATGTTGGAGAAGACTGCGATGTGACAATCGTGGCAGGCTGTGGTATTCATAACAGCGGAGACGGTCTTTCACAGCATGATGGTATTCATGAATTTTTTGTTGGAAAGAATTCAAAAATTCGCTATATTGAGAAGCATTATGGACAGGGTGACGGCAAAGGTGGAAAGGTAATGAATCCAAAGACAATCATTCATCTTGATGAAAATGCGTATTTTTACATGGATACGGTACAGATTAAAGGCATTGACAGTACAATGCGTGAAACAGATGCTGATTTAAAGGCCGGAGCCAAGCTCGAAATCTCTGAGAAGCTTATGACGCATGGAGAGCAGACTGCACAGACACAGTTTTCTGTTGATCTAAATGGGGAGGGAAGCAGTGCTAACGTAGTATCTCGTTCCGTTGCCCGCGATGATTCTGCACAGTTATTCCGTGCAAAAATTGCAGGAAATAATGCCTGTGCCGGTCATAGTGAGTGTGATGCGATCATCATGGATAATGCAAAGGTTCGTGCTATTCCGGAATTAGAGGCAAATAATCTTGATGCAGAACTGATTCACGAGGCGGCAATCGGAAAAATCGCGGGGGAACAGCTTATTAAACTTATGACCTTAGGGCTTACAGAAGAAGAAGCAGAAGAAATGATTATTTCTGGTTTCTTAAAATAGGTATATTGTGTTATAATATATAGCTGTCCAGAGCATTTTTCAAACACGCTCTGGGATAACAGGACTTTTTCAGGTGATTTCTAAACAGCTCAGTATATAGGAATAATAAACAATAAAGCCGATAAGGGGGACTTTTTATGAGACAGTGCATGGATATGGATAATCTGCATAAGAGATTGAAAAGAATAGATGGTCAGATCAAGTCGATTGACCGTATGATTGAGAAAGATGTTCCATGTGAAGAGATTATTATCCAGATTAATGCTGCAAAGACTGCACTCCATAAGATTGGACAGATTGTGTTAGAAGGGCATCTCGATCATTGTGTAAAAGATGGAATAGAACACGGTGATGCAGAGAAGACAATTGCGGATTTTGCAAAAGTTATGAAATATTTTTCAAGATTATAAATAGCATTGTTTTATAAAGATTCGGAGTTTTATCGAATGAGAATCCAACTTGCTGAAGTTGTGAAGCTCCCGTCTCTATAGGTGAGGAGGATGTCACAAAGGTTCAAAATATACAGATAAAGAAAATGAAGACAGAACGCTGTTTTTATTCATGTATTTTGCCAATATCAATATGGCAGATATAATTTCCAAATAAAATAATGAAGAGGACATAGAATTTTTTAGAATTTTATGTCCTTTTTCGCTATAGAAAGTGCAAAACAAAATAGCTAGAAGATGGATAATTTTATTGCTACAGAAATAAAATCCAATTATAATATAAAATGTGTGTCCTGAATGAAGGTTTATCTTGTAAGATTATGAGTAAAAAAGAATTTGGGAACACATGAAATCAGGGGAGGTGCATCCGAACCAGACGATAAAATGTGAGGTATTTATATGAGTAGAACAGACGAAGAAATAAAAAGATTTGAGACTAAGATGAAGTCCTGTACAACAATGACAGATTTGATTGTGGCTATGTCTTCATGGCAAAGTTATGCGCAGAGTCATAATCTTGATAAAGAACAAAGAAGAATCATAGATGAAGCATATCTGAAAGCGGAAGAAAGACTGATTACTACAGTAAAACCAAGTTTATGGTAATAAATTAACGGATTGCTAGTGGAGGGAGACAAGATGAACGGAACAAAGGGAAAAATGGCGGAGGCATTTAAGGAGCTTGTATGTAAGAAGTCTTTTCAGAAGATTACAATAAGCGATATCGCAAAAGAGAGCGCCATGACCAGAGAAAATTTTTATTACCATTTCCGGGATAAATATGACATCATGCACTGGATTTTTGAGCAACAGGTAGTAGAGGCACTTCCGTCAGAGGAAGCCTCTTTTGAAGAGTGGTTTTATGCCCTGTTTTTAAATACATATAAGGACTACAGATATTACAGAAAGCTGTTGAAAAGTCTCAATATAGAGGAAATACATGGCAATCTATATGGACTTTTTGAAGAAAGGACCCGATGCACTATTCAGTTATGCTTAGATGACTCTGTATGGAATCTACGAAAAGAAAAAGAAGATTTTACAGTAGCATTTTTTGTGGAGGCTTTTCTTGGATTTTATATCAATTACATAAAAGATAACGAAGAAATAGATCTTCAGCTACTCCGGATCGAGCTGCAATTTCTCTTTGATAAATTTCTTTCATTCGTAAGAATTGCGAAAGACGAATCTGCTGAGCAAAAATAATAAAAATTAGGTAAAGTATATAAAAGAAAGATAGGAATAATTACTGAAATAGTGCAAAATAACTCATGAGAATGGAATTGTATGGTAAAAAAACGAAAAAATATCGTAAGAAATATGACAGATTCTCACACAATTCTTACAATGTAAAAAGACAAATGCCCCTATAAGTGTTATATTTAAATCAGCACTAGTGTACTTAATTGGAAACATTAATTGAATAGGAGGAATTAATAATGACTAACGTAATTATTGGTGAATTTGTCGGAACCTTATTACTTGTATTATTAGGTGATGGTGTTTGTGCCAACGTTACACTGAACAACTCTGGATTTAAAGGAGCAGGCGCATTATTTATAGCTATTGGCTGGGGTCTTGCAGTTTGTCTTCCAGCAACAGCATTCAGTGGTATTTGTCCGGCATCATATAACCCGGCTCTCACAATCGCTTTATTTGCTGATGGATCTTTAGCCGCTTCTGCAGGATATTCTATCGCAGTTATCATTGAGATGATCATTGCTGAATTAGCTGGTGGTTTTGTTGGAGCTATTTTAGTATGGGTAGCATTTAAACCTCAGTTTGATGCTTCTTCTGATTTAGGTGATGGATTAAGAGGTGTATTCTGTACAGCTCCTGGTGTAAGAAATATCCCTTATAACATTCTTCAGGAAGCTATCGCAACATTCTGGTTAGTATTTGCTATCAAAGCTGCTAATGGTGCATTCAATGTTCCATTTGCAGGTGACAAAGCAACAGGTGTATTTGGTGTATTCTTAATCATCATCTCCTGTGGTACATCTTTCGGTGGTCTTACAGGATATGCTTTGAACGCAGCCAGAGATACAGCTCCTCGTTTAGCATTTGCTATCTTACCTATCAAAGGTAAAGGAGATGCTGACTGGGCTTACGGTTTAACAGCTCCAGTAATTGGACCTATCATCGGTGCATTAGTAGCTGTAGCTGTTTACGCTGCATTACCAATCTAGGATATAATAGTGATTTAATTTACTACATAATATAACGAGAAAAGCTATCGCGTTTGCGATAGCTTTTTTTGAATTCTGATTTGACGAAAGGCAAAGGAGACACCCTCAAAAAGAGAAAGAAGCTATATTTGTGACTTTCGTCGCGGCAGGTTGAATGTTCGCTTAAGCGCTCGCCTCCAACCTTTGCTCCCAGGCCGCAAATATAAGGACCGGGCTCTCTTTGGGTGCGTCTCTCCTGCCTACAGCAAATCAATTAGGCCAGATACTTGGCCAGAAATACAGCCGCAACCAAGATAATCGTCACAAACAACATCGTATTCATTGGAATATTAACACGGGGAAGTCCCCCCTGATCCGGGCGAATTTCGAATTTATCCCTGTTCTCCCAGGCATCCTGTAAACGTTCTTCTTTCGTTTGATTCTTCCAGCGTTCCATATTTTTTTTGCCTAACTCTTCAAAGAGAGCAGAGTCACTTTTGAGTCCAAGAGCAGCTCTGTCACGAGGAGATAAGGTTTCATCCTTGCGAATATCGTATCCACAGTCAGGACATATTTTTTCATCAAATGGGTAAACTTTTCCGCACTTGCGGCATTTAATTGTTGTCATATAGTACCACCCCCTTCTTTTGCATTAGTAGAATTATAACACGCTTATTATAACTTGACAAGAACACAGAAAATAGCTTATCATATAAAGATAAAGTTGACTGTGAAAATATAGTTTGAACAGTCAGAATCAGGAGGAAGAACAATGACAGTTGAGATGTGGATGGGGCTTGGAATTATCGTAGCAATCATCGGATTTGTTATGTGGCGTGCAGGTTTGAGTATGCAGGCAAAGGGTGACCGTAATGCGGGAATGGTTACGATGATTGCGTGGTTTTGTCTTATAGTAGGTATAATGACCGCATTTTCATTCTTTAGAGTAAAGTATTTAAGCTAAGCATGGTTAAATATATAGATAGAATTAGATACGATATTTAAATGTTAGTTTAGTATTAGCAATAGAAGAGAGAGGAGAGCGTTATGAGAATTTCGACGAAAGGCAGATACGCTCTTCGCTTAATGCTTGATATTGCGATGCATGATCAGTCTGGTCCTGTACGGGTGAAGGATATTGCAAAGCGCCAGGAGGTGTCTGGAAAATATCTGGAACAGATTGTTTCTGTTCTGACCAAAGCAGGATATCTGAGAAGCATTCGTGGACCACAGGGAGGATATCTTCTCACAAAACGTCCAGATGAATATACAGTAGGTATGATTCTGCGGATCACGGAAGGAAGTATTGAACCAGTTCCGTGTCTGGAAGCGAGCAGTGAGGTCTGTGACAGAATGGAAGAATGTATGACGATTCCACTTTGGAGAAAGCTGAGTGAAGCAATCAGTGGGGTGGTAGATCATACAACATTAGAT
This sequence comes from bacterium, assembly GCA_963600375.1. GTDB lineage: Bacteria > Bacillota > Clostridia > Lachnospirales > Lachnospiraceae > Anaerobutyricum. The sequence continues at coordinate 2,252 of CAVCBH010000252.1, read as the reverse complement.
GATTTAATTCAATGGCATTATGCGAAGAATGGCAATGATTATATAATTTAAAAAGGCTTCTGAAATTGTAGAAGATTATGATTTCAGAAGCTATTTTTCTATTAGGGAGTTAGTGGGTGCGAAAGCTATCAGAAAGGATGGTAAAAATGATAGGGCAGTATACAGTGCAGCAGTGGATTTTATATTTCTATGTGTATTGTTTTCTGGGATGGATTTTTGAATCGTGTTATGTCTCTTTAAGAAAAAGACAATGGGTAAACAGAGGCTTTTTGCACGGACCTTTTCTTCCAATCTATGGAAGTGGAGCGGTGATGATGCTTTTTGTGTCAGAACCCTTTAAAGACAATCTTATTTTAACCTATTTTGCAGGGGTTGTGGGAGCAACGCTTTTAGAGCTTGTGACCGGGGCAGTTATGGAAGCTTTACTTAAAGTAAGATACTGGGACTATTCAAACCAGAAGTTTAACTATAAGGGCTACATTTGCTTATCGTCCTCTGTTGCATGGGGCTTTTTAACCATTTTGATGAATGAGGTGTTTCATCCGGCAATCTTACATCTGCTTGCAATTGTACCAAAGATGGCAGATGAAATATTTGTATGGATAGTGAGTGCAGGTCTGGCAGCAGATCTTTGTATCTCTGTTCGAGATGCTATTGATCTTAGAAATATTCTTGTTGGAATGGAAAATCTACGAAAAGAAGTGGTTATACTGAGAAAGAGAGCAGATGTTGTTATTGCGGTTCTTGACAAGGAATGGAGAGAATACGTAAAGAGTCATCCGGCAGTAGAGCGTATGGATGAAATAGGAAAAGAAATAGAACTTCGTCTCAGCAAGATGAAAGAAATGGCAGAGCTTCCTAAGTTACCAGAACGCCAGAAACTGGAAATGCTTGAAGTAAAAGAGCGAGTCGGCAAGTTAAAAGAGAATAGTTTCCACTTAAAGAGAAAAGGAGCAGGTCCTGTCAGAATGCTTATCAAAGGCAACCCGACAATGGCCTCGCCCAAATATGCAGAGGCTTTTAATCAGTTAAAAGGGTATCTGAAAGATGTCGAAGAGAAAAGAAAAGGAGAAAAATGACAATTTCTTTAAGATATTGTGAAGTCCGGGAAAATGCATTGACTTATTGAGAAAGTTGCGTTACATTTTAAAGATGATAAAAAGTACTGAATAAGATAGCGCAGTAATAGACTATAGCAGTATGGGTGGGGCTGTTGCAGCAGGCTGTATTTGTAGAATCTTGGAATCTCGTGCGTTAACAATGAACATAAAAACTTCCAGAGATATAAATACAGCTATAGCTCCTGTCGGGGTCCGGGGTGAAAATAAATATTAAGAGCTTCCAGAGATTTCGAGAAAGCATTGGAGATTTGGATAGAGAAAAGGTGATGTTATGGCAGAAAAATTAAAGAATTACAGACATGGATTACTCCTTTTATATTTCCCGTTTTATTTGGCGGCATTTGCTTGTTTGGAGAAAAGAGTACCGGATAAATTACATATTATCAACTGTTCGATTGATCAGTATATTCCTTTTATAGAAGTGTTTATTATTCCGTACCTTCTATGGTTTGCATATATTGCTGTCGCAGGAATATATTTTTTCTTTAAGGAAAAGGAATCTTTTTGCAGATTGATGTACTTTGGTATGATTGGAATGACGATATTTATTATCGTATCCTATGTATATCCAAATGGGCTTGAATTAAGACCAGATACATTTACAAGAGATAACATTTTTATACGGCTTACGAAGATGATTTATTCGATGGATACACCAACGAACGTACTTCCAAGCATTCATGTATTTAACTCAATGGCTGTCTATTTCGCAGTAAAGAACAGCCCACAACTCAAAGATAATAAGGCAGCAAGAGCAGGAACGTTTATTATGACCTCATTAATTATTTTATCTACAATGTTTCTTAAACAACATTCTGTAGTAGATGTACTTACTGCACTGATATTATCTTGTTTAAGTTATGACTTTATTTACAATGAAAGAACAGAAAAGATTCGGGAAGGTTTAGAAGAACTAAAATTTCGCAGAAAACGCAAAGAATTTTCCAAATTTTAACCTTTTCCTGATGTGATAGAATGAATATAACAAAGAACAAAGTAGACGAGGAAGTGTAAAGATGCGAAAGATAATATTTATCGGAAGAAGTGAGGCAGGAAAAACGACACTCACACAGGCGATGAAAGGAAAGAAAATCGTCTACCATAAAACACAGTATATTAATCATTATGATG
>CAVCBH010000251.1:0-8234 GCA_963600375.1 bacterium | reverse complement strand
TCATATCATATAATCCTGCTGGTTTATCTGCCAGATATACTGCAGCTTCTACCGCACCTTTTCCAAACACCGCTCTGGAATAAGCCGTATGCTTAAACTCGATTACCTCATCCGTTCCTGCGAAGATAATCTCATGCTCACCTACGATTGTTCCACCACGAACAGCCGAAATACCAATCTCATCCTGTGGGCGCTGCATTCTTCTTTCGCTTCTGTCAAACACATAGTTATACTTACCATCTGCCGCTTCGTTGATAGAATCTGCAAAAGCTAATGCAGTTCCTGATGGCGCATCTAACTTTCTGCGGTGATGCTTCTCTACGATATCAATATCAAATCCTGCCTCTCCAAGAATCTTTACTGCAGTCTTTACCATCTCTAATAAAGTATTTACACCAAGTGACATATTGGCAGAACGAAGAATCGCTGTCTGCCTGCTGGCTTCTTCAAGATGTGCAAGCTGTTCTTCGGAAAGCCCTGTTGTACACTCTACTAAAGGAATCTTCTTTTCTGCGGCATAATCAAGGACACCATCTACTGCTACTGCAGCAGAGAAGTCAATGATAACATCTACATCTACGTTACACTCATCTAAGGATGCAAATACAGGAAAATCTTTCTGATCACCTGGACATGGGTCGATTCCTGCTGCCACAGTGACATTTTCCATATCTTTTATTAAATTACAGATAACATGACCCATATAGCCATTACATCCGTGCATCATTACTTTAACCATCTTATGTTCAGTCCTCCGGATATATCTTTCATTATCAAAAAACTAAAGTAACCACTCAAAATCTGGAATCACTTTACTAACTTGACTATTCATCTCACAACAGATTAGCCATGAGATATATTTGTGCATAATTCTAAAAATTATATTTATGCTAAGATTCCAGTCTCAATCATAGCCTTTTTCAGACGTTCTGTGTGTTCTGGCTCTAACTGTGTTAATGGAAGTCTTACGTTACCGCCATATAATCCCATTAATTCTAATGCTTTCTTTACAGGGATTGGGTTCACTTCACAGAAGAGGGAATGAATCAGTTCAAGATACTTGATCTGTAATTCACGGCTCTTTTCTACGTTACCTGCAAAATATTCTGCACAAATGTTATGTGTATCTTCTGGTGCTACGTTAGAAAGGACGGAAATAACACCCTTTCCACCGATAGACAGCATTGGAACGATCATATCATCGTTACCAGAGTACATATCAACATCTCCCTGCGTATCATACATAATCTGTGTTGCAAAAGCAATGTCGCCTGTTGCTTCTTTTACACCAACGATATTATCTACATCCTTTACTAACTTGGCAATTGTAGCAGATTCTAACTTACAGCCAGTTCTGCTTGGTACATTGTAAAGAATGATTGGTAAATCTGTATGTCTTGCAATATCTGTATAGTGAGCGATCAGACCGTTCTGTGTTGCTTTATTATAGTAAGGAGTTACTACAAGCGCTGCATCTGCTCCTGCATTCTGTGCCTGCTTTGTAAGATAAGATGCAGTATCTGTGCAATTAGAACCAGTTCCTGCAATTACAGGCACTCTCTTATTCACACGATTTACACAGTAACGAATCGCCGCAATATGCTCCTCATGGCTTAATGTGGAAGCCTCTCCGGATGTTCCGCAAACGATAATCGCATCGGTCTTATTCTCTATCTGAAAATCTATAAATTTTCCAAAACTCTCATAATCAATATTGTAATTCTCATCAAATGGGGTTGCGATTGCAACACCTGCTCCTGTAAAAACAGCCATACTTATCCTTCCTTTCTCTAAATTAAGAATGCATTAGAAAACTCCCTGTGCCAATATCTCCGGGGATTTTTCCTTTTCTCTTTGGATTGAATAGACACAGTCCGCAACCTCCCACACTTCATCAGGGAGATTCCTTCCCGTAAGTATCAAGTCCATGGAATCTTTTTTCACTGCAATTAAATCCATCAATTCCTCAATGGTAATTATATTGTAATCAACTAATCCAAAAATTTCATCAAGAATCAGCAAATCACACTGTCCGGTATCAAGAACCTTTCTGCTATATCCAAGAGCGTTCTTAATATTGAGCATCTGCTCCCGCCTTTCCTTTGGGCTTAAATCGGAATATCCACATGCCGCCTTTTCAAAGCGGAAAATCTGAAGTTCCGGCTCAAGTTTCTTTAGGTAGTCAAGTGTATCAGAATGCTTTTTCTTGAGAAACTGCACCATGATAACCTGCTTTCCTACTCCCGCTGCACGAATGCCAAGTCCGAGAGCCGCTGTGGTTTTTCCTCTTCCATTGCCATAATAAACCTGTATACTTCCGTCCATTTTCTGACCTTTCATCCTGATTATATTTATTGATGTTTTGCAACATAATACCACAAATCATTACAAAAATCTACTGTTCTTCAAACATTCTTACTTCTTCATCTCTGCCAAATACCTGAAAACCGTCAAATCCCTGTTCTTCTAATTTGTTAAGGAACTTACCAAGTTTCTTTGGTTTGATGTATAATGCTGTCTTATATGTTTTACGAAGTTCCTCTGCATAACGAATTGCATCGGCAATCTGATCCTCTTCATAAATTAAGACAACTTTTTTCTGTTTTTCTGTATTGTAAGCTTCTTTTTCCATGAGAATACTGTAAATTCTCTCAAAACCAATGGAAAATCCTACTGCCGGAATCTGTTCTTTTAAGAACTTTCCAATCAGGTTATCATATCTTCCACCGCCGGCAATGGAGCTGTTAAAGTCTAAAGATTCTACCTCAAATACGGTTCCCGTATAATATCCCTGGCCACGAACTAATGTCATATCATATTCTGCAGTGTATTTACCTTCTGCAAGAGCATTAGAAGTATTAATGATATAAGCTAAAGAATCTACGTACTCACTGTTTTTGCAGATTTCTTTTACATAGTCAAGTGTGAATGGCGCATTGGCAAGAAGCTTCATAAATTCTGCAATTACGGCCTTGTCAAAGCCTTTTTCTGTCAGTTCTGCCTCAACACCTTCTGCCTTAATCTTGTTTAACTTATCAAAAGAAATACATACGCTGTCTAACTGATTTTCTTCAAATCCTACAGATAAGAGAATCTCACGCAAAATTCTCCTGTCGTTAATCTTTACCTTAAAGTTATTAATACCAATATTTAAAAGCGCTTTGGCTGTTGTGTGAATTAATTCAATCTCACAGGTAGAAGAATCAGAACCAAGAATATCAATGTCGCACTGAATAAACTCTCTTAAACGACCTTTCTGTGGACGTTCTGCACGATATACTCTATCCATCTGAATTACTTTAAATGGATGTGGTAAAGAAGCGCGGTTATTCGCATAATAACGGCTCAGTGGCAAAGTAAGATCATAACGAAGTCCCATATCTGCGATATTATCTGGATTCTGGCTTGCGATTGCTTTCTTTAACTTTTCTCCTCTCTTCATTACTTTAAAAATAAGATTTAAATTGTCTCCACCTTCACTTTTATCAAGATTCTCAATATCCTCGATAATCGGAGTTGCAATTCTCTGAAAACCTGCCTGCTCATAAGTTTCACAGATTTTCTTCTGTAAATAATTTCTAAGTTCAGCCTGTGCTGGTAAATAATCATTTGTGCCCTTTACTGGAGTTATCTTCATTTTCGTTTTCCTTTCTATCTTTTATTCTTACCTATTCTATATTATATCATATGCTGTAACTATTCAGAAGCCAAAATAAAAATACAGATTTAATGCCCTTTTTGATTTCTGCGGTTACTTAAAATAGTTTTTAATATTTACATACGATAAAGCAAAGGACTGCTCGAAATGAACAGTCCCTTATAATTTAACCTATATTTCCTGAATCTGCAACCTTCCTTTCAAGGTTTATTCCATCGTCAATGTACTCCATCTTATTTACAGAGATTTCATAAGCTACTCTGCTGACCACATTATTCTCTCCAATTCTTTTCTGATATTCCCTGCTTTGAATTCTTCCCCATAACTGAATTCTGCTTCCAACAGAAAGATTTCCTGCATATCTTGCATTCCTTCCCCAACATATACAAGGAATATAATCTGACTTACCATAGGCTCTGTTCACCGCCAATAATACATCTGCAATCTCTCTGCCAAGTGGTGTTGTTCTGTATACTGGTTCTTTACAGATATAACCGTCAAGGAAAATCATATTAGGCTTTCGATTTTCCACACTGTCTATAAGTTCAAGCTCCCTTACAAACAGTGACAACACCAGATGATTCCTGTTATTCTCATGTTTATTATAGGAACGGAACTGTCCATGTGCCTCTAAATACTGTCCGATATGAGAATGTGTCACATCAATTAATCTTTCCGACACAAGCAATGGTATAATATCACTTGAATGGCTAAGTCTGTTTACTCTCAACTTCACAAAATAGAATCCTTCGCCAAAAACTTCGTGGCTGAATTCAAAATCAGAGATAATTTCTCCGGCAACTACTGCCTGGTTATTTTTTAAAATTTTTTCTGTCATGTTTACTCCTCCCCTGTATGTAGCGCAGATTCTGTATATGTTATTTACTTTATATATATACATAAGTTAAAAAAATTATTCCTTTTTCTTTTTATTATCTAATAAATTCTGCTACTATATTCACATATTAAAACTACTCTTTTCAGTTTATTTTCCTATTTATTTCGTATTTTTTATTGTGTCTTTTCTTTCTTTGTGCTAGAATAACTTAGTTTGAACGTCAATATACGGTTATAAATTGGCTCCTCAAGTGATGAGCAATTTATACTTTACACTTTTAGAAAGAAGGCAATTTATGAAAATCTCAAGAGAAGATGTCCGTAACGTGGCAATCATCGCTCACGTTGACCACGGAAAAACAACTCTCGTCGATGAACTTCTAAAGCAAAGTGGTACATTCCGTGCCAATCAGGAAGTCGGCGAACGTGTTATGGATTCTAACGATATCGAAAAAGAACGTGGTATCACTATTTTATCTAAAAATACAGCCATTCACTATGATGGAGTAAAAATCAACATCGTAGATACTCCAGGTCACGCAGACTTCGGTGGAGAAGTAGAACGTGTATTAAAGATGGTTGATGGTGTAATTCTTGTTGTAGATGCATTCGAAGGACCAATGCCACAGACAAAGTTTGTAACAAAGAAAGCCCTCGAATTAAATCTGCCATTTATCGTATGTATTAATAAGATTGACCGTCCGGAAGCTCGTCCGGAAGAGGTCATGGACGAAGTATTAGAACTTCTTTTAGAGTTAGATGCTGACGATGAACAGTTAGACAGTCCATTTGTCTATGCTTCTGCTAAGTCTGGTATTGCTATGCTTGAATTAAGCGAAAATGGTACCGATATGAAACCATTATTCGAAACCATTATTAAGCATATTCCAGCTCCAACTGGTGATCCAGATGCAGATACACAGATTCTTATCAGCACAATCGACTATAATGAATATGTCGGACGAATTGGTATCGGTAAAGTTGAAAATGGTTCTATTCGTGTGAATCAGGATGCACTTCTTGTAAACCATCATGATCCATCTGTAAATAAAAAAGTGAAGATCAGCAAGTTATATGAATTTGATGGTCTTAGCAAAGTAGAAGTGAATGATGCTACCGTTGGTTCTATTGTTGCTATTTCCGGTATTGCAGATATTCATATCGGTGATACAATCTGTTCTCCAGACCATCCGGAACCATTACCATTCCAGAAGATTTCCGAACCAACAATCGCTATGCAGTTCCTTGTAAATGACAGTCCTCTTGCTGGTCAGGAAGGTAAGTTCGTAACTTCCCGTCATATTCGTGACAGACTATTCCGCGAGTTAAATACCGATGTCAGCCTTCGTGTAGAAGAAATGGAAAATACAGATTCCTTCAAAGTATCTGGTCGTGGTGAGCTTCACCTTTCCGTTCTTATCGAAAATATGCGTCGTGAAGGTTATGAATTCGCTGTAAGTAAAGCTGAAGTTCTTTATCACACAGATGAAAACGGTAAGAAGTTAGAACCTATGGAAACTGCTGTTATTGATGTACCTGAGGAATTCTCCGGTGTTGTTATTGAAAAGTTAAGCCAGCGTAAAGGAGAACTTCGTAACATGTCCATGTCTGGTACAGGCTCTACCCGTCTTGAGTTCTCCATCCCATCCAGAGGATTAATTGGATATCGTGGTGACTTCATGACAGACACAAAAGGAACTGGTATCATCAATACTTTATTTGAAGGATATGGCCCTTATAAGGGAGACATCCAGTACAGAAAACAGGGTTCTCTGATTGCTTATGAATCTGGTGAAACAGTTACTTACGGTCTTTTCAGTGCACAGGAACGTGGTACATTATTCGTAGGTCCTGGTGAAAAAGTATATTCCGGTATGGTTATTGGTCAGAACGGAAAAACAGATGATATCGAAGTAAACGTTTGTAAAACAAAGAAGCTGACAAATACTCGTGCATCAGGTTCTGATGATGCATTAAAATTAAGCCCTCCTAGAATTTTAAGTCTGGAGCAGGCATTAGACTTCATTGATACAGATGAGCTTCTTGAGATCACACCAAAGAATATCCGTATCAGAAAGAAAATTCTTGATCCAACTGCACGTTATCGTGCTAAGAGAAACGGAAAAGCCTAAAGATTACTACTTGGAATCTCATACAAAATTCCATTCGTTTATCTTCTAAACAAGCATCTTAATTTAAAATATTATTTTTTAATCCGGAAGATTATCTATCTTCCGGATTATTTACTTTAAAATACGATTACCTCCCCTGCAACAGTGCCAAAATACACTTCTGCACCCTCTTGCACTGTAACTCTGCCACTTGTTGCCTCTGTGATCTTCTTCTTTAACTGTTCCTTTTGCTCTTCTGAAAAAAGAGCGTGAATAATAACTTTATCGGTATACTCTGTATCTTCTGTAAGTACTTCATTTTGCGCCAGCAAATACTGAAGCTTCCCAAGATCCGTATAATCCATAGCTATATCTACTCTTCTTCCCGGAATTTTCTCCACGATATCAGAATTTTCAATTCCTGCTCTTGTCGCATCGGTATACGCTCTTACAAGCCCACCGGTTCCAAGTAAAGTTCCTCCAAAATATCTGGTTACAACAACAACAATATTATGTATATCACTTCCTGATATTACTTCAAGAATTGGCTTACCTGCTGTTCCACTTGGTTCTCCATCATCACTGCATCTTGTTATCACCCTTTCTGTTCCCACAGAAAAAGCTGAACAGTTATGACGAGCATCCCAATACTTCTTCTTCATTTCCTCAATATAAGCCTGCGCCTCTTCTACAGTCTCTACACTTTTTACATTCGCGATAAATCTTGACTTCTTCTCTATAATCTCACCGCTTCCACCGCGGTAAACTGCCTTATGCTTAATCATAAGACACCTCCTCTTCTATAATATAATTCATACTTTATTCAATTATATCATAGAAGAATAACGCATTGGTACTCTTTCTTTTATCTCTGCCCTTCCTTTCCTCTATTTTTTATCTTTCCTTTTTCTTCTTTCATATTTTTCTCTATTCTCTTATAAATCTTATCGTAAAATTGCACATAACCATTATGCTGATTCTTTATTATAAGGATAAAAAGCGCACTTCCAGTCATCAACAATATTCTCAAGCGATACTGGCATAACATCTCCTTTAACAATTCTTTCAAAAAACATCATGGATTCTTTTAGAGATTCTGAAAAACCTGGCACTCTTGCTGAATCATAAGCTTCCCATATTCCCCTTTCTTCTGACCAGGCAAACTGCTCTACTGTAATTCCATAATAAGTTCCTTTTCCCTCATCTCTCAGGAAACTGTTCGCTATAAGTTCATACTTTAACAAATATTTCTTACAACCTCCATCAACCCGCCTCTCGCTCTTCATGATTTTTTTCATAGTCTTATTTCCTTTCTTTCAGAATCCCTATATGGCTCTGTGTTTTATGTCATCATTATACCAAAACAAGAAAATTTTGGAATGTAATTATTTGTAAACGCCGAGTAATTTTTATATTTTATTTTTAATAATAGTATGATAAAATTGATTTTTTATTTTACAGTTAAACAATTAATTCTCTGTACTAATACAAAAAAATCTGCTATTCTATAATATTTTCTTTTATTTACAACTTTATCCAGTAATTTTCTTTTTTAACAAGACTTTTTCTTACTTAAATTCTAAGTCAGCAACCACCACTTCAAGTGGTGGTTTGCTATTAGCCCTAAT
>CAVCBH010000250.1:0-7485 GCA_963600375.1 bacterium | reverse complement strand
GGTGATAATAATAAAAGAAACAAAATGAAAAGGAGGTTCCTCTATGAACATACAACACTCTTTTCCCCACACAGACTTAGCATTAGAGTTAAAAGATGAACTCGAAGAACAGCAGACCTTTGATGGAATCAAAATTCATCAGGAGCATATAGGGGAGTGGGGCTTGCAGGAAACGGTGATTGAGATAGAAAGCAAAGCAGGCGAACAGCAGCTTGGAAAACCACAGGGAATTTATGTGACACTTGAAGGGGAAAATATGGCAGAAAACGATGGCGGATTTCACGATGAGATGAGCGTCTGCCTTGCAAAGAGACTTAAGAAGTTGCTTTTTGGAAAGAAAAAGCTATTATTTATCGGGCTTGGAAATGGAGAAGTAACCCCGGATGCCCTTGGACCGCTTGTAATTAAAAATCTTTTTGTGACAAGGCATCTGACTGGCTGGAAAGAGATAGAGGGTTGTCCGGTAGTAGCGGCTCTTGCACCGGGAGTTATGGCACAGACAGGAATGGAGACAGGGGAGATTGTAGAAGGAATTGTCAAAAAGATTCATCCCGATGCACTGGTCGTGATTGATGCATTAGCGGCAAAGAGTTCGGAACGGCTTAACCGGACAATTCAGATTAGCAATACAGGAATCGAGCCGGGCTCCGGGGTGGGAAATCATCGAAATGAGATTACAGAAAAAACGATGGGTGTTCCAGTAATCGCGATAGGTGTTCCGACAGTAATTTCCATTCCGTCATTAGCCTGTGACATTATGGAGTCTTTCTGTGCTTCACAGGGTGAAGGAATGGAAGATACATTTTCTTCATGGCCGGAAAGTGAGAAGTATCGCTTTTTAGGAAAGATTTTAGATGAAAAACTGCGGGAACTTTTTGTGACACCAAAAGAAATTGATGAGGCAGTTAAGCGAATCAGTTATACACTTTCAGAGGGAATTAATCAGTTCATTGCAGGGAGAATTTCTTAAAAATATTTAGGAAATTAAGCAGAAATCCTCGCTGATTCAATTGCTGAGTACTTCAAGAGAACAGTTAATTAAGGGAATATTCATCTGTTGCAGAAAGTGTTTAAAACTAAAAATATTTACAACGTTATGTAATATGAAAAACGGAGTATATTTACGATAAATATAACAGAAGATCAGATTATTCAATCAAATCATAAATAAAAGGGACAGGCATAAGCTTATAGTATAAGTTTTTTTGGGAGGGATTATGCAGGAAAAGAATTTTAAAGTAATAGAAGGCTTGTTGTTTGTTCTTTTTATTTTGTTGTGGGGATTATTTTTATCGGGAGAAAGTGGAAGAGTAAAACGAAGAACGCTTTCTTTATGGCAATATCTTCCGATACACGTAGAGATATTTAATGAATTTTTTGAAAATGGCATAAAAAAGGGGCAGTATGAACTGACACCGATTCTTGGATATGATACATACGAAGGCGGAAAGGGGATACTCCTTCCTTTTTTTCGAAATGGAATGCAGGTAGAACTTTTTCCGGTTCAGAGATTTGCTCTTGATTACTGGAAGGGGAAAAATTATTATACAGCAAAATACAGTGATACAGTGCCAGATTATTTTACAGAATCAGAAGACCAGTCAGTCGAGGAAAAGAAAAAAAATCCTGGAAAGATGAAGCAGACGGGAACGGGGAAGACATATACCATAAAAGAATTGGCAAGTTATTCTTTTTTGTTGGATCATTTTTATATTGTAGATGAAACGACGTTGATGACGAAGCAGGAATTAAACGGGACAAAACTGGTAAAAATGGATTTGTCAGTGAAACTGGGAAAAGATGAGCCGATGGTACTTATTTATCATACGCATGGAAGTGAAACATACAAAAAAGTAAATGGAAAGGAAGGCTCGGTTATTGAAGTAGGAACAGCACTGACAAAAGAATTAGAAGAGGTTTACGGTATAAAAACCATACATGATAAATCGGTTTATGATATGGTTGACGGGCAGCTTGACAGAAATGCCGCCTATAATTTTGCCGGAGACAGTGTGGAGGCAGCATTGAAGAAAAATCCTTCTGTAAAAGTGGTAATCGACCTGCACAGGGATTCGGTAGAAAACAGCATTCATCTTCGCACCAAAGTAAATGGAAAGTCTGCCGCCCAGATTATGTTTTTTAATGGAGTCAGCCGTCTTGCCGAAAAAGGAGATATCAGTTATCTATATAATCCAAATAAAGAGGCGAATCTGGCATTTAGTTTACAGATGCAGCTTTTGTGTGGAAAATATTATCCTGATCTTACAAGAAGAATTTATATAAAAGGCTATCGTTACAATCTTCATTTACTAAAAAGAGCGATGCTCGTGGAAGTAGGTGCGCAGAATAATACAGTGGACGAAGCGAAAAATGCAATGAAACCGTTAGCAGAAATGTTGTACAGACTTTTATCGGGAGAAAAATGTTACAAGAAAGAGAAGTAAGAGATTATTCAGAACTACAAAATGAAAGTGTATTTTCAATATTTCTGTTAGTGTCTGTATTTGCTTTGCATAGAATTTTGAAAGGATGTTTAACTACATAGATAAGGAATGTAGTGCCTGAAATTATTAAAATCTATGAATTTGTTATAATTGTAAAAAATAAATTGACAAACGATAAGGTTTATGTTTTAATAATATCAGAAAATTTAATTTTTTAAGTCAAACCGTTGAAGCGGAGATAAAAATAGTTGTGCATACACAGAGAGTTCAGGCAGGTGAGAGCTGGATTAAACGCAGATTATTAAATGGACCGTGGAGGGCGCAGTCAAAGGTTTTATGAAAGTTTTTGTTAACTGACAGAAGTTTTCTTTCATATAGGATTTAGAACAAGACTCAGATGCAGAAAGATTTAGAAACTTAGTACACTGTGACGTGGGGGGGCATACGTCAGTTGCCGGGGATATGATGGTATCCTTCAGAGCGCACATTTTGTGAATCAAGGTGGCACCGCGGATGTGAAAGAATAAGATTTTGATAATACACCCGTCCTTGACAAAGTAGTAATACGTTGTCATGGGCGGATTTTTTATTTCATAGGATATATTCTTATGAAAAATTTCGCATTTCCTACATCAATTCCATCAAAAAGAATCCACATGACAACAACCAGGTACAAAGATGGAGGCATAAGTTATGATTAAAGAGGCAATTATCAAATTAAGTAAAAAAGAAGATTTAAGTTATGAGATGGCACAGGCTGTCATGGATGAGATTATGAGTGGCGAGGCAAATGATATTCAAAAAAGTGCTTATCTTACAGCACTTGCCATGAAAGGTGAGACAATTGACGAAATTACTGCTTCCGCAGCAGGAATGCGTGCGCATTGCACAAGGCTTCTTAATGATATGGATGTGTTAGAAATTGTAGGAACCGGTGGAGACCGCTCCAATTCCTTTAATATTTCTACAACATCTGCTCTTGTTATTTCTGCTGGAGGAGTTCCAGTTGCAAAACATGGAAACAGAGCAGCTTCCAGTAAATGTGGAGCAGCCGATGTATTAGAAGCACTTGGAGTCAATATTACCGTTTCACCGGCGCAGAGCGCACAGATGTTAAAAGACATCAATATCTGTTTCCTTTTTGCACAGAAATATCATACAGCAATGCGCTACGTAGCAAATGTACGAAAAGAATTAGGAATCCGTACTGTATTTAATATTTTAGGACCTCTTTCTAACCCGGCAGGTGCAAATATGCAGGTTATGGGTGTATATGATGAAAAATTAGTAGAGCCGCTTGCTAAAGTTCTTGCAAATCTTGGAGTAAAAAATGCAATGGTCGTATACGGACAGGATTGTCTCGATGAAATTTCTATGAGTGCAAAAACAAGTGTCTGTGAAGTTAAAGATGGTAAATTCCATTCTTATGAAATTGAGCCGGAACAGTTCGGATTTAAAAAATGCGATAAGGAGGAATTAGTCGGCGGTACACCGGAAGAAAATGCAAAGATTACTTTATCCATCTTAAATGGAGAAAAAGGTCCAAGAAGAGAAGCGGTTTTAATGAATGCCGGAGCAGCATTTTATGTTGCAGGCAAGGTAGATACTTTAGAAGATGGAGTGAAGCTTGCAGCTGAAATTATTGACAGTGGAAAGGCAAAAGCGAGACTGGATGAGTTTATTAAGTTGTCAAATCAGTAATAAAAAATTGCAAAGGCAGGGAACTCATGATAGAATAGGGCAGATAGAATAGATTATAAAATAGGAGGAAACTGCCTTGGCTGGAATTGACCAGAGTAAAATAAGAAATTTTTGTATTATAGCACATATTGACCACGGTAAATCAACTTTAGCAGACCGTATTATTGAAAAGACAGGCTTGCTGACAGATAGAGAGATGCAGAATCAGGTTCTTGACAACATGGATTTGGAGAGAGAACGAGGAATTACGATTAAGTCCCAGGCGGTACGTATTGTATACCATGCCGAAGACGGAGAAGAATATATATTCAACTTAATCGATACACCAGGTCATGTTGATTTTAACTACGAGGTAAGCCGAAGCCTTGCTGCCTGTGAGGGAGCAGTGCTCGTTGTTGATGCGGCACAGGGAATCGAAGCACAGACATTAGCTAACGTATATTTAGCATTGGATCACGACCTTGAGATCATGCCAGTTATTAACAAGATAGACCTTCCAAGTGCAGATCCAGATCGTGTTGTTGAAGAAATCGAGGACGTTATCGGAATTGAAGCAGAAGATGCACCAAAGATTTCTGCGAAAAATGGAATTAATATCGAGCAGGTATTAGAGCAGATCGTAAAAAAGATTCCTGCACCAGGTGGAAGTCCGAAAAATCCATTACAGGCACTTATTTTTGACAGTGTATATGATTCCTATAAAGGAGTTATCATTTTTGCCCGTATCATGGAAGGAACGATTAAAAAAGGTACAAATATGTTGATGATGGCAACTGGCGCAAAAGCAGAAGTTGTCGAAGTCGGAACGTTTGGTGCAGGTCAGTTCTTCCCTTGTGATGAACTTTCTGCTGGCATGGTTGGATATATTACAGCCAGCCTTAAAAATGTAAAAGATACTCGTGTTGGTGATACTGTTACTGATGCCGATAATCCTTGTGCAGAGCCACTGCCGGGTTACAAAAAAGTAAACTCCATGGTATTCTGTGGAATCTATCCGGCAGACGGAGCAAAATATCCGGATTTAAGAGATGCCTTAGAAAAGTTACAACTTAACGATGCGGCACTCCAGTATGAACCAGAAACTTCTGTAGCGTTAGGATTCGGTTTCCGTTGTGGATTCTTAGGTCTTTTACATTTAGAGATTATTCAGGAACGATTAGAAAGAGAATATAATCTTGACTTAGTAACTACCGCACCGAGCGTTATTTACAAAGTACATCAGACAGATGGAACGGTATTTGACTTAACAAACCCGACAAACTTGCCAGACCCATCTACCATTGAATATATGGAAGAACCAATTGTATCTGCAGAAATCATGGTAACAAAAGAATACGTTGGTGCAATCATGACACTTTGCCAGGAACGCCGCGGAACCTATATTTCTATGGAATATATGGAAGAAACCAGAGCACTCCTCAAATATGAACTGCCACTTAACGAGATTATCTACGACTTCTTTGATGCATTAAAATCTCGTTCCAGAGGATATGCGTCCTTTGACTATGAGATGAAAGGCTATCAGCAGTCTGAACTTGTAAAATTAGATATTCTCATCAACCGTGAGACAGTCGATGCTCTTTCTTTCATTGTTCACGCATCCACAGCTTACGAACGTGCAAGAAAGATTTGTGAAAAATTAAAAGAAGAAATCCCAAGACATTTATTCGAGATTCCAATTCAGGCAGCTATAGGAAGTAAGATTATTGCCCGCGAAACTGTAAAAGCTGTCCGTAAGGATGTACTTGCAAAATGTTACGGTGGTGATATTTCCCGCAAGAAGAAACTTCTTGAAAAACAGAAGGAAGGAAAGAAGAGAATGCGCCAGGTTGGTAATGTAGAGATACCACAGAAGGCGTTTATGAGCGTCCTCAAATTGGATGAAGACTAAGTTCTGATTTGCCGCAGGCGAGGGAGACGCTTCCAAAGAGAGCCAACACCCTATATTTGTGATTCTGTCACTGTGGGTTGAATGTTCGCTTAAAGGCTCGCATTCAATCCTCGCTTTAAGGCCACAATATAGGGTGTTGGCTCTCTTTGAAAGCTGTTTATTGGCTGCTGGAGCAAATTCAGAATTCATGGTGGAGGGATTTGGGAATTCTTTCGGAAATTTGTGGTTTGCCGGGAAATTAAATTTAAGAGGATTGACATTCATCCTCTGCCATAGTGTTACAACAATAAGTTAAGTATTTGCTACATGAGTGAAACAATCTCACTTCCAGAAAAGTTTAAGCGTGGCTAACTTAGTATAACCATCTAAAATTCAACATTTTCATCTTTCCTGTCTGTTTCTTCAAATTTTTCAACTGATTTACAGAATTCAAAATAGCCAGCCGCTATAAATATTGTGGCAATCCGGCTACAGATTTTTTTAGCGGCGTCTATTAAAATCATAAAAATAGAAAGGAAAAATTATGTGTACAAACAAAACCGATTTGGAATTATATATTCACATTCCATTTTGTATAAGAAAGTGTAATTACTGTGATTTTCTTTCGTTTCCTTCAAACGAGGGGGAAAGGGAAGTTTATGTAGAGTCTCTGATAAACGAGATAGAGCAGACTGGAAAGATTTTAGATAAAAATGATTATAAAGTGCGAAGCATCTTTATCGGAGGAGGTACACCTTCGCTTCTTTTCGGGGAGCAGGTCGAGAGGATTATGCAAGCAGTTCGGGAAGGCTTTGTTATAAAAGAAGGAGCAGAGATTACAATGGAGGCGAATCCGGGGACACTTACGGAAAGGAATCTTTCTCTTTATAAAAGAGCTGGGATAAATCGACTGAGTATGGGATTACAGAGCGCTGATGATTCCTGTCTTCATTTATTAGGAAGAATTCATACGTGGGAAGAATTTTTAAAGAGTTATGAATTGGCGAGGAAAGCTGGCTTTGAAAATATTAATGTAGATCTGATGAGTGGGCTGCCAGGCCAGACGGTAAGCATCTATAAAAGGACATTGGAAAAAGTGATGGCATTGCAACCAGAACATATTTCTGCCTACAGTCTTATTTTGGAGGAGGGAACACTTTTTGGTGAATCGGAGGAGATTCAGAAGAAGATTCCAGACGAAGAGACGGACAGGGAAATGTATCAGCTTACAAAGGAAGTTCTTGCGGAGAATGGCTACGAACGATATGAGATTTCAAATTATGCCAGAAAGGGAAAAGAATGTATTCATAATCTTGGATATTGGAGTGGAACTCCATATCTTGGATTTGGACTCGGTGCTTCTTCTTATTTTGAAAGAACTCGTTTTTCCAATGAGAAAAATTTAGAAAAATATCAGAAAAAGCCGTATGTTCCGTTTGTGATGCGGGAAGATTATACAGTGTTAAGTGA
>CAVCBH010000249.1:0-21887 GCA_963600375.1 bacterium | reverse complement strand
GGTATAGTATTATAGATGTAAAGGTAAATATCGGAGCAAGTAAAAATATTTAAAGATATTTTCACTCACTCTGACGTTGCATCTGTGATGTTATGCTTTTTTTGTTCTTATTTCTAACAGGTTCTTTCTAATATTTTTATCCTCTTCCAGCAATTCATCTCACACATCTAAGGGAGGCCACTGAAAAACTAATTTTGCATACAATATATAGTATTGCAAAGCCAAAAAACATACTTTATTTTGCATTGGTTTACACATAAAAAGGACTTTTTCAGTGGCGTCCTAAGGTGGGAGATGAATTGCGTCCGTTATTGTATCGTATGTTACTTGAGATATAAAGTGAGATTTTTCGTATCTAAAAACGATACAAAAAATAGAATAAACACGAAATAAAAAAATAAATGTAAAAAATAAATAAAAACTATTTCTTTTTATTCTTATATAGTGTATAATAGGTATAATACTAAAGCAAATAAGAACAACAAGGGAGGGGCAAGCTTTATGATATCATTATATTCTTTGATCTGGACGGTTGTAATTAGCTGTCCGCTAATCCTCCTGATATTTGTTTTAAGAAGAAAGTCTACATATCTGATGAAATACGGAGTTACATTCATCTGTATTCTTTACGCATTTTGTGCGGTTAGAATGTTGATTCCAATAGAGGTACCGGCACATCAGAAAGTGATTTGTGACCCGTATGTATATTCTTACATCATGCGTGCATATGCTTTGTTGGACAAAGCAGTGAAACACAAGATTGTCAGCGCGATTATTATAGTTTGGATAATTGGAAGTATTGTAACCGCAGTTTATTATTGGATTACAGTAGGGAAAAGATTAATAAATTTACGGAAAACTTGTTATAAAGGTGATGGAAGAGCAGAACGAATTTTAAAAGAAATAGATTCTGATAGCAATATTCAAATTTTATATACAGATTTAGTGACTACTCCACTTTTAGTAGGTATATTTAATCCTACAATTTACATGACAGGAGTAGAATGTACAGATAAGCAGATAGAATATATTTTGATGCATGAATATACACATTGGAAAAGGAAAAGATCCTTGGAAACAGTTGTTGTCTTATCTTATGGTGATTGCAGTTTGGTGGAATCCATTATTTCGTTTATTAAATACAGATATTAAGCGTCTAATAGAAATGGGCTGTGATAAAACTATGTTAAGAGAGTATCCAAAGAGATATGCACTGGAATATTTAAAAACCATGTGTTATGTAGCAGAGGCTGGTAAAGGAACGTTAAAAGACATTGGTCTTACTTCGTTGAACTTTATTAATATGGATAGTGAAGAAGGTTTGAAACAAAGATTTTATTATGCTTTAGATGCAAAAGATAATCTTGAAGTACAGAAGAAGATTAATCTTATGATGATTTGTTTGTGTCTGGTATGGATGATGCTATCCTATCGCTTTATATTGCAACCAGTATATAGTCCTGATAGAGAGATTGAAAAATTAGAGAAACAAGAAGATAAAATTTTTAAAGAAAGAGATACTTATTTAGAAAAAAGGAAGGATGGAACATATATATTTCATTATGGAAAATATAGCCAAGAAGTGTCAGAAGATGAAATTAAAGAAGGTTTATATAGGGAATATCTAATTATAGAAGAAAAATAGGATTTAAAAAAATTGTTAATTCATCAGAGAATCTAATATTTCATTCTAATCTATTGTATGATATAATAAAAAAACAATTAACAGAAGAAAAGGATGATATTATGGGTAAGAAGATTCCAAGAATTACAAACAGTGAAATGCAGATATTAGAAGTATTATGGGATGAAGGAGAAGCTTTGACTTCTTCTGAGATTGTAGAAGTGTCAGAAGACAGAACCTGGAAGTCAAGCTCTGTTCATTTATTACTAAATTCTCTTTTAAAGAAGAATTTAGTACAGGTTGCCGGTTTTAAAAAGACAACCAAGAACTATGCCAGAACTTTTGAACCTTCTATGTCAAGAGAAGAATATTCTCTGAATCAGTTACAGCAGGAAAAAAAGAAAAACACAAGGGTATTTTCCAAGTTGTTTAATACCTTTGTTTCTGAAGAAGTGAGTTCAACAACATTAAGAGAACTTTCCGATTTGATAGATTCTCGATTAGACAAGTTAGACGACGAAGAATAAGTTATAATCATACTCACTTTTATTTTTCGTCTTTATATAGATTTGGATACAGAAGATAAAATTTTTATAATTTATATTATTGTAGATACATGGTAACTCTGTAATTCATATATATATATATATATAAGGAGGAGAAAAATGAGAAAGATAAGATGGAGAAGAACAATCGCAGCAGGAGCTATTCTTATGAGTTTAGGAATGGTGTGCCCTATGGCAAATTTGCAGGCAGAAGAGGCAGATATTCCATATGAAGAAGTTGTAGAAGCTTCTGATGGAAGTATCAGTACGTGTGCTGATCAGCTAGGATATATTTATCGTATTCATAATGGAAGAAGACAGAGAAGACGTTGGAATTATACCGAGGGAAAATGGTACGATAAAACTTGGGAAGATCTTGGACCAGCTTAAAAAGAATTGTAAAAGTTTATAGATAATGAGCTCTAAATAAAGGCATCACAGTTTGTTAATTGTGATGCCTTTATTTTATATGTGGCAATTCAAGAATTACCTTGTTATCTTTTTTTATAACAAGTAATACCACATTTTAAAATATGCTCTGTAAAAATATTTCGAATCTCTAAATTCGGAACAACCAGATTGTAACGCTTCCCATCAGCTTCTCCCCGATAAGTTTGTTTTTAACACATTTCAAACAGGCTCTAGTGTTCCATCCATCTAGTTTCTAAAGTGTTGTTGGATATAGATTTTATAGTTTGATTCGTAACTCTTTTGTTGCGAACTGTAAAATGATTGTCCCTAAACTATTATTACTGAATGGATGCTACACTAGTAAGAAGAGATATTTTATCATAATAGCCATTCTCTTTTGCTTGTGCCAGAGGAACATCATATTTTGTGTTGAATATACTGTTGTAGAATAAAACAGGAGTATTAGCCATGCGAAGATATCTCGTAATATTAATGATGCCATGCTTTGTAATGTTGTTTGGTATTTGCTGTCTGGCAGGCTGTGAGGGAAGCCGACATCATCTGAAAAAAGTGCGTTTAAATGAAGTGGCGCATTCTATTTTTTATGCCCCACAGTATGTAGCTATTGAAAAAGGATATTTTGAAAAAGAGGGAATTAAACTGGAACTTACCACAGGATTTGGGGCAGATAAAACGGCAACAGCAGTAATTAGCGGAGATGCAGATATTGCATTTATGGGACCAGAAGCGACAATCTATCAGTTTAATCAGGGAAATGAAGACTATCTGATAAACTTTGCCCAATTGACACAGCGAGCCGGTAATTTTGTTGTGAGCCGTGAAAAAGAAGACAGTTTTAAGTGGGAAGATTTAAAGGGGAAAAAAGTTATTGGCGGCAGAACAGGCGGCATACCTATATCAATGTAAATTATGAGACGATTGGATATCAATGCGTTGTTCTAAACACGCTTTAGGAATGGAAAATAAAAAAGGATGCCACTTTAACAGAAATTCCGTAAGTGGCATCCATATTTTTGTCTTCTGAATAATTATTCTTCTTCATGCTTTTGCGCATATTTCTTACCTACTTTGATAATTCCAAAGAAATATGCAAGGGTAAGAATTGCCGCAATAATATAAGCAACATTTATTGGTAATCTGAATCCAATCTGCGCATTTAATATAAAGGAAGAAATGATGAACATATAAAAGCATCCAGGGATCAGAGAAACAAGAAATACTCTCTTTCCTGCTCCTTTTTTAGCCATCAGATATACAGTGATTGCTGCAAATGCAAATACAGCGATTGTCTGGTTGCTCCATGCGAAATATCTCCAAAGAATATTAAATCCTTCTGCATTTAATTTGGCAAATACAAGAATTGCAACTACCGGAACAAACATACAAAGAGTAAGAAGGACACGGTTCTTTGCTTTCTTCTGATCAATATGAAGATAATCTGCGATCATCAGACGGCAGGAACGAAGTGCTGTATCACCGGAAGTAATCGGTAATACGATAACTCCAAGAATTGCAATCAATCCACCAACTGTTCCAAGAAGCTGTTTAGCAACAGCGCCTACAGCAGCTGTAGCACCGAATGTAGCACCGTTATTGTAAAGTCCCATTGCGGCTGCCGCCCAGATCATAGCGATTAATCCTTCCAGAATCATAGTTCCATAGAATGTCATTTTTCCTTCTTTTTCGTGTCTTACAGAACGTCCGATCAGTGTACACTGTGTAGAATGGAAACCAGATGTAATACCGCAGGCAACTGTTACGAAAAATACAGGAATAAATTTAGTTCCTGCTGCGCTGGCCCCTTCTACCTGGAAATAAGGATAAACATCAAAGATACCTTTCAGTCCATTGCTGAAATCAATATTATCAAGCTGGTATCCTTTTATAAAAATTCCAAAAAATACACCGACTGCGGATAACAGAAGGACTGCTCCAAAGATTGGATAAACTTTACCGATGATCTTATCGATCGGGAACAGAGTTGCACATAAATAATACAGAAGGATTACACCATAGATTACCCATGTCCATACATTTACTGTCTTAAATCCACAAATCTGACCGGCGAACAGATCACCAGGTGTATATGTAAATACTGCACCAACAAGGAGCATCAAAAGACAAAGAAAAATATTATATACTTGATATACTTTTCCACCAAGGAATTTGTGAATGATTCCAGGCATCTGATCTCCATTTTGACGCAGTGACATCATGCCACTTAAATAGTCATGAACAGCACCACTTAATACACATCCAATTGGAATTGTAAGAAATGCAACAGGTCCAAAAAGAATTCCCTGGATTGGACCGAAAATAGGTCCTGTTCCTGCAATGTTCAATAAATTGATCAGTGCGTTTTTCCATTTGCTCATTGGAACAAAATCCACACCATCTTCCATTTTAACAGCGGGAGTTTGTCTGTCATCTGGTTTGAAAATTCTCTCAACAAAGTTTCCGTATAAGAAACCACCGAGGAGAAGAATTACTAAACCAACTAAAAATGTTACCATACTTCTCATCTCCTGACGTAATTTTTCAGAGCGTGTTCTATAGACCGCTCTTTTTTTTGCAAAGCTTAGTTTAACACGTTTTTATAAATAATCAATACATTTTTATAAATTTATTTAGATTTGACAAGGGAGAGGTTCCGCTATAGAATATTGGCAGCAAACAAAACGACAAGAAGAAGGGTGAAAATCATGCTTGATTTTTTGGAAAAAGAACATATCGATAAAAATGTCATCAAAGGAATTGACGAATTCCGGAAAAAATATTCATTAGAGTCCGGGCATGTTCCTGCAATGCCAAAATATTTATACTATGGAAAAGAAATTTTGGAAGAGGCAATACAAGTACTCCTTTGTGGAGAAAATCTTCTTCTTTGCGGATCAAAGGCAACCGGGAAAAATGTATTGTGTGAAAATCTGGCTTATTTTTTTGGCCGACCTTGTTATAATGTGTCTTTTCATATCAATATGGATTCTGCTTCTATGATTGGCACAGATACGTTTAAAAATGGAGAGGTTGTTTTCCGGCAGGGACCTGTGTACCAGAGCGCAGCAGAAGGAGGATTTTGTGTATTGGATGAAATCAACATGGCGAGGAATGAGGCAATGGCAGTATTGCATTCTGTACTTGATTTTCGCCGTGTGATTCATATACCGGGGTATAATCCGCTTACCGTAGATCCCGCTGCACGCTTTATAGCTACAATGAATTACGGTTATGCTGGAACCAGGGAGCTGAATGAAGCACTGGCATCCCGTTTTATGATTATCCATATGCCAGAAATTACGGAAGATAATCTGATCCGGCTTTTGGGTCGGGAATTTCCAGACATTAAAAAATCTTACGCAGAACAATTTGCAGCTGTTTTTTCTGATATCAGGAAGAAATGCAACAATGGGGAACTGACGGAAAAAGTACTGGATCTGCGTGGGCTTCTTGATTCACTGCGCCTGATCCATAACGGTCTGAATCCTTTGGCAGCCCTTGATATGGGGATTACCAATAAAACGTTTGATTCTTATGAACAGACACTGGTGCGTGATATCATTGCCTCCCGTATTTCAAAGAAAACGAATGCTTCAGCAATTTTTCT
Source organism: bacterium (assembly GCA_963600375.1). GTDB lineage: Bacteria > Bacillota > Clostridia > Lachnospirales > Lachnospiraceae > Anaerobutyricum. Next base: position 15,682 of record CAVCBH010000249.1, on the reverse strand, counting down.
TTAAGATTATGAGCTTACGAAAGAATGGATGGATATTATGAGCAGAAATGAAAATGCTTCTGTCGTCAGACGTGCAAAAAATATTATATGGACAGCAGCAGAGGATTACGGATATGAACCTGAATTTTTGTCATTCTGGCAGGATGGAGAACCGGATTTTTATATGAATTCGATCGTTGGATATGCTTATAAATGGTATGGTTCTGATGCAATGTCCCGGTTTATTGAAAGCTTCAATCATTCTGTTTACAGGGATGTCTATGATGGACTCCTCTGGTTTGCACTTGAGAACTGTGCATATCAGCGTGAAGTAAAGGAGCGGCCGTTGTTAAAAGAACTTCGACAGGAATATGCTGTCACTTTTTTTGAACAGGAATTTTCCCGTTCCAGACAACAATGGATGGCACAGAACAGTACAGTATATGCGCTGCAAGCTGCTCGCTGCAGAGCAATACTGGGAAAAGATATTAAACTTCGAAACCCGAGAGAACGACAGCTTTACGATGCATTGACATTTACAGGAGAACTTACGTCAGAACAACTAATCAAGCGAGTTACAGATGTGCTGCAACGGTATTATCACTATAATGGAAAGCCCGATTGTTTTACATTTTCTTACCGGATTTTGAAATATCTGCACATACTTATTCAGAGAGCGCTTCCGCTTAAGGTAGTTCGCAGTGAGGCATTACATATCGGGATGTCTTCAGAACAGAATCGTTTTGCACATATTAGGGGAAACAATGAAATCACCGTCAGCAAAACCTTACAGCATGAAGAAAAAGATCGTGAATATATCGAACATTGTTTTGGTCGTCCCCTTTATCAGAAAGCAGAATCCAGACGACTCGATACTCTTCTTTGTAGTGGTCCACATACACTTTGCCATATTTATTTTACGGATGGACAGAGGGGAGACTATGAAGAAGATCCAGCTATTCGACAGACCATTCGTGATTCTGAAAAACAGCGTATAATAAATGAAAAACATTATCAGGAAAAACACCATATTTATCAGAACAGTATTGCCAAACTTACAGAACAGATTCGTAATGCTATTTTAGTATATCCACAGCCACTTCCGGTTCTGGCTGGAACAGGACAGTTAGCTGTTTCTCAGATTTGGCGTGCATTGTATCTCAATGACAACCGGGTATTTCAGAAAAAATTTGAAGAAGAACAGCCTGAATTTTCTGTAGATTTGCTACTGGATGGATCGGCTTCCTGTCTGGATTATCAGGAGCTTATCGCAGCACAGGGTTATGTGATTGCCAGCAGTTTGCAGAACTGCAAAATCCCAGTTCAGGTTTCCTGCTTTTCCAGTTTACGTGGTTATACCGTTCTGCACCGCTTTTTTACATATGGGGAGATCGATAAAAATTCCCGGATTTTCAGTTATTTTGCTGCCGGGTGGAACCGGGATGGACTGGCTTTACGGGGAATTTCCCATCTGATGAAGGATTCTGGATATAAAAATAAGATTCTGATTCTTCTTACAGATGCAAGTCCAAATGATGATCATAAAATTTCTGAGGATAACTCCCTTATTCTCAGAGAGTATTCGGATAAGGCTGGTATAGATGATACCGCACGGGAAGTACGCGGTCTTCACAAAGAAGGGGTTCGTGTTCTCGCTATTTTAAATGGGATGTTTGGAGACAGTGAGGCAGCCTGTAAGATTTATGGGAAAGATAATTTTACACGTATCGAAAAAATGGATCAGCTTTCCCAGGCTGCGGGAAGATTAATCCAGCGACAGATTCAGGATTTGCCGTAGCCAGCTATGCCGCCTTCATTCAGAAATACCCTCATATATATTTGTTTTCATTTTCATCCAGATTGTGAACGAGAAAAATATTTTAAACTATTTTAAAGTGGACAGACATCAAAACTGTCCACTTTTTATATGATAATTATAGAAATTTAACAGAAGGGACGTAATAACCTTGCAGAAACCAACATATTATCTTTGGCGTAACGATTTTTCTTCACAGGAAGAATTTGAAGAGGAACGTAAGAAATATGTTGACAGCGGTTTTCGGGTTGTCACATTTCTGGATGGGGATTCAAACGCTGATATTCACGACGGAATCAAAGCATTGATTAAAAATCACTGGGACAGTACTGTGTAACTGAATTAGGGTGTGTTTGAATGATGCTTTTTTATCAGACAGATAAAGCATTGTTCGATTTATATTTCAGGAGGGAACAGATATGAATGTGGGATATGTTCGTCTTTCCAGAGATGATGAGAAAAGAAATTATGTTTCTATAGAAAATCAAAAGCTGATTATCAATCAGTATGCGTCAGATCATGGTGTGGTCATTCACCGTTGGTATGAAGATGATGGCATTTCCGGCTACATCTTTGACAGGCCAGGATTTCAGCAGATGATGGCAGATTTGGATAAAAATATTGATACTGTATACGTCAAAGATTTTTCACGACTTGGCAGACATAATGCAAAGGTTCTTTTGCTTTTGGATACCTTTCAGGAACGTGGGAAACGTCTGATCGTAATTGACGATAATTATGATTCGCTGGATGCCAGTGATGATATGATTGGTATTAAAACATGGTTTAACGAGCGCTATGTAAAAGACACCAGTAAAAAGATCAAACGTGCTATTGGAGCCAGACAAAAAGAGGGAACATTGATTACCAGACCGCCGTTTGGGTATTGTCGTAATGAAAAAGATAAGACTGTTCTGGAAATTGTGCCGAAAGAAGCAGAATATATTAAGAAGATTTATGATCTGTATCTTTCTGGTTTTGGCTATCGTAAGATTGCCACATATCTGATGGAAGAGGGGACACCGACACCGTCTATGATACAGCGTGAACATGAAATAAAGAGAGGCAGACTGTCCAAAAGACCGGTTGCCTCTAAATGGTCGGATGCCATGATAAAAGAAATTTTGGATAATGACTTTTACATTGGCACTTTTCGTCTGAAAAAGCGTGCAAGAAATACGATTCATGGGAAAGATAAACGTGTACCAAGGGAAGAGCAGTATGTTTTTGAGAATCATCATCCGGCAATTATTGATAAAGTGACCTTTGGTCTGGTACAGGAATTAAAGGAGAAACGCAGTCGTACCAATTATCGAGGAAGCCGGGGACGATTACCAGGAATGTTGCTTGAAGTTTCCAGTGGATGTTCTGTTGGCTGGTTCTGCCCGGAGATTCCGAATCCTTTTGGCAGTTGTCTGTTCTGTAAGGATTGCGGAAGCCGTCTTACGCCAATTAAACGTCAAACTTCCAGCAGGGAACGGAAATATTACATCTGCACTACGTATAATACCAAAGGAAAGCGTTATTGTTCCAGGGCACACTTAATTGAAGAAGATGACCTGATGGAAGATTTCCTGACTTATATCAAGATGTGCCGAAATGCTCTCTGTGAAGTTGTTTCAACTTATGATTTAAAGGATTTTGAAGCAGAGAAGAAAACGATAGAGGAAAAACAACAGGAACTGCATACAGCCGTCCAGGAGCGAAAAAATCAACTCAAAGTTCTGCTTGCCCAGAAAGTAAAAGATGTAGCGATTGCTGCTGAAAATGAGGACTTAATCAATGAGACTTACGATTCTATGCAAAAAGACTTAATTGCGCAGATTCATACTTTGGAAAGACAGATAACAGAACAGAACGAAAACGATATAAAAAAACCAGATGGAAAAGATAAATGGAAGAATGCACTTGAGGTAGTAGATAAAATTATTGCAGAAGAAAGTCTTGATCAAAGAGATATTGAATTTCTGATTGAAAAAATTGTTGTAGATGAAAACGGAATGCCAGAAATTACATTAAAATACAGCTTATCCAATCTTATCCGTTACAGTCCTGCTGACGAAATGAACCACAGAGAAAATATCATGATTGTGATTATGATGAAATTGATTGCAGAGGAGGAACGAGGTTACACTTCTGCCAAGTATCTTTCAGAACACATTACTGATCTGGGATTCAAAAAAACAAAGCAAAGTATATTATCCTATATTGAATTGATGAAAAATCTCGGGATTCTGGAAAACACAGATAATCCGTTGAAGCCATACAATATTGTAAAATCAAAAGAAGAAATCACACAGCTTTCCCAAAATTATCTGCCAGAGCTATCATCAGAAATCACTGCCAGACAGTTATCAGATAACTATTTACATTGAACAGGTGCTGACAGGTGGTATGCCACAAATGGTATTTGAATACGTTTTAAAGAAACATGGAATGAATCCACAAAAAGATATTAACCTTGTACAAAATATTGATTTTGCCAATACGTCAGGTGCATTTATTGCTGGTGAGGCCGATTACACGGTTGAGTTTGAGCCAGCAGCGACCTTAATCGAAGAACAGGGAACAGGTTACGTTGTTGCTTCCGTAGGAAAAGAAAGCGGCTATGTCCCTTATACAGCTTATAGTGCGAAGAAAAGTTATCTTGAAACCCATAAAGAATTATTAGAAGCCTTTACCCGCGCAATTGAAAAAGGCCAGAAATATGTAGATACACATACGCCAAAACAGATTGCCAAAGTGATCGCACCACAATTTAAAGACACTGATCGAAAAACACTCGAAAAAATCATAGAACGATATGACGAACAGGATAGCTATAAGAAAAATACACGATTTGAAAAAGAAAGCTTTACTTTGATTCAGGATATATTAGAAGAAGCAGGAGAACTCGAAAAACGAGTGGATTATGAGACACTGGTAACCACAGAGTTTTCGGAATAACTCTGAATTGCCGCAGGCAAGGGAGAATCTCTCCCGGATAGAAGATATCCTATATTTGTGACTCTGTCACTGTGGGTTGAATATTCGCATAATTGCTCACATTCAATCCCCGCTCGAAGGTCACAAATATAGGGTATTTGATTCTCTGGATTCGTTTGTTTAGCCTTGCCTGTGGCAACTCAAGAATTCAATAACTTCTTCGATCTCTGAATCAACGCCGGATCATCGGAACTATTCAAGAAAGTAACAGCCCCCTTCCTTGTTTCATCAACCTGCGTCAAGTTTGCTGCCGTAAGCCTGCGAAGCAACTCTTTCGCAGTTCCATAACCACCATCAAAAATAGTAACCGATGGGCCAGCTATTTTCTGAATCGTTTCTTTTAAAAATGGATAATGCGTACATCCTAAAACAATACCGGTAATCTCTTTATCCTTATATGGGTCAAGCAGATTATGGAGAAAGCTTTCAAGCTTTTCGCCAGATAAAATCCCCTGTTCCACAAATTCCATTAAGCCAGGACAAGGCAGTGGATAAATATCTGCCTGTTTATCGTAAAAACTTTCTAATTTGTGGAATTTTTCTTCACGCAGGGTCATGGGGGTAGCCATGACAACGACTTTTGCGTGTTCAGTGGCAAGTACCGCTGGTTTGATGGCAGGTTCTATGCCGACTAAAGGTAAATCGGGATACATATCTCTTAAGATGCGTACAGCAGCACTGGTTGCAGTATTGCAGGCAACAGCAACGGCCTTTGCATGTTTTTCTTTGATAAGATATGTAATATGTTCGATCGTGAATGCGCGCACTTCCTCGAGTGTTTTTGTTCCATAAGGGGCATGTTTGGAATCCCCGTAATAAATAAAATCTTCATTTGGCATCAATTTGGTCATTTCTCTTAAGACACTGATGCCACCCATGCCGGAATCAAATACCGCAATAGGATCAGATAACTGGTTCATCTATATTATGTTCCTCCTGAATTAAATTTTTCATTAGTCTTTAAAATAGTATAGTGTCTTTTTGTGGTGAAATCAAGTGGGATTGTGCGTAAATAGTATAGAATTGCTATACTGGTGCTGAAATCCAATAAGATGATGCGCAAATAGTATAGAATTGGTGTATGGGTAATGAAATGAAGCGGAAAGGTGCATAAACAGTAGCTAATTTATATATTTCCGTTGAAAGGTGGCGAGGGATGTGGTATCATTTAATTCGCTTTAAAGAAAAAACGACTATAATTATAGAAAGAAAACAAAAGATAATGAGACGACAATAAAAAGATAAGAATAGAGGGATGGCGAGTATGGGACGAAAGTATTTGGTGGTTAGTGATAATCACGGAAACATGTCGAATCTGGAATATCTGATTGAAAGATTTCGTGGAAAGATTGAAGCGCTCATTCACTGTGGAGACATGGAGATTCCGCCGGAAATGTTAGAGGAACTGGCCGGGTGTCCGGTTTATATGGCAGAAGGCAATTGCGATTACAATTTTAGCAGAGATAGAGAGGCTCTTTTTGAACTTGGCGATCATGTGGCATTTGTAACACATGGAGATGCTTATGGGGTAAGCTGGGGAGAGGAAGAACTTGTAAGTAAGGCGCAGGAGATGGGAGCAGATGTAGTCTTTTATGGACATACACATTGTCCGGCATATCACTATTATGAGAGCGAAGGTGTGACGGTATTTAATCCGGGAAGTATTGCACTGCCAAGACAGATGACTCCGGCAGGACCAACATTTTTGATTATAGATCTTGCGGATAATGGAAGACTGACACCGGAATTATATACATTATAAAATATTTTACAAGTAATATTCAGCAGAAAATATTTTATAAAAAATATTTAGCAGAGAATATTTCAGAACTTGTCAGTATATTTCTTTTGAGAAGATGAGGTCGAAAACGAGAAAGAAATAACAAGTGTAATAAAGACTTGGAGGTAACATGAAACAACAGAAAAGGGTAGCGGTAATTAATGATGTGACAGGATTTGGCAGATGTTCTGCTGCAGTGGCACAGCCGATTATTTCCGCAATGAAGATACAGTGTTGTGTGATGCCGACAGCGATTTTGTCTGTCCACACTGGATTTCCAAACTATTTTTTACAGGATTATACGCCATATCTTGAAACATATATGAATAGCTGGGAAGAAACAGGAATTGAATTTGATGGAATTACTACGGGATTTATTGGTTCCAAGGAACAGATTGGGCTGGTAATTGAATTTTTTGAAAAGTTTAAAAAGAAAAATACACTGGCAGTCGTTGATCCGGTGATGGGAGACTATGGTAAGCTTTATTCTTCTTATACGGATGATATGTGTAAGGAAATGAAAAAACTTCTTCCATACGCTGATGTACTTACTCCGAATCTTACAGAAGCCTGCCGTATTCTTGATTTAGACTACCATAAAGTGGATTTATCAGAAGAAGGTTTAGAAGCAATCTGTGAAGCGTTAAGTGAGATGGGGCCAAGCCGAATTGTCATCACAGGGCTGCAGCAGGGAGATTTAATATTTAATTATATTTTTGAGAAAAATAAAACTTCGGAACTGCTGTCTACAAGAAAGATTGGAGGTGACCGCTCCGGAACGGGAGATGTCTTTTCTTCTATTGTAACGGGTGCGCTGATCCAGGGGCAGGATTTTAAAACTGCGGTAAGGAGAGCAGTTACATTTCTTGATAAGGCGATTGCCTATACAGCACAGATGGAACTGCCATGGAACTATGGTATATGTTTTGAAGAGTATTTAGAGGAGATTTAGCGATGATTTTATATACAGTGAAAAATGGTGTTTACTATAATTTAGAGGACTTTAAAGAAGATTTGTCAGATCTTGGGGAGAATGGATTCCCGAATAAGATTTATATCAATATGACCAACAGATGCTCCTGCTCCTGTACATTTTGTTTAAGAAGTTTGAAGGAGTTTAATGAACATAACAGCTTATGGCTTAAAGAAGAACCTTCTGTAGAGTTGGTAAAAGAATTATTTTCCAAGTATGACTGGTCTCATGTAAAAGAGATTATTTTCTGTGGATTTGGTGAGCCGACCATGCGATTTGATGATATTGTGGAAGTAGGACAGTGGTTAAAGAGCATTCACCCGGATATTCCTCTGCGTATAAATACGAATGGGCTGTCTGATCTGGTGTTTGGTGAGCCGACAGCAAGTCGTCTTGCTGGCATTTTTGACACAGTTTCCATCAGCTTAAATTCTTCTACAGCACAGAAATATCTTGATGTAACAAGAAACCGTTTTGGACTTGCTTCTTATGATGCCATGTTAAGCTTTGCCAAAGCCTGCCAGCGTTACGTGCCAAATGTAGTGATGACCGTTGTCGATGTAATTGGCGAGGAAGAAGTTGTAGCCTGCCAGAAAGTTTGTGATACACATGGGCTTCATCTTCGTGTGCGTCCTTATGAGGCAAATTAAATACGAAGAGTTTTGCATATTTTCTTTAAAAACAGCAGAAAATACCTCCGGTAAGGAGGTGTTTTTTTATGGAAAAAACAGATAAAAGGAAAATTGTTTTAGTGGGAACCGGAATGGTCGGAATGAGTTATGCTTACGCACTTTTAAACCAGAATTTGTGTGATGAGCTTGTTTTGATTGATATTAATAAAAAAAGAGCAAAAGGCGAAGCAATGGATTTAAATCATGGAGTCGCATTCAGCGGCGGCAACATGGAAATTTACGCAGGAGAATATACCGATTGTACAGATGCGGATCTTGTCGTTCTTACTGCCGGACTTCCACAAAAAGAAGGACAGAATCGTCTTGATTTATTAAAGGAAAATCGAAAAATTTTTGAGACAATTCTTCAATCTGTTTTGGAGAGTGGATTTCATGGCATTTTTCTTGTGGCAACGAATCCTGTGGACATTATGACACGGATTGTATATGAAATCAGTGGATTTCCACCAGAAAAGGTGATTGGTACAGGAACAGCATTAGATACCGCAAGGCTTCGCTATCTTCTTGGAGAAAAGTTTATGATTGACCCAAGAAATATGCATGCGTATGTTATGGGAGAACACGGAGACAGTGAATTTGTTCCATGGAGTCAGGCAATGATGGCGACAAAGCCAATTTTTGATTTGTGCGGCGAGACAGAAGGATGTCATTTTCAAAAACTTCTTGAATTAGAGGAAGAAGTGCGAATGGCAGCCTATAAAATTATCGAAGCAAAAAAAGCAACGTATTATGGAATTGGTATGGCAATGGCAAGAATCACAAAAGCGATTTTTGGAAATGAATATAGTGTGCTTACGGTATCGGCATACCTTCAGGGCGAGTATGGAGAAAAAGGAATCTATATCGGAATTCCATGCATTGTAAATCGCTCAGGCGTGCAGCGGATTGTAGAACTCCCTCTTGGAAGTGAAGAAAAACAGCGATTACATTCTTCATGTGAAACATTAGAAAATACGTATCGGGAAATTTGATTTCGTCTTATGAAACATTAGAAAACACGTATCAGGAAATTTGACTATAAAAAAATATAAAAATATGATATACTATGAAACTGTGATGATTTATTACGCTAATGTATGAGTGAGGTTCCCGGAAACTCGGGAACCTGTAATAACAGATAAATACAGACAGTAAATTTAAGTAACAGTAAAAATAGAATAAAGATGCTGTACGTAAAAAGCATAAACCAGAAAGGAATGAAGGAAAAGTAATGGACTATTTATTAGACGTACATACCCACACCATTGTCAGCGGACATGCTTATAACAGCATGATGGAAATGGCAAAGGCAGGATTTGATAAAGGATTAAAACTTCTTGGAATTACAGAACATGCACCGATGATGCCCGGAACTTGTCATGCCCTGTATTTTCATAATTTAAGAGTAGTTCCAAGAACCATGTGCGGTATCGAATTGATGCTTGGTGTAGAATTAAACATTTTAGATTATGATGGACATGTAGATCTTGATACTAAGACATTACGCCAGTTAGACCTTAAAATCGCCAGCCTGCACAATGTCTGTATCCAGCCAGGAACAAAGAAAGAAAATACACAGGCGGTCTTAGGAGCGATTCATAATCCGCTTGTAGATATCATTGGACATCCGGACGATGGCATTTATCCACTGGAATACGAACCAATCGTAGAAGCGGCAAAAGAAACCAATACACTTCTTGAAGTAAATAATAATTCCTTAAACCCAATGGGAGCAAGAAAGCATACAAGAGAGAATCTGATCGCAATGCTTGAATTATGTAAAGAGTACAAACAGCCAGTCGTTATGAACAGTGATTCGCATGTTTTTAGCGATGTGGCAAGAAGAGACTTTTCAGAAAAGCTCATAGAAGAATTGCATTTTCCAGAAGAATTAATCGTCAATCGCTCTGTAGATGTATTCAAAGAATATATTGGCAGAAAATATAAAGATAATAAATAGAGGTTAGAAGCCAGACCTTAAAAAGAAAGAGGTGAAACTTATGGGGAAGAGTGTACATAACGAGGAAACCAGAAAGTTAATGGAAGGTATTTTAAAGTTACAGTCAGTAGACGAATGTTATGCTTTCTTTGAAGATTTATGCACAGTAAATGAACTGTTATCATTAGGACAGCGCTTTGAAGTAGCCAATATGCTCCGCAATCATAAAACCTACAATGAAGTAGCGGAAGCGACTGGTGCCTCTACCGCAACAATCAGTAGAGTTAATCGTTGCTTGAATTATGGAACAGATGGATATCAACTGATACTTTCTCGAATGGAGTAGGATAAATAATTTGTTGGCGAAGTTGACGCCTCCAGGAGAGAGGCAACCCTATATCTGTGACTGTATCACTGTGGATTGAATGTGAGCATCCAAGCGAACATTCGATTCACAGTGATACAGTCACAGATATAGAGATATTGGGTTCTGGATTTCGTCAGTTTCGTCAACTTCCAGATTCCGTCAGAATAAATTGTTACTTCTTCTTTTTGGACGTAGCCGAAGGATGTTTCTCCCGCCGTTTATCAATCAACTTCTCAATAATCTGTTTTCGAATATAGATATCATATCCAAGCTGGTAGATAAAAGAAAAATCATCAAGATATTCCGATTCTTCTTTGGAAGGGGAATGTTCTGCAAAAGAATTCCGGCTTCGCTCCCAGGTTTTTATAATATCTTCTGTGATTGCTTCTTCATTTTTTGCATTATCATCAATAATCTTCCTGTAAATATCGGAAAGGGAAAGCCCGTTATCTTCATTCTCCGGAAAGTATTTATCAGAGAGTGGTTCAAGCAGGCTCTGAATATCTGAAATGGACAGCATATTCTTTAAGTAATAAATCATGATCAGAAGAAAAACATGTTCTCTGGAATACTTTTTCTTATCAGAAGGTGGGAGAAGATGATTCTTCGTGTAGTTATTGATCATTGTCTTCGTGAGAATCTTATCGTCAGGATAGCGCTTGGAACCAGCTAATCTTGTATCCATTAATGTCGTTACCTGATCCATATATAATCCGATGTCCGGGATATCTTCCGGAGGAATCGGTTCTGTTTTTAATAAGGCATACAGCCAGTCTTTATAATTATCCAAAATGGTACCTCCATATATTTGATGTATTCTTAGTATATATACAAATGTTTGTGTAACTATATTATATAGTTTTTATTACTATATAGCAAGGGAAAATATCAGGAAAAATAAAATGCATCTCATAAGTGACAAGGTCAGGAAAGTAATGTATAATGAAATATATAGTTGTCTTTTGACAGCAAATGTAAAATATGTAACGAAGAATGTACTTTCGAATCGAATAGTATAGAAGTGCAAGGAGGTAAATCATGGGATTATTCAAAAGTCAGCTTGCTAATGTAATAGAGTGGGAAGAATACAGAGATGATGTTATTTTTTATAAATGGAATAACAGTGAGATTAAAAAAGGCTCCCGTTTAATTATTCGTCCAGGTCAGGATGCTATTTTTTTATACAATGGTGTTACAGAAGGTGTTTTTGAAAAAGAAGGAAATTATGATATAGAATCCGATATCATTCCATTCCTCTCTACACTGAAAGGATTTAAATTTGGATTTAACAGTGGAATCCGCGCTGAGGTAATTTTTATTAATACGAAGGAATTTACCATGAAGTGGGGAACCAGGCAGGCTGTGAATCTTCCGACAGAGGCTCTGCCAGGTGGAATGCCAATTCGTGCGAACGGAACATTCCAGTTCAAGGTAGGAGATTATCAGATGCTTATTGACAAAGTAGTTGGTGTCAAGAAGCAGTATACAACAGATGAAGTAAGAGAACGTGTACTTTCCATGCTTAATCAGCTTCTTCTTCGCTGGATTGTTCGTGAAGGAAAGGATATGTTTAATATTCAGGCGAATGCTATGGAGATTTCTCAGGGAATCTTAGGTGAGCTGGATACAGAGATACAAAAGATTGGCCTTGTTGCAACCGGTTTTCAGATTGATTCTGTAAGCTATCCGGAAGAAGTCCAGAAGATGGTAACGAAGGTGGCGAGTCAGAGCATGGTTGGTGATATGGGAAGATATCAGCAGATGGCAATGATTGATGCGATGACGAATGCCAGTAATAATGGCAGCGGTAACAATATGGCAACAGACATGGCTTCCATGCAGATGGGAATGATGATGGGCCAGCAGATGGTAAATCAGATGCAAAATACTATGCAGGGACAGAATAATCAGAACATGTCTCAGGGGCAGGCACAGAATGTAGCTTCAAGTGCGCCAAATCAGGCAACAGGACAGCCAGAAGGTACAGGTACTATGCCAAACTTCTGTCCAAACTGTGGTCAGAAGACAGAGGGAAGTAAGTTCTGTCCAAACTGCGGACAAAAATTAGTATAGGAATATACTTTATCCCCCTGTCAATATGCCAGTGTATTGACAGGGGGATAAAGCTGAATAATAAAGCTGAATAATAAAGCTGAATGATAAAGTAAAATAAATCATATAGATAAATAATACAGATAAGTAAGACAGAAATAGTAATATGTTGATACAATGGTTTAGAAAGGTTGAATAATGAGTATTTATGATACTTTAAATAACGAACAAAGAGAGGCGGTCTTCTGCACGGAGGGGCCTCTTTTAATGCTTGCAGGTGCAGGATCAGGAAAGACAAGGTCCTTGACACACCGTATTGCATATCTAATAGAAGAAAAAGGAGTAGTTCCGTGGAATATCCTTGCGATAACATTTACCAACAAAGCGGCGCAGGAGATGCGGGAGAGGGTAGATGCATTGGTAGGTTATGGTTCTGAAGATATATGGATCAGCACTTTTCATGCGACATGCAGCCGTATTTTGCGAAGACACATTGACTTATTAGGATATGACAGAAACTTTACTATTTATGATGCGAGTGATCAGAAGTCTCTCATGAAAGAAGTTATGAAAGAGATGAAGATTGATACAAAGCAGTTTCCAGAACGTTCTGTTATGTCAGAGATTTCTTCTGCAAAGAATGAATACAAGTCTCCACTTGATTACCGTAACGAATATGGAAGCAACTTCCGTAATCAGAGAATTGCCGATATTTATGAGCGTTATCAGAAGCGCTTGAAAGAGAACAATGCATTAGATTTTGATGATTTGCTTGTAAAAATGGTAGATTTGTTCCAGACAAATCCAGAAGTATTAGAGCATTATCAGGATCGTTTTCGGTATATTATGGTGGATGAGTATCAGGATACCAATACGGTACAGTTCCTTTTAGTTAGTCTTCTTGCGAAAAAATACAGAAATCTCTGCGTTGTCGGAGATGATGATCAGTCCATTTATAAATTCAGAGGAGCAAATATTTATAATATTTTAAACTTTGAAAAGGTATTTCCAGATGCACAGGTCATTCGTTTGGAGCAGAATTATCGTTCCACGCAGAATATTTTAAATGCAGCAAATGGAGTGATCGCCAATAATAAAGGAAGAAAAGAGAAGAAACTCTGGACAGAGAATCAGAAAGGTGAGCTGGTTCATTTCAAACAATATGACACGGAATATGAGGAGGCAGAAGGAGTTGTTTCTACGATCAACTTCCTTTCCATGCGTGGAGTAGAATATAAAGATATGGCGATTTTATACAGAACGAACGCCCAGTCCCGTATTTTTGAGGAAAAGTTAAAACAAAAGAATATTCCATACGCAATTGTACGAGGAATCAGCTTCTATGACAGAAAAGAAATTAAGGATTTGATGAGTTACCTGAAGGTTGTGGACAGCGGAATGGACGATCTTTCCGTAAAACGAATTATCAATGTTCCAAAGCGGGGAATCGGTCAGACGACGATCAATCGTTTGCAGGAATTTGCAATCCTTAACCAGATGAGTTTCCTTGATGCAGTATTTAATGCAGATGAGATTCCAGAAGTGGCAAGAGCACTTGCAAAGCTTCATAAATTTGCAGAAATGATAGAAGATTTCAGAGAGTATAGCAGAGAGCATGAAATCAGTGAACTGTTAGAATACATCCTTGATGTAACGCAGTACAGGGCAGAATTAGAAGCGGAAGGAACGGACGAATCCATAAGTCGTTTAGAGGATATTGAAGAACTCTTTAATGATATCGCCTATTATGAAGAAGAGGAAGAAAATCCGAATCTTCGTGACTTCCTTGCAGAAAAAGATATGTACACTCTGAATGCGGGAATTGATAACTTAGAAGAAGAGAATAATAAAGTACTCCTTATGACGCTTCATAATGCAAAAGGTCTGGAATTTAATAACGTTTTCCTTGGCGGAATGGAAGAAGGCGTTTTCCCAGGCTTTGGAGCAATGTTATCTGGAGATGAATCAGAAATAGAAGAAGAACGCCGCCTTTGCTACGTAGGTATCACCAGAGCGAAGGAAAGACTGTTCTTAAGTGCAGCCAAGAGAAGAATGTTGCGTGGACAGACACAGTATAACAGACATTCTCGTTTCATTGATGAGATTCCTTCCGAATATCTTGATATGAAGAAAAGTGCTTCCGAACACCGCGAAGTAAAAAAGGCAGAACGCCCGGTAAAATATCAGTACGGCGCAGGCAGCAGCAAACCGTACAATCTGAGTGACTTTAAAGTAAAACCAGTAGGTGAACTGGATTATCAGGTAGGAGACCGTGTAAAACATATCAAGTTTGGACTTGGAACCGTACAGGAAATCACCAAAGGAGGCCGCGACTTTGAAGTGGCGGTGGAATTTGATCGAGTAGGACGCAAAAAAATGTTTGCATCGTTCGCCAAATTGAAGAAGGTTACTGGTTAATTCATTAGGCGAATAACAGACGAAGTCAGGGAACCAAAGAATCTATATTTGTGACTTTCGTCGCGGCGTGTTGAATGTTCGCTTGCCCGCTCGCATCCAACACTTGCTCCCTGGCCACAAATATAGATTCTTTGGTTCCCTGGCGTCTGTTCTTAATGAATTTAAATAGAAAAAAATTTTGTTGGTAAAGTTCCTTCTCTCATGATATACTAAATACAAAATCAATAAGGAGGATTTGCACAATGAAAAATATTGATGAATTACTCGGAGTTGCAAAGTTATCAGAATTAATGAGCAACGATAAGAAAGACGAATCCAAGAAAGTTTTATGGGTTCTGGCAATTATCGGAGCAGTAGCAGCAGTTGCAGGAATCGCAGCCGTAGTTTATAAATATCTTTCTCCAGATTATTTAGAAGATATTGATGACGACTATGATGACTTTGATGATGATTTCTTCGATGAAGAAGAAGAGGATGAACTGGAAAAAGAAGAAGCAGTAGAAGAGAAAGCATCTGAAGAAGTTGTAGAATAAATAAAACAATAGAAGAGAAAAGAACGGAATTGTTTAAAAAGCAGTCGGCGTAACATGAAGATTAAAGATTACGCCGACTGTTTTTTATTTAACTCTTTATTTAAAAGAAAATAAGCTAGAGCGTGTCTGAAAAATCATTCCTGCAATCTGCACACCTCAATTTACGGTA
>CAVCBH010000248.1:0-2989 GCA_963600375.1 bacterium | reverse complement strand
CCGTAAATTGAGGTGTGCAGATTGCAGGAATGATTTTTCAGACACGCTCTAGCATTTAATTTCCCACCTCTAAAGGGATCCCACTAAAAAAATCCTATAGGTGGAGATGTTACAAAGGTTCTATAGAAAGATGGGGAAAATTTGAGTTGCAAGGAAAATATTCAAAAAGTAAAAGTAGATATATAAGGTTTTATAGAGTGTTTAGACTGGAAATATAAAGCCAGAACACTTGACTACATAATAAAACGGTGATAAACTTAGAAAAGTTATGCCTATAAAAAAGTATTTAAATATTATAGAGAAGTGAGGAGAAGATAAAATGTCAGGACATTCCAAGTTTGCGAACATTAAACACAAAAAAGAGAAAAATGATGCTGCAAAGGGTAAAATTTTTACCGTAATCGGGCGTGAAATTGCAGTAGCAGTAAAAGAAGGCGGTCCAGACCCAGCAAATAACAGTAAGCTCCGTGATGTAATCGCGAAAGCAAAATCTAACAATATGCCTAACGATACTATCGAAAGAGGTATTAAGAAAGCTGCCGGAGATGCGAACTCCGTAAACTATGTACAGAATACATACGAAGGATACGGTCCTAACGGAATCGCTATCATCGTAGAGACATTAACAGATAACAAGAACCGTACAGCAGCTAACGTTCGTTCTGCATTTACAAAAGGACATGGAAACATCGGAACAACAGGTTGTGTATCTTTCATGTTCCAGAAAAAGGGACAGATCATCGTATCCAAGGAAGAATACGAGACAGACCCAGATGAGTTCATGATGCTTGCATTAGATGCTGGAGCAGAAGATTTCGTAGAAGAAGATGACAGCTATGAAATCACTACAGATCCGGATGCATTTGGTGAAGTAAGAGAAGCACTTGAAAAAGAGGGCGTACCAATGGCATCAGCAGAGGTAACAATGATTCCGGATAATTATGTAACATTGACAGATGCAGAGGATATTAAGAATCTTAATCGTACATTGGATTTACTCGATGAGGATGATGATGTACAGGCAGTATATCATAACTGGGAGGAAGAGTAGGTTTCTGGTTTACCGCAGGTAAGGTAGACACTCCCCAAAAGAGAAGTACCCTATATTTGTGACTCTGTTGCTGTGGATTGAATGTTCGCCGAAAGGCCTGCATTCAATCCCTGCTCTAAAATTCAGCATTTTCTTCGTTAATTTGCGTGTCAATTCCATGAAATTTAATTCTCTGACATCTCTGTTTCTTCAGCATTTTCTCTCGAATTTTTCAAACAGGCTCTAGTCCTGCAAATCAGGACTTCCTCAATTGACTATAGTTGTATTATTTGTTAAAATTATAATATGTATAATACTATTTTGTGGATTGGAGAAGAGATATGGCTAAAAAAGTTACTACAAAAAAGACAACGGCTAAAAATAGTTCGACAGTAAAAAATACTTCTGTCACAAAAGCAGAAGCTGAAGTGAAGGCTCCAGTTAAGGAGACAGCAGCTGAGCCGAAGACTGTAGCAAAAGAAGAAGGAGTGGTGGAGGCAAAAACTCCAGCAAAGAAGAAAGCGGCAGAAGCAAAGACTACGGCAAAGAAGGAAACAACTAAATCAAAGATTTCTACAAAGGCTGCTACTAAGAAAGCAAAAGTTGCAGAAAAGGCTTCAGTTAAACAGCCTGCAGTTGAACCAAAGACTGTTGTTAAGCAGGAAATTTCAGTAGAACAGCCGGATTTAGGTCCAAGAAGAAGTGTTGCGTTTATTGGTTCAGAGTGTTATCCATTTGTTAAGACTGGTGGACTGGGAGATGTAATGTCTGCGCTTCCAAAGGCTTTGGCAAAGTTAAATCTGGATGTTAAGGTAATTTTGCCAAGATATAAGTGTATCCCTCAGAAATTTCAGGAAAAGATGGAATACAGAGGCTCTTTCTATATGGATCTTTGTGCGGATGGAAAACAGTATTATGTAGGGATTATGGAATATCAGGAAGATGGTGTTGTCTATGATTTTATAGACAATGATGAGTTCTTCTCCTGGGGGGATCCTTATACAAACCTTATAGATGATATTCCAAAGTTCTGCTATTTTGGCAAGGCTGCGCTTGCTGCACTTAATTATCTGGATTGGACTCCGGACGTAGTACATTGTCATGACTGGCAGGCAGCACTAGTACCACTTTATTTAAGAACCTGCTTTAGTGATACGAACGTGGGACGTGCAATTGCAGTACTCACAATACATAATCTGAGATTCCAGGGCGTTTATGACAGAGAAACGATTCAGTACTGGTCAGGACTTCCTGATTATGTATTTAATAAAGACTGCATGATTCAGAACTGGCTTGATGCCAATATGTTAAAAGGTGGCATTACGTATTCAAATAAAGTGACAACCGTAAGTAATACCTATGCCTGGGAGATTCAGACAGAGGAGTATGGTGAGGGACTTGAAGAACATTTAAGATATCACCAGAATAAGATTTTGGGAATTGTAAATGGCATCGATACGGATATCTGGAATCCGGCGACAGATAAGCTGTTAGCCGCTGATTATGATACAGAATCAGCGATAAAGAATAAAAAAGCAAATAAGAAAGCACTTCAGGAATCCCTGGGTTTGGATATAGATGAGAATAAGATGGTAATCGGTCTCATTTCCCGTCTCACAAACCAGAAAGGACTTGATCTTGTAAATGACGTAATCCCAGGTATCATGGATGGAAATACACAGGTAGTTGTCCTTGGTACGGGTGATTCCCAGTATGAAGATACTTTCCGTTACTATGAGAATAAATACAAAGGCAGTTTCTGTGCCTATATTGCTTACAATGAAAATGTGGCTCATAATATTTATGCGGGATGTGATGCACTGTTGGTTCCATCAAGATTTGAACCATGTGGACTTACCCAGCTTATATCTATGAGATATGGTGCAGTTCCGATTGTCAGAGAGACAGGAGGTCTGAAAGATACTGTCCAGCCATATAACGCATTTGAGAATACAGGCA
>CAVCBH010000247.1:0-2364 GCA_963600375.1 bacterium | reverse complement strand
CCGCAAATTGTGATGCACATCTTGCAGAAAGCATTTTTCAGACACGCTCTAGACATACTATAATACATTTTTTATATAGTCGTATAATCTTAAGAAGGTGGCTGTAAAGGTAGAATGAAACTATCCCGAATCTACGATATAAAGAATCACAAAGCAGATACTCGGTAATTCAATGGCTGTGTTCTTCACAGAAAGTTCAGTCATTTTTTTGCGGAAGTTTCTACTGTCAGACAAAAAGGACTTGCAATGGTGGAAAAGACAGGGTAGAATAAAAGGCGAAAATATATCGAATAAAGAAAAATGAGGTAAAAGTGTCATGGAAAAAACAATGGACAAGATTATTGCAGTTGCAAAAGCAAGAGGTTTTGTATACCCAGGCTCTGAAATTTATGGTGGTCTGGCGAATACCTGGGACTATGGAAATCTTGGTGTAGAATTAAAGAACAACGTAAAGAAGGCATGGTGGAAGAAGTTCATTCAGGAAAGCCCATATAACGTAGGTGTTGACTGTGCAATTTTGATGAACCCACAGACATGGGTAGCTTCCGGACATCTTGGCAGTTTCTCTGACCCATTAATGGACTGTAAAGAATGTAAAGAAAGATTCCGTGCGGATAAGATTATCGAAGATTTTGCACAGGAACATGATATCGGGTTAGAATCTTCTGTAGATGGATGGTCTCAGGAAAAGATGAAGGCATTTATCGATGATAATAATGTGCCATGTCCAAGCTGTGGAGAGCATAACTTTACAGATATCAGACAGTTTAATCTGATGTTTAAGACCTTCCAGGGTGTTACAGAAGACGCAAAGAATACGGTTTATTTAAGACCGGAGACAGCACAGGGTATCTTCGTTAACTTTAAGAATGTTGCCCGTACTTCCCGGAAGAAGATTCCATTTGGTATCGGACAGATCGGTAAGTCTTTCCGTAACGAGATCACACCAGGTAACTTTACTTTCCGTACAAGAGAATTTGAGCAGATGGAGCTTGAATTTTTCTGTAAGCCAGATACAGATTTAGAGTGGTTTGCATACTGGAAGGATTTCTGTGTAAACTGGTTAAAAGACCTTGGATTAAAAGACGAAGAATTAAGAATCCGTGACCATGATAAAGAAGAGTTATCTTTCTACTCTAAAGCAACAAGTGATATCGAATTCTTATTCCCATTTGGATGGGGAGAATTATGGGGTATTGCTGACCGTACAGATTATGACCTTAGTTGCCATCAGGAAGTATCCGGACAGGATCTTACTTACTTTGATGATGCAGAGAAGAGAAAGTATATCCCTTATGTTATCGAGCCATCATTAGGTGCAGACCGCGTAACATTAGCATTCTTATGTGCTGCATATGATGAAGAAGAGATTAAAGATGGTGAGACTAGAAATGTTATGCATTTCCATCCGGCAATCGCACCAGTTAAGATTGGTGTTTTACCACTCTCTAAGAAGCTTAACGAAGGTGCTGAGAAGATTTACCATGAATTAAGCAAGATTTATAACTGCGAATTTGATGACAGAGGAAATATCGGTAAGAGATACCGCCGTCAGGATGAGATCGGTACTCCTTACTGTATTACTTATGACTTTGATTCTGTAGAAGACGGTGCTGTTACTGTACGTGACCGTGACACTATGGAACAGGAAAGAATTAAAATTGAAGATTTGAAGGATTACTTTGCTGAGAAATTCAATTATTAGTAAGAATTTTACAAAACACTCAGCTGGATAACCGGACGCCAGTCCCTGCAAAAACCAAAAACAACATATTGTCAAGGTTTTTGCAGGGACTTTTTTTGTTAGGAACTTTTGATTGAATTAATAAAATTAAGCGCAAAAGAAGCTAATTGTTGAAAATATAGGAATTTGCTTTATAAACTCAAGTTATTTTTGTCTAATTTCATGAAAGTGAGAAAAAAAAGAAAAACTACTTGCATTTTTTAAGAAATCGGGGTATTTTATATTTAGCAATTGCGAAAAGTAAATAATTTAATCTTGATGAGAACAATGGCGTTCGCGAATCGTAAGGATTCTCGGACGCCTTTTTACATTTTTTGACCTACGGGCAGAAATAGTAATTGTCGATGAGAAGAATACACATGAAAGGATGTAATAATTATGAAAACAGATGTGAAGAAAATTTTTGGTTCCAATGTTTTTAATGACGCAGTAATGAAGGAAAGACTTCCAAAAGCTGCATATAAGAAGATGAAAGCTACAATCGATGCAGGTGCAGAACTTGACCCTGAAGTAGCAGATATTGTTGCTCATGAGATGAAAGAATGGGCTCTTGAAAAGGGAGCAACACATTTCACTCACTGGTTCCAGCCATTAACAGGTATCACTGCTGAGAAGCATGA
>CAVCBH010000246.1:0-13388 GCA_963600375.1 bacterium | reverse complement strand
CCCACAAATTGTGATGCACATCTTGCAGAAAGCATTTTTCAGACACGCTCTAGTCATGTGAAAGCAGAATTCAATTCTGAAAGGATTTGAGGATTTTCGAATCTGATTTTGGAGTGATTTAAAGTTGAAGTCGGATTGCTTGAAGAATTAGCGAGAAGCCCCTGAAAATTTAATAAATTTCTTGATGGTTCTTTCTCATGCTCTTTGAGTAATCCGACAAAAAACTTTCGCAGCGGCTGTTTCAAGTGAAATCACAGCCTTCTGGAGATTCCCCAAATTCACCCCAACATGAAATTCAGATTTTTCCGTGTTTCTTTTCAAATCGACAAATTTGAATTAAAAGGAATTTCCCAAATCTGATTTTACTCCAGCAGCCAAAATCAGCTTCCAAAGAGAGACACTATCCTATATCTGTGGCCTTAGAACGAGGATTGAATGCGAGCGTGTAAGCGAACATTCAACCCACAGTGATAGAGTCACAGATATAGGATAGTGTCTCTCTTTGGAAGCGTCTTCTTTGCCAGCAGCAAAACAGAAATTAGAAAGGATTTATTTATGAGAGAAAAGAAAGTTCCTGTACTGAATTTTATGACCAAAAACCGTGATACACGTTTCCTCAAAAGTTATACATTGAATTACACTAACACCGAAGGCGATGAAAAGCTTTATGAAATGGTAAGTAACTTCAATTACGAGAAGCCAGAAGAGATTGGACAGAAAGCCTCGGGTGTTGTTATTGTTGGATTTCGAGGAGAAGAACTGTTACTCTTGCGAGAGTTTCGTATGGGAGTAAATCAGTCTATCTATAATATGCCAGCAGGACATTCCGAAGAAGGTGAATCTGTGGAAGAATGTGCCGGGCGGGAACTCAGAGAAGAAACAGGACTTCATATTAAAAAAATCTGCAAAATACTTCCACCAGCCTATGCTGCCCCAGATTTAAGCGATTCCTCTGCATGGGTTGTTATGGCAGAAGTAGAAGGAAAATTTGATCCACATACCGAAGCAGATGAATATATACAGCCACTATTTGCAGATAGAAAGCAACTGAAAAAATTACTGGAAAATGAAAAATTTTCCGGAAGAGCACAGTTAATGGCATATTTTTTCTGCAAGATGGGAAGAAAGATTTTTGATTAAATATTAATTATTTAGGAAATTAAGGAGACGCATGAAAAAAGTTTTTTCTTCGAAATGAGGGGAAGAAAAAATGAAAGGTTGGAATGAATTAACATGAATAAATTAAAAAAGAGAAAGGCAGGAATCAGAGATTTCTTTAAGGGGAAGAATGGAAGAAATTTCTTGCTGGTTTTAGATATCCTGCTGGCAGTTGCCTTTTTTGCACAGCCGGATCTGTATTATAATCCAGAAGCCCCGAATTTTTTTGATCGGTTTTATGCAGATTCTCTGATTATCTGTGGTGGTCTGTGGGCAGTGCTTGTATTTCTGACAGTGAAAAAAATACATTTTTCCGCAGATGTGAACAAGATTCTGACGTATATTGCAGGAATTGCCACACCATTTATCGCTTTTTTATGGCTGGAATTTTATAATGATGCACAGTTTTGGGTACCAATTTTCAGTATTCCATTTTTGTATCTGATACTGGATATTATCGTTTACTATGTAATTTACGTGTTCTTTCTGCTGATATTTAACAGCATCAGAGGGGCATCTGTCTGCATGATCATTGTCACAGCTGTATTTGGAATTTTCAATTATGAGCTGACATTATTTCGAAGCATGTCATTTATCGCATCGGATATTTATTCATTTGTGACGGCAGTTTCGGTAGCAAATACGTATCAGGTGCAGATTGATGTCGATACGGCAGAGTATTTTTTGATGGCACTTGTACTGGTTGCCCTTCTTTTAAAACTCGATAAAGTAAAACTTTTTAAATGGAAGGGAAGAATCATTTACGCAATCGTGTCCTGTATGATATTTGCCGGATTTACGCAGGTATATGTATATAGCGATTATCTGGAAAATATCGGCGTTGATTTCCGTGTGTATCGTCCACAGTATAAGTATAGGTATTATGGAACATTGCTTACGACAATGCGAACATTTGGTTATCTTCATGTAACACAGCCGGAAGGTTATTCTGTGAGTGCGGTGAAAAAGATTACAAAACAGTATACGGAGAGTGATGCAGATACAGCATCAGATGGTACAACTACAACGACAGCTACAGGTAATACCTCTTCGACAGCCAACACACAAGCAGTAGATGGACAGACTTCGACTACCCAGTCACAAACTGCAACAACACAATCACAGACTGCAACGGAGAAATCGCAAATAACAAACACGCAGGATAAGGCTGCAACAACCAAAAAGCCAAATGTCATTGTTGTTATGAACGAATCCTTTGCAGACTTAAAAGCAGTAGGAGACTTGCAGGTATCTCAGGATTATATGCCATTTTTCCGTAAATTAACGAAAAATACGATTAAGGGTTATACATACTCCTCCGTATTTGGTGGAAATACTGCCAATTCAGAGTTTGAGTTCATGACGGGAAATACGCTTGCGTTTCTGCCGGATAACTCTGTACCATATCAGCTTTTTCTGCGAAGTAAAACAGCAGGTCTGACACACACATTAAAAGATCAGGGATATAGCCCATGTTATGCATTGCATCCATTTTATAAGACAGGATATAGTCGATATAAGGTTTATCCGCTTATGGGATTTGATAAATTCTATACTTCTGATAATTTTTCTGTATTCACGGATACAGTCAATTATCATATTACCGATTCAGAAGACTATAAAAAGCTCATTAGTCTTTATGAGAACCGAACGGATAAAGACAAGCCATTTTACCTGTTCAATGTAACGATGCAGAACCACGGAAGCTATGATGGAAGCACGTTAGAAACAGGAGATGATGTGCAGATACAGGGGGACCTGCAATCCTATTCTAAGGCAGAACAGTATTTGAATATGATAAAAATGTCTGACAATGCCTTAAAAGAACTCGTTCACTATTTTGAAAAAGTAGATGAACCAACTGTTATCGTATTTTTCGGAGACCATCAGCCAGACTTGGAAGAAAGCTTTTATAACCGCCTGCTTCATACAGATATCCAGAAGTTAGAAGGAGAAGATTTAGAGCAGCTTTACAAAGTACCATTCCTGATCTGGGCCAACTATGATATACCGGAACAGACAGTAGAACGCACCAGTAACAATTATCTCTCTACCTACCTTGCAGAAGTAGCAGGAATTGAGAAAACAGGTTATCTTAACTTCCTCACAAAACTCAGGGAAGAAATTCCGGCAATCAATGCGATAGGATATTGGGATAAAAATGGAAAGTTTTACGAGATAGATGATGAAAAATCTCCATATTATGATTTAATACACCAGTATAATTTGCTGGAATACAATAATCTCTTTGGGAAAGACGATCAACAGAAAGATTTCTTTTATCTTAAATCTGGTTCAGCAGATTAAAGAAACACCCTTTATGAATCAAATAATCCTTATTTGTGACTTTCGTCGAGGCATGTTGAATGTTCGCTTTTGCGCTCGTATCCAATACTTGCTTCCAGACCACAAATAAGGATTATTTGATTCACAGAGGGCTGTGCTTTGGATGTGTCTGTTTAGCTTAACAAATTACTATTCACACTTTTTCCCCACTTGTGGTTTTCAAATGCAACCGTGTTTGTACTGTTGATTTATAAAATCTCAGCAGCACATCCTCAAGCTGTTTCGCAAAATCCTCCTTATTCAAACTCTGCAGTGCCTTTAACAGTTTTGGTTCCTCCAGTAATGCCCCAATAACCTCGCTTGTAACCGGAGCAGCCACCTCACTGGCAGTTCCGGAAGGAATCAGGGAAACAATAGCCCCTCGGATAATATGGCCCTTTTCATAAATCGGTGGTTCAAGCCGGACATAACCGAAGCAGGAGGAAGTAATCTCTTCACTTCTCCCATGGAGAAGCAGAGCCTGAAATGGTTTAATATACGTGTCAGCAAGGTTGTCTCTGTCCTTTAATATTTTATATAAATGTGTCTGCATTTCGGAAGTGTCGGCATACAGGGAAGAACAGTAGGAGATAATCTCATCTCTGTTTTTCAGGATTGGAGCCTGATTAATGTAAATATTTCCGAGTAATTCATAGATTTCGCTTCCGATAGCAGAGAGAAATTCTACGTCTTTGCGGCAGATAGCAGAATTAGAAGGTGTTTCTGGTGCTTTGATTTCTTCTTCCTGTGCCTGTCGTTTTTGCTCCTGAAGTACTTTGATACGGGAGTCAAGCAGTATCTTGTCCTGGCGGGTTAATATTGGATTAACGTGAAGGTATGGATAGGCAATCTCTAACTTTACGGTGGAGATAACGAGATTGATTCCCTCTGACTGTAAGCGGATATTATCAAGTTCAAAAGCGGAAGTTATACCACGGATATCAAGTTCTGGATATTCTTTTTTCAGGCTTTCGGTGAGAAGTCTGGAGCTTCCGATTCCGGTAGGGCAGACAATCATGACAGAAAGCTTCTTAATTTCTTTTTCAATACGTTCCATTGCCATTGTGAAATAAAGGGTAATAAAACCAATTTCGCTGGCAGGAACTTTTTTTATGCCAAGAACTGGGCAAAGGAGAGAAAGTCCCTCTTCACAAGCCTTGTATACAGAAGGATAACTTTCCTGAAATTCCCTTAATAATGGATTCTCTACAGGAATTCCGGCGCGGAGTCTGGCGATAGTTGGCTGGATATGTCCACTTAATTCAGTGAGAAGTCGGTTGTCCTTCATAAAGTTAATGTGCAAAATCTCGCTGACCTTTTTTATAACGGACAAAGTGATCTGATGCACGTCAAGGTTTCTTATATCGGTTAAATCTTTGCTGCCGGATGGCCAGATACGCTGCCCGGAAATAAAGACCGCCATATAGATTGTCTCATCGACAGAAATAGATAAATGGAAAAACTGGCGCAATTCCTTCATAATATATTCGGAAACAGCATATTCCGGCTGGATGGATATTTCTGCATAAGACTGTTTGATGTCCTTGATAAACTGGTCTTTTTGCATTCGCTGGACACAGAGAGAAGTGTATACGAGCAAATGTAAATATCCGTTGTCGGAAAGCTGCATGTTGAGTTGCTTCTGACAGCCGGCGAGAATGTGATTGACCTGTGCCATAACTTCGCCGTCAATCTCATCAATAAAATGTCGGCTTGACAGGAACTTTTCGTCTTGAAGATTACCAATGGAGTGATGTTCATTTACCTGTTTACATATGAAAGAAGTCAATGCCTGTCTTCTTGCAATCTCTGTTCCTTCTATAAATATACCAAGTCCCGGACGGCGGATGAGCTCTAGCTGATACTTGGTAAACCAGGTTTCAATCTGGTTAAGGTCAGCAGTAAGTGTTCCCTCAGAAATCTCAAACTTTTCTGTAAAATAGTAAGATTTAATCGGTTCTTCTGCAAGGAGAAGATCATGACATAAAATGGTCAGTCTTTCCGGCCGGTTATCCGCAGGAGCGGAACTATTGGTATCTTTTTCATCTAAAAGAGCGGCGAGCTCCTCTAATCTTTCCGGTGTCTCATTGATTAAAAGTCCTACACTTCGTTTGCGTACAAAGCAAAAGCCATTATGCTTCATCCATTTTTCAACGGTTGGCAGTTCACGCTGAACGGAGCGGTCGCTGACACCGAGTTCTTCTGAAATGATACCGATTGTCACGGGATTGTCCGGTGAAAAGCGGAGCAAAATGCGGATTATTTTATCTGCGCGTGGTGTAAGCTGCATAATTTTTTCTTCCTTTCCTATTCTCCTTCTTATTATACAATATTTTACTGATAAATGCTTCTTGTGAAAATGCACAAAAGAGCGGCACATAAATTGGATATATTGATGACAAAGTGACAGCTTGTCGGGAAGTCTTACCGACAAAGTTGCGGTATCATTCCTTTGAATTTTGGCATTTTGTGCTTTACAATAGAGACATAGAAAACAAGGGCTGTGCAAAAAAAGCACAGTGTCAATATCCCAAAGCCGGAGGCAAAACATAAGAATGGAGACAGGTATTAAGCCAAAGGGGAGGGGCAAAAAGAGAGGAGATATGTAACATGAAAAACGCAGTACAACGTTTTGGTAAGTTCCTTAGTTCAATGGTAATGCCAAACATCGGAGCATTCATTGCATGGGGCTTCATCACAGCATTATTTATTGAAAAAGGATGGTTTCCAAATGCACAGCTTGCAAATTTAAATTCACCAATGCTTAATTATTTACTTCCACTTCTGATTGCATTCCAGGGTGGTAAGTTAGTCGGTGGAGATCGAGGTGGAGTAATCGGTGCCATTGCAACAGTCGGAGCAATCGTCGGAGCACCTGATTATCCAATGCTGATGGGTGCTATGGTAATGGGTCCTTTAGCTGGTTTTGTTATTAAGAAGTTTGACCAGGCAATGGACGGAAGAATGCCAGCCGGATTTGAGATGTTAATCAATAATTTCTCCATCGGTATCTTAGGTATGATTTTAGCTATTATTGGTTACTATGCAGTCGGACCTTTCATGAGTGCCGTACTTGTAGTATTAAAAGGTGGAGTTGAAATCCTTGTAAACCATAACCTTCTTCCACTCGCAGCAATCTTTATCGAGCCAGCGAAGGTATTATTCTTAAACAACGCAATCAACCACGGTATTTTTACTCCTATCGGAATTGAACAGGCAGCAGAAGCTGGTAAGTCTATCATGTATATGTTAGAGGCTAACCCAGGTCCTGGACTTGGACTTCTGTGTGCATACTGGGCATTTTCTAAGGATAAAGCAACAAAGGATTCCGCACCAGGAGCAATTATCATTCACTTCTTCGGTGGTATCCATGAGATTTACTTCCCATACATCCTTATGAACCCATTAGTAATTGTTGGACCAATCGCAGGTAATATCTGTGCAATCCTTTTCTACAGTATTACAAAAGCAGGTCTTGTAGGTCCTGCCGCACCTGGTTCCATCATCGCATTTATGTCAATGTCACCAAAGAGTTCTATCGTAATCACAGCACTTGGTGTTCTGATCGCAGCAGGAGTATCTTTCTTAGTTTCTTCTCCAATCGTTAAGATGGCAGGAAGCAAGAGTCTTGAAGATGCACAGAAAAAGACAAGTGACATGAAAGCTGAGTCCAAAGGACAGACAACAGAAGTTCTTTCCGGAGCAGATGTTAAAACAGACGACATTAAGAAAATCGTTTTCGCATGTGATGCTGGTATGGGATCTTCCGCAATGGGAGCAACAAAGTTCAGAAATCGTATTAAACCTTTAAATCTTGGAATTACAGTAACAAATACATCCGTAGATAATGTTCCTGCTGATGCAGACGTAGTTGTATGCCAGTATATTTTACAGGATCGTGCAGTTAAGAGCGCACCACAGGCAAGATTAGTAGCAATCGGAAACTTCCTTCAGGACCCTAACCTTGATACATTCTATGCAGAGTTAGAGGGACGTGCAAATGGTACATCCGCACCAGCGCCTGCAGTAGAAGCAGAACCTGAAGTAAAAGAAGAAAAGAAAGAGAAAAAAGCCGTTCTTAAAAAAGAAGGTATCAAAACAGGCTTAAAGAGCGTAGATAAAGAAACAGCAATTCGTGCAGCAGGTCAGCTTTTATGTGACCTTGGCTTCGCAAATGAAGATTATATTCAGGCAATGGTTGACCGTGAAAATATGGTATCTACATACATGGGTATGGGAGTTGCGATCCCTCACGGAACATCCAACGCAAAAGAAACTGTTAAGAAATCTGGTATTGTAGTAATGCAGTATCCGGAAGGTGTTGACTTTGGTGATGAGAAAGCATATCTCGTAATTGGTATTGCAGGTGTTGGTGATGAGCATCTTGAGATTCTCGGAAACATCGTAGCAAGTCTTGAAGACGAAGAACTTCTCGAAACACTGAAAAAGAACGCTGACATTGACACAATCATGAAAACTTTTGGTTAAGATAGATAACAAAAGTGAGTAATCAAATTAAGTAAAAATGATATTCCGTATAATGGCAAGTTAATAGATTTAAGCGTTGACTGGTTATTATACGGAGATTAGAAAAAATTTTTCTAATCCATATCAGATATTTTATAGCTTATAATTATAACTTTTATAGGGAAATATATACAGCAAAAATAACATCGGGACTATCCCGAAGCTTAGATTAAGAAAGAAGGAGTCAGATTATGAAAAAGGCAGTTCAGTTTGGAGCAGGTAATATCGGTCGTGGTTTTATTGGAGCTTTACTTAGTCAGTCCGGTTATCATGTAGTGTTTGCAGACGTTGTAGATAAGATTATCGATAAAATTAATGAAGATAAAACATACACAGTTCATGTAATGGACGTGGAATGTGAAGATCAGAAAATTGAAAACATCAGTGGTGTAAATTCTACAAAACCAGAAGCAGTAGATGAAATCGCAAGTGCTGACCTCGTAACAACAGCTGTTGGTCTTGTTATTTTACCTCGTATCGCTCCTACGATCGCAGCAGCAATTGAGAAACGTATGGCAGATGGAAACAAAGAGCCAATGAACATTATTGCATGTGAAAATGCAATCCGTGGAACATCCCAGTTAAAGAAAGCAGTTTACGAAAACTTAAGTGAAGAAGGAAAAACATTTGCAGACGAGTACGTTGGATTCCCAGACTGTGCAGTTGACAGAATCGTACCTCCTGTAAAGAGCGAAAACTTCATCGATGTAGTAGTAGAAGAATATTACGAATGGGATGTAGAGCGTGCTGGCTTCAAGGGTGAGATTCCAGAAATTAAAGGAATGACACTTGTAGATGACTTAATGGCATACATCGAGCGTAAATTATTTACATTAAATACAGGACACTGCATCACTTCTTATCTTGGAAAGCTTCGTGGATTCCCAACAATCGACGCTGCAATCGCTGACGAAGGAATCTATGACATCGTATCTAAAGCAATGAAAGAGAGCGGTGACGGACTTATTAAGAAACATGGTTTCGATCCTGAAAAACATGCAGCATACATCAAAAAGATTATCGGACGTTTCAAAAATCCATACTTACAGGACGATGTAAGTCGTGTAGGTCGTGAGCCACTTCGTAAATTAAGCCCAACAGACCGTCTGATCAGCCCATTAACAACAGCAGCAGGATATGGACTTCCAGTAGACCACTTACTCATTGGTGTTGGCGCAGCTTTACATTATGATAACCCAGAAGACAAACAGAGCGCTGAACTTCAGGCAAAAATCAAAGAAAAGGGCGTTCGTGAAGCAGCAAAAGAAATCACTCAGCTTACAGATGAGAAGCTGTTAGATGCAATTGTTGCTGAATATGAAAAATTAGCTTAGTTTTTATAGAAAGAATTCAACATACAGATTCACAGGAATATAATTAGTAATTCACATTGGGCAAAGTAAGAATTTTGAAATATATTCGTTTTAAACAGGTAAAAGGGATAAGTTTGTTGTAAGCCTGTAATATGTTAAGTAATTTGGAATAAAAATAAGCAGAGGGAATAAGTTTAAATATTAGAATAGTAACTATTCAGAGAAAAGCAGTATTTATAAAAAAGGGATTACGGGAAAACTGCAAGTACTCTGAATAGTTGCATATATAATATTTGTAGAAATCCGACAGAACAAACAAGAAAATAAATTTAAACAGGATACTAACTTAATAAAAATAACAAAAGGTTTCCGAAAAAATCAGGAAAGTGAATTGGCGCTTTGAAACTTGCCTTTTTTTAGTAGCCATGCTACACTTAAGAATGAAAAATTTAAAACATGTTATTATTTTAACGTATAAAGGAGATTAATATATGTGTGGAATTGTTGGATACACTGGAAGAGAAGCGGCAGCGCCAATTGTACTGAATGGTTTATCAAAACTGGAGTACAGGGGATATGATTCAGCCGGAGTAGCTGTCTTCAACGAAGCTACGAACGATATAGATATTGTAAAGACAAAAGGTCGTCTTAAGAACCTGTTAGAGAAGACAGATAGCGGAAAGGCGATGCCAGGTGGATGTGGTATTGGTCATACCCGTTGGGCAACACATGGCGCACCTTCTGAGAAGAATGCACATCCTCATTGCAGTGATGACAAGATGGTTGTTATGGTTCATAACGGAATCATCGAGAACTATCAGGAATTAAAAGAACATCTTACACAGAAAGGTTATACTTTCTATTCTGAGACAGATACAGAAGTAGCAGTGAAACTTATCGCTTACTACTATGAGAAGACAGATCATAACCCATTAGAAAGTATGTCAAGAGCATTACTTCGTGTTCGTGGTTCTTTCGCACTGGGTATTATGTTCAAAGATCGTCCGGGTGTTGTTTACGCAGCACGTAAAGACAGTCCATTGATCGTTGGACAGAATGAAGGTGGAGCATTTATCGCATCTGACGTACCTGCTATCCTTTCCTACACAAGAAATGTATATTATCTTGATAACATGGAGATGGCAGAACTTCATGAAGACAGCGTTAAGTTCTTTAACATGAACGGTGACGAGATCGAAAAAGAAATGGTTAACATCAAGTGGGATGCAGAAGCAGCAGAAAAGGGCGGTTTCGAGCATTTCATGATGAAAGAGATTCATGAGCAGCCAAAGGCACTCAAAGATACAATCAATACATATGTAAAAGATGGTAAGATTGATTTAAGTTCTGTCGGTATTTCACCAGAAGAATTTGCACAGTATCATAGAATTTGTATCGTAGCCTGTGGTTCTGCTTACCACGTTGGTATCGCAGCCAAATATGTGATGGAAGACCTTACAGGATTAATGGTAGACGTGGACTTCGCATCCGAATTCCGTTACCGTAATCCAAAGCTTTCCAAAGATACATTAGTTGTCATTATTTCACAGTCAGGAGAGACAGCAGACAGCCTTGCAGCACTGCGTCTTACAAAAGAAATGGGAGTAAAGACATTAGCAATCGTTAATGTAGTTGGTTCCAGTATTGCAAGAGAAGCAGACCACGTTATGTACACTTTAGCCGGACCTGAAATTGCCGTTGCTACCACTAAGGCATACAGCACACAGTTAATTTGTATGTATATCCTCTCCATGTATGCTGCACAGGTAAGAGGCGAGATTGAAGAATCTGCTCTTAATAACATGCTCAAAGAGATCGTGCTCCTTCCAGAAAAGGTTGAAAGCATCTTAACTGACAAAGAACGTATTCAGTGGTTTGCAAATAAATTTGCTTCTGCACATGATGTATTCTTTATCGGTCGTGGACTTGACTACGCAATCTGCCAGGAAGGAAGCCTGAAGATGAAAGAAGTCAGCTATGTACATTCTGAAGCTTACGCAGCAGGTGAGTTGAAACACGGAACCATCAGCCTGATTGAAGATGGAACACTTGTAATTGGTGTTCTTACTCAGAGCCACCTTTGCGAGAAGACTCTGAGCAATATGCAGGAAGTAAAGAGCCGTGGTGCATACTTGATGGGTGTTGCAGAAAACGGAAGCTACTACCTTGAAGACATGGTAGACTTTGTTGTGTATGTTCCTAAGACAGACCCACATTTTACAACAACACTTGCTATCGTTCCATTACAATTGATGGGATATTACGTAAGTGTTGCAAGAGGACTTGACGTAGATAAGCCAAGAAACCTTG
Organism: bacterium; assembly: GCA_963600375.1. Lineage (GTDB taxonomy): Bacteria > Bacillota > Clostridia > Lachnospirales > Lachnospiraceae > Anaerobutyricum. The sequence goes on along the minus strand of CAVCBH010000246.1, from coordinate 1,755 downwards.
CAAAGAGCGTTACGGTAGAATAATTTCTGTCGCAAGGCAGGGGAGACGCTCTCAAAGAAAGAAGATAGCCTATATTTGTGACTCTATCACTGCGGATCAAATGTTCGCTTTTGCGCTCACATTCAATCCTTGTTCTGTTATGAAGTGATTTTTGTCAAGAGGTAAAAGAGAAAAAATTCACTTTATCTAAGGCCACAAATATAGGCTATCTTCTTTCTTTGAGAGCTGTCTGGCAATTTAATCCCCTGGATTTTCTAACTTTCCTGTCTTCTTCCTCAAATCTTCTTCCATTTAACTGATTTGTCTATTTATTCAATAATAAAAAATCAGTTGAATACTCCCCTTTTGTTTGATAGAATACTTATGACTATAGCATAATGAGTTAGTGTGTGCATTTTTAGACAGTTGCGAATGCATTAACGCACAGATACCCTACAATAGATAGAAGGAGGAATATTAAGCAATTAAAAATATGTACAAATATGTTTAAAATCTGAAAGAGAATTCGGAATATTCGTGGATAAAAGAAGTCAGTTCCAAATCTGTGAAACAAAGTATCATGAATGCAGATAAAGCATTTAAGAGATTTTTCAAAAAACAGAGTGGATTTCCAAGATTTAAGAAAAAGAACAGATCCGATGTAAAAATGTACTTTCTAAGGAACAATCCTAACGACTGTTTTTGTGAAAGACATCGCATAAATATTCCCACTCTTGGATGGGTCAGGTTAAAAGAAAAGGGATACATCCCGACTTCAAAGCAAGGATACCGTATCAAAAGTGGTACAGTCTCCCATAAAGCCGGCAGATATTATATCTCTGTTTTGATAGATATGCCAGATATAGAAAAACCACAGCTAAATACCTTTGGACTAGAGCGTGTCTGAAAAATCATTCCTGCAATCTGCACACCTCAATTTACGGTATATTTTGCCTTCATTCGGTTGCCGTAGCCCGCTACGCCGCCCTCATTCAGGCGAAATCTCCCGCAAATTGTGATGCACATCTTGCAGAAAGCATTTTTCAGACACGCTCCAGGAATTGACCTGGGTATTAAGGAATTTGCTGTGATGAGTAATGGTATTATTAAGAAGAATATTAATAAAACTGCAAAGCTAAGGAAACTGGAAAAACAGTTAAAAAGAGAACAGCGTTGTCTATCGAGAAAATACGAAGACGTAAAGAAACGCAACAAAAAGAAAGGAGAAGCTACTCGACAAAATATCCAAAAGCAACTCTTAAGAGTACAGAAACTTCATCAAAGGATAGACAATATCCGTGCAGATTACATGAATAAAACAATAGCAGAGATAGTAAAAATCAAACCGTCTTATGTAACTATTGAAGATTTAAATGTAAAAGGTATGATGAAGAACAGACATCTTGCAAAAGCAGTTGCTTCTCAGAAGTTTTATGAATTTAGAGTAAAACTGGGAACAAAATGCAAAGAAACAGGGATTGAATTAAGGATTGTAGACAGATGGTATCCATCCAGTAAACTATGTCATAAATGTGGCAGTCTAAAAAAAGATTTAAAGCTTTCTGACAGAAAGTATATATGCAAATGTGGGTATCACGCAGACAGAGATTTTAATGCAAGCCTTAATTTAAGAGATGCTTTGACTTACAAACTGGCATAATCAAGCTATTTGTAAGTATGTACCGATGGCTTAGTCGGGAATTTACGACTGTGGAGTGTACATGAACTTGTGAGTAGTATTGTTTATACAGTACCAAAGCATACACGATGAAGCAG
>CAVCBH010000245.1:0-13365 GCA_963600375.1 bacterium | reverse complement strand
CCCGCAAATTGTGATGCACATCTTGCAGAAAGCATTTTTCAAACAGGCTCTAGAATATATATTCTGATAGTTGTCTGAAATTATATTCAATGTAAGTATAATAGAAAATGTTTAGATATATAACTGATTATATTCCCCATAATTTACAAAATGTCAGACAACTAAATATCCGCAAGTTAAGAGAAAATCCTGGTAATCGAATTAAGTAGGATTTTTATAACAGAATGTTTTGTAGAGACAAGGTGTTTTTGAACCTGTATCGAAGAAACATCCCGATTGATTAAGCAAAAGATTGGAGTGACAGAAATGAATTTGACAGAGAAAGAATTTGTAAAATTTTTGAGCAAGTTTGATGAGCATCCATTTGATGTGAAGATTGGAGATGAAGTAAGCCATATTGGTGAGGGTGAGCCAGAATTTAAAGTAATTTTTCATAAGATTCCATCTATGAAAGACTTACTGACAAGTACATCAATTGCGCTTGGTGAAGCATATATGGATGGAGATTTGGAGATTGAAGGTGACCTTTATCACGCACTGAATATGTTTTTAGGACAGATGGGTAAGTTTTCTACGGATAAAAAGGCATTGAAAACACTCATTTTTTCTTCGCTTACGAAAAAGAACCAGCAGAAAGAAGTTTCCTCCCATTATGATATAGGAAATGACTTCTACAAGATGTGGCTTGATGAGACAATGAGTTATTCCTGTGGATATTTTAAGCATCCGGAGGATACGCTGTATCAGGCACAGGTACAGAAAGTAGAAAGAATTCTTGAGAAGCTGTATCTGAAAGAGGGAATGACACTTTGTGATATCGGTTGTGGCTGGGGTTATTTACTGATTGAAGCTGCAAAGAAATACGGAATTAAAGGTATAGGAATCACATTAAGTAAAGAACAAAAGAAAAAATTTGAGGAGCGAATCAAAGAAAATCATCTGGAAGATCAGTTGGAAGTACGTCTTATGGACTACAGAGATTTACCAGAGTCCGGATTAAAGTTTGACCGTGTTGTCAGTGTCGGAATGCTTGAGCATGTCGGAAGAGATAACTATGAACTGTTCATGAAATCTGTAAAGAGTATTATGAATCCAGGCGGTCTTTTCCTGCTTCATTATATCAGTGCATTGCAGGAACATCCAGGAGATGCATGGGTAAAGAAATATATTTTCCCAGGTGGAGTTGTGCCATCACTTCGTGAGATTATCAACATTGCGGGTGACCATCAATTCTATACATTAGACGTGGAAAGTCTCAGAAGACACTACAATAAAACATTACTTTGCTGGAACGCTAATTTCCAGAAACATAAAGATGAAGTAAGAGAAATGTTTGGTGAAAGATTCGTTCGCATGTGGGAATTATATCTTTGTGCCTGTGCTGCCACATTTATGAATGGTATCATTGATCTGCATCAGATATTATTTACAAATGGAGTAAATAACGATTTACCGATGACAAGATGGTATTAATTTTGAAATTGGGGGTGCGGGATGGAGAAAGAGTTAATTTTATCAAAAATATTGGAAATCGGAGAGGGAATGCTTGTTTCAGGCGGCGAGGTCAGTCGAGTGGAAGATTCTATTTCAAGACTTTGTGCCGCCTATCACATGAAGGACATTAATGTGTATTCCATAACAACGAATATCATCGTTACAGTAACAGATGAGGATGGGAGAGTGTTCAGCCAGACCCGGCGAGTGCAGGGAACTGGAACCGATTTCATAAAACTTGAAAGATATAATGCTTTATCAAGGGAATTGTGTGCAACGCAAAAAGATGCAGAATACATAGCCGGGAAGTTAAAGGAAATTCAGGAAGAAAAGGCATATTCAAAATGGGAAGATATGCTGGGATTTGTTATAATTTCTACAACATTTTCTGTATTTTTTGGTGGAGGAATTATGGATGCGGTAGCAGCAGGTATTGTAGCCGTATTTTTGTACTTTATTGTCGGAATGACGCGAAAGTTAGAAATCAACTATATTGTTGCTAACGTGCTATGTTCTTTTTGTGGTGGAGGAATCGCCGTTCTCCTTTACAAAATGGGAATAGCACAGTCCGTAGATAAGGTGATCATCGGAAATATCATGATTTTAATTCCGGGAATCGCCCTGACTAATGCAATTCGAGATATGATCAGTGGAGATATCATGTCGGGAACAAGCCGATTATGTGAAGCGGTGCTGATTGCCATTGCTATCTCACTTGGATTTACGATTACGTTGTTGGTTTAAAGAAGGAGGGAGAACGGAAATGAAACATGAAGCGATACAGGTTTTAATGGCATTTGGAGGAACCTTTGGTTTCTCAGTTTTCTTCCATATCGACAAAAAGAAGCTGATTCCAGTGAGCATTGCAGGAGCATTTACCTGGATTCTCTATCTGGCATCAAGGCATTTGGGAGCAAGCGAGATGCTCGGATTATTTTTAGCATCCGTTGCTTCTTCCATTATGGCAGAAGTATTTGCCCGTGTGATGAAAGCACCAAGTACAGTATTTGTAATACCGATTTTAGTACCGTTAATTCCAGGAGGGAATCTCTACTACACGATGTCCCATCTGGTGCTTGGAGATACGGAGGAGTTCAATACCTTTCTGAACCTGGTATTGTGGGAAGCTTCCTCCATTGCGTTAGGAGTATTGGTTGTGCTTTCACTGGTACATCTGATTAGACAGCTCGAATCTTATTTCGCAAAGAAATCTGATTTACCACAGGTTAAGAGCTAAAGAGACGCTCCGAAAGAGAGAAGATCCCCTATATCTGTGACTGTATCGCTGTGGGTTGAATGTTCGCTTCCATGCTCACATTCAATCCTCGCGCTAAGGCCACAAATATAGGGGATTTTCTCTCTTTCGGAGCGTCTCTTTCCTCACAGTAAATTCACCTAAACTTTATGCTATCTGCCTATTCAAATGCCAATTTAATATACAACTTGCACATTGAAAGAAAATGCCGAAAATTTTATAATATTTTTAACAGTTAGATAGAAAATACAAAATAGTTCCAAGGACGGACATCTCCTTGGAACTATTTTGCAATAAGGACTTGTATAGCAACAGGTTTTATATGTTTATATGATAGAAAGGAAGGCATTGTAATGAAGTTTAAAGAAATTAATCCATCACCACGTACATTGATGACTCCTGGTCCTGTAGAGGCAGACCCACGTGTACTTCGTGCAATGAGTGCACATATTTTAGGACAGTTTGACCCAGAGTTCACTGCTTTGATGAATGAGACAATGGAAATGGAGCGTTACCTGTTCCAGACAAAGAATAAACAGACTTATGTAGTAGATACTACTTCCCGTGGAGGTTTAGAGACTGTTCTTACTGGTGCAATCTGTCCAGGAGATAAAGTACTGATTCCTGCATTTGGACGTTTTGGATATTTGCTTGCTGAGATTTTAGAGCGTTGTGGTGCTGATATTACTCTTTTAGAGAGAGAATGGGGTACAGTTTTTGAGCCGGAAGAAATCGAAGCAGAATTAAAGAAACATAAGTATAAAGCAGTTGCATGTATCCACGGTGAGACATCAACTTCTATGATGCAGCCTTTAGATGAACTCGGAAAAATCTGTGAGAGATATGGTGTATTACTTATCGTAGATTCTGTTGCTACGTTAGGTGGCGCAGAAGTAAAGGTAGATGAATGGAAACTTTCTGCTTGTATTTCCGGTACGCAGAAATGTGTATCTGCCCCATCTGGTGCAGCTTTAATTACATACAATGAACAGATTGAAAATATCGTAAAGCAGAGAAAACGTGTAGAAAAAGGTATCCGTACTGACAGCGATATCACAGGTACGCTTCCACAGATTCCAAGTAACTACCTTGATCTTGGTCAGTTAGAAGATTACTGGAGCCCACGCCGCTTAAACCACCATACAGAGGCAACAAGTATGCAGTATGCGGTTCATGAAGCCTTAAGATGTGTTATGGAAGAGACTTTAGAGGCACGTTTTGCAAGACATAAATTAAATGATACAGCACTTACAGCAGGCTTAAATGCAATGGGACTGACTATTTTCGGTGATGTTGCTCACAAGATGCCTGTTGTAACTGCAATCAATATTCCAGAAGGTGCAGACGGAAAAGCAATCCGTGGAATGTTATTAAATGAATTTGGTATTGAGATTGCAACTTCTTTTGGACCTTTAGATGGAAAGATTCTTCGAATCGGAAATATGGGATATTCAAGCCAGAAGAGAAATATCCTTATTCTTCTTGGTGCACTTGGAGCAGTTATGCACCGCAACGGAGTAAATGTTTCTACTGACGAAGGTGTTGCAGCCGCAATGGATGTTTATGCCAAAGAAGAACATAAGTAAATTAGATGATTTAGCTGAATAAAGAAAAGCACCCTTATATATGTACGAGGAAGTACGAAGTACAAGGAGTGCTTTTTTTACAGGAAAAATGTTTAAAAAATCGCATGAAAATTACAATTATCAGGATAAAAGATTTATTTTGCAAGCTACAAATGAGCTGATTTAAAAAATTACAAAACAGATTTCAATTTTTTAAATATGCCTTTGTATATGCTCTACGATTTTTGTTTTTATACATATTTTTTATACAGTATTTTGCCATACAAATTTATAAAACATCAGACAAAAAAGAAAGAGTAGCGTCTAATAAATCTTTTGTCATTGCCTTTTCCGTATCCCGGTCAAAGTCATGTACTTTACCGGATGCGATGAAGGTAACCGGATGATATCGCAGAAGTTCCTGGAATTCTGCATAAGGAACATCAGGGTCCTGGGTGCTGTGAGCGGCAAACAGAGGACATGGCAGGGTGTCGCAGAGACGGAGAGTGTCATTTAAATAAAAGAACTTTTCCCGTCCTTCATACATGAGAGAAAGCCATTTACCGGACTGTCTGGCATAGACATAAGCACTGTAATGAGTGTCTAAAGAACCGTTCACATGAATCTCTTTTGGCAGAGAGGTAATGCAAGCGGAATCGACGAAAGGCAGACTGCGGTAGTAGGTGTTTGGTTCTTTGAACCAGCCATCGCATAAAAAGCCATATCCGTAGTAAGAAAGAACGGCGGAAGGGGCCGGAGAAAGATTCCCTTTTGCAGCGGTGAGCAGGCAGAGATAAGCGCCAGCGGAACGTCCCCACAGGATGTAGGGAAGGTTTTGATTTGGAAGTCCAAAAATATTCGGAGTATTTATGTAAGTCTGAATAGATGCGAGGACATCCGAGAGAATAGCATCGACTTTCGCAGCAGGAGCAAGCGGATAATCAAAAGAGATAATCACATAGCCTGCACTGGTGAAAAGTTCTTTATGAAGTGCTGGAAGGTCTTCACGGTCACCATATAAAAGACCACCGCCATGAAAGTAGAGAATCGCTGCTCTGGCAGGAACAGAAGTGTCCTGATAAATCACAGCATTTTTTTCAAAAGGTTTGGATTGTAATTGGATCGTCGTTGTTTCAAGCATTAAAAAACCTCCTTTGGGAGTGAATATTTTCGTAGTTTTAATTGTTCAGAATTCTATAAGTTTTTAATAAATCTTCTATAGGAAGCTGCATGTGCAGTATTTATAAAAGGGGCATTTGCTTCTATAAAGAGAGAACAAAATCTCCAGCAAAAGGAGACCATTTTCTTGTATAAAAAAGTGCATAATCTTCTTTTAAAAGATACAGAATCCTGAATGGTTATATATTATAGCACAGTTATAACATAACAGAAAGAGGAAAAAAGATGTTAAAAACAGTAATAAAAAAAGGAAGTTATCATGATTCGGTAATTCTTATGCTTTTGACAAATCAGATTTCTACAATTAAGGGAGTAAATAAAGTTTCTATTATGATGGGAACTCCTGCAAATAAAGATATTTATGAACAGAGTGGTCTGGCAACACCGGAACTCGCGGAAGCAGGAGCCAATGACCTTGTTATTGTAGCGGATGTGGATGACGAAACACTTTTGGGAACTATTGAAAATGAAATGGAAGAGTTTTTCAAAAAGCAGTCTACTGTATCAAAAGGAGAAAAGGCAGCAGAAAGTGTAAAGTCCTGGGATAAGGCATTGGAAAAACTGCCGGAGGCGAATCTGGCGGTCATTTCCATTCCAGGTGAGTATGCGGCTTTGGAAGCAGACAGAGCATTGGATGAAGGCTTAAATGTTTTCATGTTCAGCGACAATGTCAGCATTGAGGATGAAAAGGCATTAAAGACAAAGGCACATGAAAAAGGGCTTGCGGTCATGGGTCCGGACTGTGGAACTGGAATTATTCAGGGAGTGCCGATTGCATTTACCAACAATGTAGAAAAAGGTTCTATTGGAATCATCGGAGCTTCCGGAACAGGAATTCAGGAGCTTACAACAATTATTGACCGTTTGGGAGAAGGAGTGACCAACGCAATTGGTATTGGTGGACGAGATCTGAATGCCGCGATCGGTGGAATCACAATGTTAGATATGATTGACGCGATGGAAGAGGATGACGGTGTAAAAGTTGTGATTATCGTTTCCAAGCCACCGGCAAAAGAAGTGCGTGACACCATTTCAGAAAGATTAGCAGGCTTTTCTAAGCCGGTCGTCACATTATTTGTTGGAGAAAAACCAGAATACCACGAAGAGAATTTCTACCATACGTACACCTTAGATGAAGCGGCAAGACTGGCAGTAAGCCTTGTAAGAGGAGAAAAAGTTCCAGAAGCTACTGTGGATGTGGACAGATCACAGTTTTTCAAGGCAGAAGAGCACAAAACAATCAAGGCATACTATTCCGGTGGAACGCTTGCAAATGAGGCGGCAATGCTTATCAAAGATGCCTTAGATGTAAAAGAGCCTCCAGTTGATATTGACGGATATATGCTTCAGCTTAATGGAAATGTTGTTGTGGACCTTGGCGACGATGCGTATACAAAAGGAAAACCACATCCGATGATTGACCCTGAAAAGAGAATCGAGTGTATGGAAAGTGCGGTAGATGACGAATCAACTGGTGTTATTCTTTTAGATATCATGCTCGGTTATGGTTCTCATGAAGATATGGCAGGCGCATTGCTTCCATCCATTCTCCGTCTTCGCAAAAAGGCGGAAAATGCAGGCAGAAAGGTATTTTTTGTTGCAACCGTATGCGGAACAAGAAAAGATTATCAGGGATATGATGAGGCAGTAAAGAAACTGCAGAATGCCGGAGTTATTGTCTGTGAAAATAATAAACTGGCCTGCCGTACAGCAATTCAGGCAATCGGAAGAGATTTCAGTGAGCCGGAAAAAGAGATTCGCAAGAAAGAAAGCTGTAAAAAAGAAAATCAGAAAGTTTCCCAGCAGCTTAGGGCTTTATTATCCGAAAAACCACGCATCATCAACATCGGCTTAAAGAGCTTTGCCGAAGTCGTAAAAGAGTTTGGCTGTGAAGTTGTACAGTACGACTGGATGCCACCGGCAGGCGGAAAGATTGAATTAATTAAGACATTAAATTTCCTGAGAAATTATGACGGAATTGATGAGGCAAACCAGCGAGTAATCGCAAAAGTTGTTGCCAGCCAGCCAGTTTTAAAAGACAACGTGCGTGCAAAGGAAGTAATTCCAGAACTTTGCGAGGGAAAAGTGATTCTTCATGCCGGACCTCCAATCGCATATGAAAATATGCCAGACCCAGTACAGGGTTCCTGTGTGGGAGCAGTGTTATTTGAAGAGTGGGCGCAGACGGAGGAAGAGGCTAGAAAGCTCTTAGAGAGCGGTGAAGTGAAATTCATTCCTTGTCATCATGTAAATGCCGTAGGTCCAATGGGTGGAATCACTTCTCCGAACATGCCAGTCTTTGTTGTAGAAAATGAGACAGATGGAAACAAAGCGTACTGTACGATGAACGAGGGAATCGGTAAAGTACTTCGTTTTGGAGCATATTCGGAAGAAGTTGTAAACAGACTTCGCTGGATGCGGGATGTTCTCGGCATAACGTTAGGACGTGTCCTTCGTGACATGGAAAATGGTCTTGCTTTAAATCCGTTGATTGCAAAGGCAGTAGCAATGGGAGATGAGTTCCACCAGAGAAATATTGCGGCCTCTCTCGCATTTTTGAAAGAAGTTGCTCCGGCAATCACAGCGTTAGATATGAACGAAAAGGATAAATACGATGTCATTAAATTCCTCTCTGATACAGACCAGTTCTTCTTAAATATCATGATGGCAACTGCAAAAGCTGTTATGGATGGAGCAAGAACAATCCAGGAAGGAACTATCGTTACTGCGATGTGCCGAAATGGTTATGAGTTCGGTATCCGTATTGCCGGAATGGGAGATACCTGGTTTACAGGGCCGGTAAATACACCACAGGGCTTGTATTTTACAGGATACGATGGTGAGGATGCCTGCCCGGATATGGGAGACAGTGCGATTACCGAGACATTTGGCGTTGGTGGAATGGCAATGATCGCAGCACCGGCAGTTACCAGATTTGTTGGCGCAGGCGGTTATGAAGATGCTCTTCGCACAAGCAACGAAATGGCAGAAATCACAATTGACCATAATCCAAACTTTATCGTACCAACCTGGAACTTCCAGGGAATTTGTCTGGGAATTGATGCAAGACTTGTTGTAGAAAAGGGAATCACTCCTGTCATCAATACAGGAATTGCTCATAAGATTGCCGGATATGGACAGATTGGAGCCGGCACGGTACATCCACCGATTGAATGCTTTGAAAAAGCGATTACGGCTTATGCAAAGAAACTTGGATTTGAAGCATAGAGTATGCTTTCAGAAAGCATTTTTTCAAATAGGCTTGAATATTTTGCCATATTTATAAAGTCAGATATTAACATATTAAGAAAATGTAATGTGGATATATAGATAGAGTTGAATATTAGATATTGTTAGTGTTGAAATACTGGAAGTAAAAACCAGATACAACAGGAGATGAGGCAATGAATAAAAGGACAATAGTAATTGCTCTTGGAGGAAATGCACTTGGTTCGAACCTGGAAGAACAGAAAAAAGCAGTGGAAAAGACGGCAAAAGTAATTGCAGACTTGGTACAGGATGATGTAAATCTGGTCATCACTCACGGGAATGGTCCACAGGTTGGGATGATTCAGGATGCGATGGACACGCTTGCCACAGAAAAAGAAGGGTATGGAAGTGTACCTCTTCCCGTGAGCGTGGCAATGAGCCAGGGCTACATTGGAATTGGACTTCAAAATGCTATCAAATACGAATTATATCGGAGAAACATTGATAAAAAGGTTTCCACGATTTTATCGCAGGTAGAAGTAGATAAAGATGATGAGGCATTTGCCCATCCGACAAAACCAATTGGACGTTTCCTTACAAAAGAAGAAGCACAGATAAATGAAGCAAATGGGATTACGTGCATGGAAGATGCAGGAAGAGGTTATCGTATGGTGGTAGCCTCCCCAATGCCAAAGAAAATAAGAGAGCTGCAAACGATAAAGACGCTGCTTGAGGCAGGACACATCGTACTTACCTGCGGAGGCGGTGGAATTCCGGTTATCAATGAAAATGGATATCTGAACGGAATCAATGCCGTTATCGATAAAGACAATGCCAGCAGTCTTTTAGCATCAGAGCTTGGCGCACAACGCCTTATTATTCTCACAGCAGTAAAAAAAATAGCTATTAACTTTGGAAAAGAGAACCAGCAATGGCTGGATAAAATGTCTGTAGCACAGGCAGAAGAATATATCAGACAGAATCAGTTTGCTAAAGGTTCCATGCTTCCCAAAGTGGAGGCCGGCATCCGTTTTGTGAAATCAGGTGAAGGACGGACCACGCTGATTACAGAACTTGAAAAAGCGGCAGAAGGAATGGCAGGAAAGACAGGGACAATCCTATATCAATAGTGAAGAGAAATCATATACAAGAGAGAAAGAGGTGGCGTTCCCAAAAAGAGAGTGCAGTAATGCACAGAAAAATAAGAAAATAAAACGGCGAAAAGAACACAGAAAGAAAAAAGAGAAGTAGATAAAAAGATATAAAGATAGAAAGATGAGGATGAGCGTATGGGCATGGAAGACATTACAGGAAGGATTGCCAGAGATTTAGAGCATCTGAAAAAGTATACAGCGACACCAGGAAATGGCTGTACCAGATTACCTTTTACAAAAGAGGCAAGAGCAACAGTAGAATACATCAAAAAATTAATGCTGGAGGCAGGACTTGAAGTATTTGAAGATACTGCCGGAAATGTATTTGGCATTCTCAAAGGAGAAAATAAAGAAGAGCCTTGTATTATGATGGGTTCCCATTACGATTCTGTCATCAATGGAGGAGACTATGATGGAATTGCCGGAGTCATCTGTGCGATAGAAGTCGCAAGACTTTTGAAAGAAAAAGGCGTTGCACTGAAAAGAAACTTTGTAGCAGTTGGCTTCTGTGATGAAGAAGGGATGCGCTTTGGAACAGGGTATTTCGGTTCGGGTGCCATGCTTGGACACAGAGATGTGGAGTATACAAAAAATTATGCGGATACCGATGGAATCACCATCTATGATGCCATGAAAGAATATGGTCTTGTGCCGGAAAAAATCGAGGAAGCGGCATGGAAAAAAGGCAGTATCGGCTATTTTATGGAAGCACATATTGAACAGGGCCCAGTACTTGATACGGAGAACGTGGAAATTGGTCTTGTGGATTGTATTGTCGGAATTCAGCGTTACATGGTTACCATTCACGGTAGAGCAGATCATGCCGGAACAACTCCGATGGACATGAGAAAAGATGCGGTAGACGCGGCAGCAAAAGTCATTTCCAGGATTGGAGACTGGGCAAGAGAAAAGGCAGATGGAACTGTAGCAACTGTCGGTTATATGAAAACGATTCCGGGAGGAATGAACATCGTAGCAGAAGAAGTACAGTTTACTGTCGATATTCGTTCCAGTAACAACGATAACATCAATGATATTGCACGAAGAATTCGCCATGCACTCGATCGGGAAGTAAAGGAAATGGACGGCAGTTACGATATGGACAGTAAGCTTATGATTGCACCAGTACAGTTATCCGAAGAAATGCTTACCATCATGGAAGAAGCCTGCGAAAAAGAAGGCTATTCTTACCGTCACCTTCCAAGCGGCGCCGGACATGATTCGTTGGAAATCGGACAGGTACTTCCGACCGTGATGCTCTTTGTCCCAAGCAAAGACGGCAGAAGCCACTGCCCGGTAGAATTTACGAAATACAGTGAATTTGCAAAAGCGGCTGTTGTTATGGAACATCTGGCAGAGAAACTACTTACTCGATAAAATCTATAATTTTGAATATGCATCTGGCAGAGAAAGTTTGGCTTAATCGGCATCCAGAGTCGCATTATCAAACAGATAGACACAAAGACCATAATAAATAGAAAACAGATTATTATGATTATCTGGATGAAAAGCAATAAGTGACTGTATTTTCTCCATTCGCTTTAAAAAAGTATTTCGGTGAATATACAGTTTAGATGCTGCGAGTGTTGCATTCAGGTGACATTCAAAATATTCCATTAATGTCTCGGTCAGTCCGGCATCGTTTTTCTTATCATAATCGACAAGCGGCTGGATTGTCATGCGGTAAATGGACTGTTTTTCCTCATCAGAAAGTCTGGAAACATTCCAGAAGATGAGGTAATCTTGAAAGAAGAAATGCGTTCTCTCAGGAAAAATTCGAGCAAGAGACATCATAAGAGCTGCCTCTTTGTAGGCCTGGCGAAGTGAAACAGCATAAGGACGGCTGATGCCACATACCGTTTCTGTATTTGCAAGGAACTCCTGAATCGCCTGAGAAAGATTCTGATTCTTAGTTGGGAAAAAGCAAATACAGATTCCACTTTTGTTCCAGGCGATAAAATAAGAAGAATCAGTAAATCCAGACTGGAGCAGTTCCCTGTCATATTCATTTGCCAGATGTTTTAGTGAAGAAGCATCGGTCTGTGAAGGTGCAGAAATCAAAGCGCAGATACAGTTCGCAGGCTGTGGAAGTCCATAGTAACCGCAAAGCTGAAGCTGGTAAGATTCCGAAAAATTTTCCTCACTCATAAGAAAATGGAAGAAAGAATCATAATAATTCATAACCTGTGGATGATGAATTTCTTTATTATTTCGGGAAAAATCTAAAATCATCAATGCGTGTGAAATCGTATTCCAGTTTGGCTCCTGACCCTCCTCATACAAAATACAGAGCGTGTATTTTGGATTAGAAAATGGAAGGAGTCCGGCAGTTCTCGGATTACCCTGAAAGCATACCTGACTTTTTAAGGAACGAGAAGCGAGCACTTCCAGTTTAGGCAGTTCGTCATCAGGAAGGAGAACTGAGTCTTGAGGAGTCAGAGAAAACCAGTTACTTAATGTGTTGTTATCAAGAATAAAAACAGAGGAAGCAGTATAGTCGGATAAAATTTTTAAAATCTCTCCCATAGGGCGCCCCTGAAAATAACAGTTAAATAAAGTGTTGAGTAAAGTCTGTTCCCGGATAGCATCCTGAAATTGTTCCTGAAAAAGACTTTTGGAAACAGTTTCAGAAATATCAGCAAGAGAATAATCTGGTGGAAGTTCAATGATAGGAAGTCCCTCTTTCTGGGAGACATCAAGCATTAGCTGAGGAATTTCATCTAAAAATCGTTTGGACTTAATACAAAGAGCCGCACAGCCAGCCTTTTTAAGATCAGCGATAGTAGTCTCCTGTAAAGAAGGATTTTCACGAAAAACATAACCAGTTGTAAGAACCAGTTCGCCAGGCTTTATCCAGCGGACCGTATCCGGGTTATCCATAATATTTACACCAGAAATGACATTTGATAAATGCTCTTTACAGGTAAGAAGTTTAAGACCGATTAATTCACTTTCTTCCAAAAGCCATTGTAACGTAAGTTCCATAAATTAAGACCTCCCATTGATGTTTCACTAAATAACTTGCCAGCTTTTATTAGAACATATTTCCTCTTTTTTGACAAGAAAACCAAAAAGGAAAAATTTTTCAAAGGCAGAAGAATGCATTATGAACAGAGATAGTATTTCCGAAAAATTTTCGAAATAGGAGGATAAATCTATGAAATGTACCTATCGTGCAGCAGAATTATTGAAAGAAGATCAAAGATTAAAAGTACATTCTGTTTATCGGCATACCGTAAATATTGTTGTAAAAGGTCGTATTTTGGCGTTCCACCGAAATACGATTCCGTCCACTCCACTTTCGCTGACACTTCCTTTTACGGAAGAGGAATTCGAACATTTTGAACAGGAGGCAAAACGAACGGGTCAGATAAATATGTATATATCTCATGGGAATGGACGATTATTTTCGCCTGCTGAGACATCTTATATGTCGGGACGATTATTTTCAGCCACTAGAGCGTGTCTGAAAAATCATTCCTGCAATCTGCACACCTCAATTTACGGT
>CAVCBH010000244.1:0-3961 GCA_963600375.1 bacterium | reverse complement strand
AGTATGCGTAATAAATGCTCAAAGTCTGCGTGTCGCCTCCTTTGCGGAGGCGTGGATTGAAATTATACGGGAGTAGCAATAGAAAACAGGCAGAAAAAGTCGCCTCCTTTGCGGAGGCGTGGATTGAAATGCTTGACGATATGGACAGCGACGAAGAAAGCCTGTCGCCTCCTTTGCGGAGGCGTGGATTGAAATTCCATCAATGGTTGCTTTCCACAAAATGGACACGGGTCACAGCTAGGGAGAAGTTTGTTTTATGGTTTCTCGCTATCTATCCGCCTCCCCAACGAATTAAACGACAAACGCCCCATCAAATCGTCTTTTTTGTATAAAAAAGTTTAAAATGTCGCGAATATTGCAAAAAAAATACAGTCCATGATAAATTTTTGTAAAAAAATAACGGAAAAATATAGCATTTTTTATTAATTTGTGCTATACTCATATTGCGCGTGAGGAAAGCGCATAAAGTAATGTTGATAGTTAATTGAAGGAGGAACACAACAATGGCAAAATGGGTATATCTGTTTACAGAAGGCGATGCCACAATGAGAAATCTTCTTGGTGGTAAAGGAGCCAATCTGGCTGAGATGACAAATATTGGATTACCTGTACCACAGGGATTCACAATTACAACAGAGGCTTGTACTCAGTATTACGAAGATGGTCGTGAAATTAACGACGAGATTCAGGGACAGATTAATGAGTATATCGTAAAGATGGAAGAGATTACAGGAAAGAAATTTGGAGATAAAGAGAATCCACTTCTTGTATCAGTTCGTTCAGGTGCTCGTGCTTCCATGCCAGGTATGATGGATACCATCCTTAACTTAGGTCTTAATGAGACAGTAGTTGAAACTATTGCCGCTAAATCCGGAAACCCACGTTGGGCTTGGGATTGCTATAGAAGATTTATTCAGATGTATTCTGATGTAGTTATGGAAGTTGGTAAAAAGTATTTTGAAGAATTAATCGATGAGATGAAAGCTAAGAAGGGCGTTAAACAGGATGTTGACCTTACAGCAGAAGATTTAAAAGAGCTTGCATCTCAGTTTAAGGCTGAATATAAAGAGAAAATCGGCGAAGATTTCCCAGATGATCCTAAGAAACAGTTAATGGGAGCTATCAAAGCAGTATTCCGTTCATGGGATAACCCACGTGCTAATGTATACCGTCGTGACAACGATATCCCTTATAGCTGGGGTACTGCTGTTAACGTACAGAGTATGGCATTTGGTAACATGGGAGATGACTGTGGTACAGGTGTTGCATTTACTCGTGACCCTGCTACAGGTGAGAAGAAGCTTATGGGAGAATTCCTTACAAATGCACAGGGCGAAGACGTAGTAGCTGGTGTTCGTACACCAATGCCAATCGCTCAGATGGAAGAGAAATTTCCAGAAGCATTCGAACAGTTCAAACAGGTTTGTAAAACTCTTGAAGATCACTACAGAGATATGCAGGACATGGAGTTCACTGTTGAGAACAAGAAGTTATACATGCTTCAGACACGTAATGGTAAGAGAACAGCACAGGCTGCTTTAAAGATTGCCTGTGATTTAGTAGATGAGGGAATGAGAACAGAAGAAGAAGCTGTTGCAATGATTGACCCTCGTAACCTTGATACATTATTACATCCACAGTTTGATGCTGCTGCATTAAAAGCTGCAACACCAATGGGTAAAGCACTTGGAGCTTCTCCTGGAGCTGCTTGTGGTAAGATTGTATTCACAGCAGAAGATGCTAAAGAATGGGCAGCAAGAGGAGAAAAAGTTGTTCTTGTTCGTCTTGAGACATCTCCAGAAGATATCGAAGGTATGAAGAGTGCTCAGGGTATCCTGACAGTTCGTGGCGGTATGACATCTCACGCAGCTGTAGTTGCCCGTGGTATGGGTACTTGTTGTGTATCCGGATGTGGTGACATCGTAATGGATGAAGAGAATAAGAAGTTTACATTAGCAGGAAAAGAATTCCACGAAGGAGACCCTATTTCTCTTGATGGTTCTACAGGTAACATTTATAACGGAATCATTCCTACAGTAGACGCTACAATTGCTGGTGAGTTCGGTCGTATTATGGCTTGGGCTGATAAATATAGAACAATGGGTGTTCGTACTAACGCTGATACACCTTCAGATGCTAAGAAAGCTCGTGAACTTGGAGCAGAAGGTATCGGACTTTGTCGTACAGAGCATATGTTCTTCGAAGGTGATAGAATTGATGCATTCCGTGAAATGATTTGTTCTGATACAGTAGAAGAAAGAGAAGCTGCACTTGAGAAGATTCTTCCATATCAGCAGGGAGACTTTGAGCAGTTATTTGAGGCTATGGAAGGGGATCCTGTAACAATCCGTTTCTTGGATCCGCCATTGCATGAGTTCGTACCTCAGACAGAAGAAGATATTAAGAAACTTGCAGACGCTCAGGGTAAATCTGTAGAGACAATCAAAGCGATTATTGATGGATTAAAAGAGTTCAACCCTATGATGGGACATCGTGGATGCCGTCTGACAGTAACATATCCAGAAATCGCTGTTATGCAGACAAAAGCAGTTGTCCGCGCTGCCTTAGCTGTACAGGCTAAACATGCTGACTGGACAATCGTTCCAGAAATCATGATTCCATTAGTAGGTGAAGAAAAAGAATTAAAATACGTTAAGAAAATCGTTGTTAAGACAGCAGACGAGGAAATCAAAGCTGCTGGTTCTGACATGAAATACGAAGTTGGTACTATGATTGAGATTCCTCGTGCAGCATTATTAGCTGACGAAATCGCTAAAGAAGCTGAATTCTTCTGCTTCGGTACAAACGATTTAACACAGATGACATTCGGTTTCTCCCGTGATGATGCTGGTAAGTTCTTAGATGCTTACTACGATGCTAAGATCTTCGAGAATGATCCATTTGCTAAACTTGACCAGAATGGTGTTGGTAAGTTAATGGATATGGCAGTTAAATTAGGAAAAGGTCAGAGACCAGAATTACATTGTGGTATCTGTGGAGAGCATGGTGGAGACCCATCATCCGTAGAGTTCTGTCATAGAATCGGGTTAGATTACGTTTCCTGCTCACCATTCCGTGTGCCTATTGCAAGATTAGCAGCAGCACAGGCAGCGATCAGCGAGAAACATTAATTGAAAACGCTTGTACAAAGGCAAAATGATATATCCTGTTAAAGGGCAAAATTGACAGCCTCTACATATGGTGAAAACAGACTCCGAAAGTCTGAGAGATTAGGCTTTCGGAGTTTTTTATCATTCGGGATATACAAAAATAAATTATGTTCCGGGGTGTAGATATTTGTTTGAATTTAAAGATAAATTTCATCTAACACCAGAACAGAGCTTGTTTTTAGCAAAAAAGAAGTGGGACGAAAATGTATACTGCGGTATGAAAATGGAAAACCGGGCAGTTACATTTCCTCAAACTCAAACTATATTGAATGGAATAAATGTTCCCAACGTACAACTTGATGATATTCAGGCGATTTTAAACATGCGTGATGCGTGGCGATTTTTACTAAATACTGTAAATGAAACAGTAACATTTGAATATTGGTGCAAGTTAAACGAATATATTGCTAGAAATGAGGCTCTTGAATGGGGAAAACTCCGTACTGGAAGTGTTGGGATTTCAGGAACAGATTATGAATCACCTATACCTGAGAAGAAAAAAGCAACAGATGAATTAAATAACATTTTAAATGATGCGAATATCTCTGCGACAGATAAAGCATTAAAAGCTTTTACATGGGGCGTAAGAGGACAGTTCTTCTGGGACGGGAACAAACGTACCAGTTTATTGCTTGCCAATAAGATATTGGTTTCTGCTGGTGCTGGAATTCTAACAATTACAGATAAATATATGGAACAGTTTAATTCGTTATTGCTGAATTATTATAATACGGGCAATGATGCGGAATTAAAGCAGTTCTTATATGATAACGCCATACATGGAATTAAAT
>CAVCBH010000243.1:0-2396 GCA_963600375.1 bacterium | reverse complement strand
GTAGATACACCGGGAGCTTTTTGCGGAATGGAAGCCGAGGAGCGAGGACAGGGCGAAGCTATTGCCAGAAACCTCTACGAAATGTCTTCCTTAAAAACTCCGATTCTTTCTATATTAATCGGAGAGGGCGGTAGTGGCGGTGCACTTGCAATGGCAGTAGCTGATGAAGTCTGGATTCTTGAAAATGCAGTCTATTCCATTCTTTCCCCAGAAGGATATGCCGCTATTTTATGGAAAGACGGCAGCCAGGCAGACCGTGCAGCCAAAGTAATGAAGCTGACTTCTTACGATTTATATAAAGCAGGTTTTGTCGAAAAAATTATACCAGAGCCAGAATCTTATACATTAGTTTCGATGATGAATGTATTTGATTGTTTGGAAGAAAATATTTTCATATTCTTAGAAAACAGTAAGAATATGACAGAAGAAGAGAGGGTGGAGACAAGATACCAGCGATTCCGAAATATGTAGAAACGAACTTTATAAAAATATAAAAAGTTGAAGTAAGAAAATAGCATTTATAATATAAGAAATTTGTAATAGGAAATATTATCTGGATAAATAAATGAAAATGGAATCATTCATTTAATATAAATAGTATATTTCCATAGCAGGCAAAGTTTACAGGAGAATGTAACTTATGAGTAAAAACATATTTTCCATTGGAAATAAACAATTAAAAGTTCCAATCGTACAGGGTGGAATGGGTGTTGGTATCAGTCTTGGCAGACTTGCTGGAGCGGTTGCAAAAGAAGGTGGAGCCGGAACAATCTCTGCCGCACAGATTGGCTTTAAAGAACCAGATTTTTATGAGAATCCAATTGAGGCCAATAAACGTGCCATTCATAAAGAAATGCAGAAGGCAAGAGCAATTTCACCAGATGGAGTAATCGGTTTTAACCTTATGGTAGCCATGAACGATTACGAAACCTACACCCGTGAAGTAATCGCAGCAGGAGCTGATTTTATCGTATCAGGAGCAGGTCTTCCTGTAAATCTGCCGGCGTATACAGCAGACAGCAACATTGCAATTGCCCCAATCGTATCCACACAGAAATCTGCCCATGTTATTTTAAAATTCTGGGATAAAAAATATAAAAGAACGGCCGACTTTATTGTAGTAGAAGGTCCAATGGCGGGAGGTCATCTTGGCTTTCATAAAGACCAGTTAGAAGAATTTACTCCAGATATTTATGGAGAAGAAGTTAAAAAAATTATTACCGTAGTACAAAAATACGAAGAAAAATACGAGAAAAAAATACCTGTCATTTTAGCAGGAGGCATTTATGACCATGCTGATTATGAAAGAGCATTTTCCCTTGGTGCAGACGGAGTGCAGATAGCAACTCGTTTTGTGACAACCGAAGAATGTGATGCAGATGAACGCTATAAACAAACCTATATTCAAGCAGAAAAAGAAGATATCGTTATCGTAAAAAGCCCAGTAGGAATGCCGGGAAGAGCAATCAGAAATACATTCTTAGATAAAGTAAAATCCGAAGGAAGGATACCACCAACAAAATGTCTTCGCTGTATTCATACCTGCAATCCCGCAGAAACACCATATTGTATCACAGAAGCACTCATTCATGCAGCCAAAGGTGAGATAGAAAATGCACTTTTATTCTGCGGTGGTCACGCTTACAAAGCAAAAACAATAGAAACAGTAAAAAAAGTAATTGATTATTTCTGTGGTTCTTGTATATAATGATAATAAAAGAAGATAAATCCCATAATTGTATAGGAATATAGAGATGACGGAATAAATCTAAGCTATATTCTACTGTCATAAATATAAATCTATAGGAATCTCAGATAATTTATGGGGTTATCAAGTAAAATAACGATACGATATAGATAAGGTGAGAATATAGGAATGAACAATGTAAGAGAAACGATAAACACGATGTTAGTAAAAACTTTTCACGAAATTTTAGAATTAGAAGAAAAGGCAATCATTACAGATGAATTTTCAGATATCAGTAATAATGATATGCATATTATAGAAGCAATCGGACTTGGAGAGGGCGCACGAATGAGTGTCGTAGCCAAACGCCTCAATATCACAGTAGGTTCCCTCACAACATCCATGAACAGTTTAGTCAATAAAGGCTATGTGGCCAGATCCAGAAGTGAGAAGGACAGACGAGTTGTTAATGTCTATCTTCTTGAAAAGGGAATTGCCGCATACAAACACCATGAAGAATTCCATGAGAAAATGATTGATGCCATCATGGAAACCTTAAGTCCAGAAGAACTCACCGTATGGGCAAAGTCCTGTGCCAGCCTGTCACAGTTCTTAAAATCTTATGATAAGACACATTAGAGATAATTGTAGAGACGAATCATAAAGACAAATCATAAAGGGAAACCAGAAAAAGGTATAGTATTATAGA
>CAVCBH010000242.1:0-6280 GCA_963600375.1 bacterium | reverse complement strand
CTAGAGCACGCGGTTCATACCCGCGGTGTCGCTGGTTCAAATCCAGTTCCCGCTATTTTTTATTGCAATTTTTTTGTTTTATAGATAGACCAAATCGAGAAAAGGTTACTGTCTCCCATAAATTTCAAAGAAAAACTTTTCTCCCCTCCCCCAATGTGGTACACTGATAGAAAACAAAATAGAGATCCGCACATTTGCGGTGTTTGGAGGCGAGAATTATGAGAATTGGAAATGGTTATGACGTACATCGTCTGGTAGAAAATAGAAAGTTGATCCTTGGTGGAGTAGAGATTTCTTATGAAAAGGGACTTCTCGGACATTCTGATGCAGATGTATTGCTTCATGCAGTGATGGATGCACTTCTTGGAGCGGCAGCACTTGGAGATATCGGAAAACATTTTCCAGATAATGACCCGGCATATGAGGGTGCGGATAGTATGAAACTTCTTGAAGAAGTAGGGAAGCTTTTGCAGGAAAAGGCATATTTTATTGAAAATATTGATGCAACGGTAATTGCGCAGAGACCAAAGCTTGCACCATATATTCCAGAGATGAAGAAAAATATTGCAAGAGTTCTTGGGATTCAGGAAGGTCAGGTAAATATAAAAGCAACGACAGAAGAAGGTCTGGGCTTTACTGGTGAAGGTCTTGGTATTTCAGCTTCAGCTGTTTGTCTGCTTTCAGAGATTCAGAATTATGTGGGTGCAGATGTCCTGATGGAAGACAGAGGCTGTACAGGTTGTGGCGGCTGTGCAAGATTTGGAGGACCACAGAAATGATAGTCTGGGATGATGGAACGAAAAAGCAGAGAGTTTATGAGATGTGGGAAGATAATTTCCACGATCCGATATCTTATGCAGACTTTTATTTTAGCGAAGTATACGGAAAAAATGAGGTTTTGCTGAATAAGGAGATTCAGACAGATGATGAGATCGTGAAGGGAATGCTGCATTTAAATCCATATACACTTCATGTAAAAGGACATCCGACGGAGGAGAAGTATATTGTTGGTGTAGCGACCGATGAAGAATATAGAAGACAGGGTGTGATGCGGGAACTTCTTGTAAAGACTTTTCAGGAGCTTCGTGGCAGAGGAGAACTGTTTACTTACCTGATGCCGGCAGATGAAAACTATTATCTGCCGTTTGATTTTCGATTTGGAATGGCACAGGTGGAGCAAGAATTGGAATATTTGCCAGAATCGTGTAAAGAGACTGGAAGACAAGCAGAAGATACAGTAGAAAAAGATGCGAAAGATAATAGTGATGCAAAACAGGAAAGTCTCGTAATAATCAAAGAGGTTTTACTAAAGCAAGAAGCAGCAGAACAGGTAAGTCAGTCGAAAGAGAGTCGGGCAAAAGAGGATGTATTAGGAGAAGATAGAACCAAAAGAGAATCTTCAATTGAAAATTATACTTTTAATACAGAACTCTCCGATACAGAACTTGAAAAAATTGCTGCACAAGAAAACGCTATCAAAGATACCCTGTTTGACATTTTCACAGAAATTTCTGTTTCTTATATCCGAAGAATGGAAAAAGAAGTGGAAAGTGATTACGGTCAGGTACTCTATGTTTTTTGTGAGGAATCTTATATTGGTAGAGTTGCAGTTGGAGCGGAGGACAGTTATTTTGTTCTTTCACAGGTATTTTGTGCAGATGCTTCTAAGAGGGAAAACTTTTTAGAACAGGTAATTTTATATTGTGAAGAGAAATATCATTACAATCGCTATCAGCTTATTCTTGATCTATCCTGGAAAGATGTCACGACAAAAACAGGCCTGTACAGATGTTTTCGTTTTATGCCTGCAAAGCGAGTGAAAAAGATTATGTTCCGCTTATTAAATATAGAAGAAATGGCACAGCTTTTAGAAAGTAAAACGGGAAATTCAGGGAAAAATAGTGAAAAAGAGAAAGCAGAAGTAGAAGTCAGGGTTTGTGAAACAGATAGCTGTGAGGCGAATAACAGCGAAGATGATGTTTGTAGATCTGATAATAGCGAAAATGCTATATGTGAAACGGACATTTATATAGAGGATAAATATTTAGAAGAACAGAGCGGAGTATATCATTTCCTATTAAAGGATGGAAAAGTTTCTATCACGAAAACACAGAATGCAAAAACAGATGATATGCAGAGTATTTCTATTGCGGCTCTTACAGACTATCTTTTTGGCAAGGAAGAAGAAAGTATCAATAGCTGTGAGACTTTAACGGAAGATGGCAAAAAGCTTTTGAAAAACATATGTCCGCTTTCGGAAAATTGTATTATGGAGATTGTTTAGAAAAAGCATGAATCTTCAAACAGGCTTTAGAATATTTTTTTGCATATTCTAAAGATAATAAGTTCTTATAAATATCTACACACTTTGAACAAAACAAGTCTATCTATCAAAAAAGTATAATACTTTTGTATATGAGAAAGTAGAAATTTCTATTAAAAGTGCAGATAGAAGTATGAAGAAGAACGTATAATCATATTTTTTCTGATTTATTATTGACAAAAGCAGGGAAATTGAATAGACTAAAAAGTATGTGAATAAAGACGGCGGAAGGCTTCGTCTCTCCGGGGAGACGGAGCTTTTTCATTGATAAAGGAGGACTATTATGAAGCTGTATAATACACTTACCAAACAGAAGGAAGAATTCATTCCAGTACACGAAGGAAAGGTTGGAATGTACGTTTGTGGACCTACAGTATATAACTATATTCACATCGGTAATGCCAGACCAATGATTGTGTTTGATACGGTAAGAAGATATTTTGAATATAAGGGATATAAAGTAAATTACGTTTCTAACTTTACAGATGTTGATGACAAGATTATTAAAAAAGCGAACGAAGAAGGCGTTCCTGCATCTGAGATTTCAGAGCGTTTTATTGCAGAATGTAAGAAGGATATGGAAGGGCTTAATATTGAGCCTGCAACACATAATCCAAAGGCAACCGAAGAAATCGATGGAATGATTGCCATGATTTCTACATTAATTGAAAAAGGGTATGCCTACGAGAAGAACGGCACTGTATATTTCCGTACTCGTAAGTTTAAAAATTACGGACAGCTTTCCAAGAAGAATCTTGATGATATGAGAGCGGGAATTCGTATTGCAGTAAGCGATGAAAAAGAAGATGCAATGGACTTCGTATTATGGAAGCCAAAGAAAGAGGGCGAGCCTGCATGGGTATCTCCATGGGGAGAGGGACGTCCAGGCTGGCATATCGAATGTTCCGAGATGTCTAAAAAGTATATCGGTGATACCATTGATATTCATGCAGGTGGAGAGGACTTAGTATTCCCTCACCATGAAAATGAAATCGCACAGAGCGAAGCCTGCAACGATGAAAAGTTTGCAAACTACTGGATGCACAACGCATTCTTAAATATTGATAATAAGAAAATGTCCAAATCTGCCGGAAACTTCTTTACTGTAAGAGAAATCAGTGAAAAGTACCCATTACAGGTTATCCGTTTCTTCATGTTAAGCGCACACTACAGAAGCCCATTAAACTTCAGTGATACTTTAGTAGAAGCTTCTAAGAATGGTCTTGAGAGAATTCTCACAGCAGTTGATCATTTAAGAGAAGTACTTGCAGTAGCTCCAGAAGGAGAACTTAGCGCAGAAGACCAGAAAAACTTAGAAGAAGCAAATGCATTAAAAGCGAAATATGAAGCAGCTATGGAAGATGACTTCAACACAGCCGATGCAATCGCTGCGATCTTTGAACTTGTAAAACTTGCTAACGTTACGGCAGAAAGCGGCAGCAAGGCATATGCACAGCAGCTTCTTGACATGATCGTTCAGCTTTGCGATATTCTTGGTATCATCACAGAGAAAAAAGAAGAACTTTTAGATGACGATATCGAAGCATTGATCGAAGAAAGACAGGCAGCAAGAAAGGCCAGGAACTTTGCTCGTGCCGATGAAATCCGTGATTTATTAGCGGGCAAGGGAATCATCCTTGAAGATACAAGAGCAGGTGTCAAATGGAAACGTGCTTAAAGGGAATTGCAGAACATTTTCCATTAACAGAAAAAGAACTTCGTGGATACTCTTCTCTGGGGCTTGCCTATATCGGGGACTGCATTTATGAACTGTTTGTTCGCACGATGGTTGTGACAAAAGGAAATGATAAGGCAAACCATTATCACCAGAAAACAATCAGTTATGTCAATGCAGCGGCACAGACAGCAATGATGGAGAAAATCAAACCATTACTTACCGATGAAGAAAAGGCAGTTTTCCGTCGTGGAAAGAATGCCAAAACTCCTTCTCCAGCAAAGAATCAGTCCAGTCACGATTATCATATTGCTACTGGATTTGAAGCGTTAATGGGATATTTGTACCTTTCTGGACAGATGGAGCGGTTAGAAGAATTAATCCGTATCTGTTTGTCGGATGAAGAAAATAGAAATGAGGAATAATATGGCGTACGAAGAGTGTACCGTTGTCGGACGTAATGCGGTGATGGAAGCATACCGTTCCGGCAAAACAATTGATAAATTATTTATTTTAGATGGCTGTCAGGATGGTCCGATTAAGTCAATCCTTCGCGAAGCCAGAAAAAGAGATACATTAATTAAGTTTGTCTCCAGAGAAAAATTAGATTCATTATCTTCTCACGAAAAGCATCAGGGCGTTGTTGCAATCGCAGCCGCTTACGAGTATGCATCCGTAGAAGATTTATTTAAAAAAGCAGAAGAAAAGGGAGAAGCTCCATTCTTCATTCTCTGCGATGAAATCGAAGACCCACATAACTTGGGAGCGATTATCCGTACAGCAAACCTTGCAGGCGCACATGGTGTAATCATTCCAAAAAGGCGAGCAGTAGGTCTTACCAGCACTGTAGCAAAAGTATCTGCCGGTGCATTAAACTATACACCAGTTGCACGAGTAACAAACCTTTCCAGAACCATCGATGAACTTAAAGATAGAGGAATGTGGTTTGTCTGCGGTGACATGGGCGGAGAACTCATGTATGATTTAAATCTTACCGGCTCTATAGGTCTTATCATTGGCAACGAAGGAAACGGCGTAAGCCGCCTTGTAAAGGAAAAGTGTGACTACGTTGCTTCTATTCCGATGAAAGGAGATATTGATTCTCTCAATGCTTCTGTGGCAACAGGGGTACTCGCATTTGAGATTGTGAGACAGAGAATGGGGAAGTAGTTCTGGTTTGATTTGTTGATAGACAGACGCTCTCGAAGAAAAAAGAGACCCTATATCTGGGACTGATATAATCTAGAATATGTTTGAATGTTGCCAAAGCGCTTGGAAGTTATATTGGTCAAAATGGACATACGTTGGTATTTGGTGGTTTTGGGGACGGTTTGCTGGGAGGTGTAGCAGACGAAGCCTGGAAGAACGGAGCAAAAATCATATCGGTATTGCCTGAAGTGCCGCGAAAGGGGCATTCAGAATTTTCACATTCTGCGCAGGTGTTCAGAGACGGCGATAAAAGAAGACGAAAAAAATTACAAGCTGAAAATGCCGATGCCTTTGTAGTTATGCCAGAAGGTTTGGGCGTGCTGGATGAACTATTTGAAATATTACTTTTAAAGCAGTATGGAGAACATAAAAAGCCGATTTATATTGTAAATATCGAGCATAAGTATGATCTTCTGATTTCACTGCTGGAAGAGCAGAATTGTCAAGGATTATTCGTGGCAATTTCAGAAAATGAATTTGAACAAACAGATGATACTGAGCAATGAAATGAATGGAGGCAGGATTATGAAAATTGAACATGTAGCACTTTATGTAAATAACCTGGATAAAGCCAGGGACTTTTTTACAAAATATTTGGATGCTAAGTCTAATGAGGGCTATCACAATGCAAAGACGGATTTTCGATCATATTTTCTTTCGTTTGACGATGGTGCAAGGCTTGAAATTATGAATAAGCCGGAAATGTCGGATTTGCCGAAAGACCTTGCACGTACAGGATATGTACACATTGCATTCAGTGTTGGGAGCAAAGAAAAGGTAGATACCATAACAGCCCAGTTGAAAGCTGATGGATATGAAGTAATCAGCGGACCGAGAACTACAGGTGATGGCTATTATGAAAGCTGTATCGTTGCGATTGAAGGCAACCAGATTGAAATTACAGTTTAAAACACTGAGATTCTGAGGAAAGAAGACCCTTATATACGCACAAAAAGCTATCGTTCATAATGCACCCACTTTGCACACTGTGCGTTGAATGTTCGTCCGACCAAAGACAGCTTCTAAAGAAGGAAAACAGCCTATATTTGTGGTCTTAGAGCGTGGATTGAATG
>CAVCBH010000241.1:0-4234 GCA_963600375.1 bacterium | reverse complement strand
AATGTGAGCATGGAAGCGAACATTCAACCCACAGTGATAGAGTCACAAATATAGGGTATCTTCTCTCTTTGGGAGCGTCTCCCTCTCCATTGCCTGCGGCAATTAACTTTTGATTACTTGAGGTTCTGAATCTCCATTGGATCGTATGTCGTCATCTGATATACGTAATAGTTCAACCAGTTCGTATACAACGTATTCGCATGGCATCTCCACGATTTTACCGGACCGAGTTCTGGTTTGTCGTCTTTGTAGTAGCGATTTGGGAATGGGACATTATCCATTCCTTTGGCAAGGTCTCGTTTGTATTCGCCGTCAAGGGTTAATACGTCATATTCTGGATGTCCGGTGACGAATATCTGACGTCCTTCTTTTGCTATGATGATGAATGGCCCCGCTTCTTCAGAGTCCGCAAGGATTGTAAGTTCTGGATTCTTTTCGACATCTTCTCTTACAATCTGTGAGTGTCTGGAATGAGGAGCATTGAATACATCATCAAATCCACGGATAAGCGGTGTTTTTCTGTGGATGGTATGATGCTCAAAGATTCCAAATATCTTTTCGTCTAACAGTTCTTTTCGCACACCGTAATGGTAGTAAAGACCTGCCTGTGCTGCCCAGCAGATATGGAAGGTGGAAGTGACGTGTGTTTTTGACCATTCCATAATTTCTACAAGTTCCGGCCAGTAATCTACCTCCTCGAAATCAAGTGTTTCTACTGGTGCGCCAGTAATGATAAGTCCATCAAAGTACTGCTGCCTGATTTCCGGAAAAATAGTATAGAATGTCTCCATATGAGTCTGGGATTCATTCTGTGCATCGTGTGTTTCTGTTTTTAAGAATGTGATGTCTACCTGTAATGGGGTATTGGAAAGGCTCCTTAAAAGCTGAAGCTCTGTTGCCTGTTTGGTAGGCATCAGGTTCATGATAATGATTTTCAGTGGACGAATATCCTGTTTCAGGGAACGCTCATAGTCCATTACGAAAATATTTTCATGTTCCAGTATTTTTTTCGCTGGCAAATCAGCATTTATTCTGATTGGCATGTATTTTCATCTCTTTTCTAAATAATATATAGTTATTCAGAACCCTGCTTTTCTTTTAAAAACATATATTCTCATAAATAGAAATAGTTCTGCATAAATAAAGATATTTTCAAAAAACACATAAATTCTATGTTTTCAATTTGTTCTGAATAGTTAGCTAACCATTTTATTCAATCATTGAAAGAAATTCTTCTTCTGTAATCACAGGAATTCCGAGTTCTTTTGCCTTTTTATTTTTGCCTGACGGAGACATGTTGTCGTTATTGATCAGATAGTCTGTCTTTTTTGAGACGGAGCCGGTTACTTTTCCACCGAGGCTTTCTATCTTTTCTTTTAATTCTTTTCGGTTTGCGAAATGTTCTACCGTTCCGGTAACGACAAATGTCTTATCTAAAAGGCTCTGTACCTGCTCTCCTTCTGCCGATACATTTTCCTCTTCAAAATGTAAGTATGGCAGCAGTTTTTCAAGAAGCTTCTGGTTATGTGTATTATCAAAATAGTCGTGTACACTTGTTGCGATCACTTCGCCGATGCCGTCAATCTGTGTCATTTCTTCCACGGATGCTCCGCGAAGATTCTCTAAAGAGTTTCCGAAATGACGACATAAAAGCTTCGCATTTGAACTTCCGACATTCAGGATTCCGATTCCATAAACGAAGCGGAATAACTGTGTATCCCTTGATTTTTCAATAGACCGTATCAGATTATTATACGACTTCTCGCCGAATCCGTCCATAGCAATGATTTGTTCTTTGTACTGTTCTAAAGTGTATAAATCATTTAATTCTGATAAAAATCCCTGCTCAATCATTTTCATCAATGTGGCTTCGGATAAACCTTCGATATCCATCGCATCACGACTTACATAATGCGAAAAGAGCTTCACTTTTTTGGCACTGCAGTATGGATTTACGCAGTAAAGTGTCTTGACATCATTCTCTATGCGAACTTCGGTCGCACCACCACAGGCTGGACAATGCTCGATTGGCTGGCAGGTTCCACTTTTGGTAAGGTTCTCCGCAATCTGTGGGATAATCATATTGGCCTTATACACCTTGATATGGTCACTCTCGCCAAGTTCCAATCCTTCCATAATGCTGATATTATGAAGACTTGCGCGACTTACCGTTGTTCCTTCTAATTCTACCGGTTCAAACACGGCAATCGGGTTAATAAGACCGGTTCTTGACGGACTCCATTCAATGTGTAAAAGCTTCGTTTCTGCTTCCTCATCTGCCCATTTAAAAGCAATGGAATTACGTGGGAACTTCGCTGTTCTTCCAAGAGAATTTCCGTAAGCAATGTCATCATAAATGAGGACAAGGCCATCGGATGGAAAATCATTTTCCACAATCTTTTCAGAAAAATTCTGAATCTCTCTGATAATATTCTCTCTGTCCACTCTCTTATATGGCACAATCTCAAATCCCAGATTCTGTACCCAGAGCATATTACTTTCGACAGAATTCTCCAGTTCTCTTCCCTCGGCTTTTACAAGGGCAAATGCAAAGAAAAATACATTTCGCTTTGCGGTTACTTCGTTGTTAAGCTGACGAACAGAACCGCTGCACAGATTACGTGGATTCTTATAGCGGGCATCCACATCTTCAATACCCTCATTAATCTTTTTAAAATCAGAATATTTGATAACTGCTTCGCCTCGTAACAAAACTTCGCCTGCAAATGGAATTCTTGCCGGAAGATTCTTAAATACTCTGGCATTGTTCGTGATAACTTCACCTACAACACCATTTCCTCTTGTAACTGCCTTTTCCAGCACACCATTACGATAAGTAAGCACAACAGTAAGGCCATCCATTTTCCAGGAAAGAAGACCCTCTTTTTCGCCGAGCCAGTCTCTTAATGATTCTGGACTTTTGGTTTTATCCAGAGAGAGCATCGGACTTTCATGTGTCTCTTTTTCCAATTCACTGAGTACTTCATAACCGACATTCTGTGTAGGGCTCTGGCTCATTACAATGCCAGTTTCTTCCTCTAATTCCTGCAATTCATCATATAATTCATCGTATTCTTTATTGGAAAATAATTCCCGGTCTTCCTGATAGTATGCCTTAGAAGCCTGATTCAGCACTTCTACAAGTTCTTTCATTCTCGCCTGCTTATCCATGATAAACTCCTCCCGGTTTTCTTCCAGCAAGTTTTTCAAGCTTTGAAAGCTCCTCTCCGGTAATCTCCCGGTATTCTCCTGTCGGCAGACTTCCCAGATGAATATTCATAATACGAATACGCTTTAACTCCCTTACACGATAACCACACGCCTCACACATACGGCGGATCTGGCGATTCAGGCCCTGTGTGAGAATAATGCGAAATGTATACACGCCCGTTCTTTTTACCTTACAAGGTCGAGTCACCGTATCAAGAATCTCCACACCCTCACTCATTTGCTTTAAAAAGGCGTTCGTCACCGGACGATTGATCGTCACTTCATATTCCTTTTCGTGATAATTTCTCGCCTTTAAAATTTCATTCATCAGCTCTCCATCATTGGTCATCAAAATAAGACCCTCGGAGTCTTTATCCAATCGTCCCACCGGATAAATTCTCTCAGGATAGCTAATAAAGTCAACGATATTATCTTTTTCTCTCTTCTCTGTCGTACAGACAATTCCCTTTGGCTTATTCACTGCAAGAACAATCTGCCTGCGACTCACAGAGACACGCTTGCCATCTACACGGATATCCTGCCCTGCATGCACTTTCTGTCCCATCTGCGCCAGCTCTCCGTCAATCAAAATGCGTCCCTGTTCCACATAGCGGTCTGCCTGTCTTCTTGAACACACACCTGCATCACTTAAAAACTTATTCAGACGCATAGGCTCTCCGGTCGATGTCTTTTCCTTAAAATTAGGATGATTGTTTTGCTGACTGTTTTTTATCTGATTATTTTTCCTTTGATTATTTTTTTCCTGATTAATTTTCCCTGTCGCCGCCATTATTTGTCAAACTTTCCATTCGCTTTATTCTGGAACTTCTCGGCATCCACGATAAATCTCTCATGGGTTCCTTTACCGATTACACCGGCAGGATCTTTTACTTCAACAGCAAAAGTCAGTTTCTTTCTGTCAATCTCTGTAAGAGCCACTTCACAGCTAACCTCACAGCCGATTGGGCTTGCAGAAACATGGTCTACATTCAAATTCATTCCAACTTTGAATGTAGACCATGTT
>CAVCBH010000240.1:0-16718 GCA_963600375.1 bacterium | reverse complement strand
CGTAAGCGGATATGGCGGAATTGGCAGACGCGCTAGATTCAGGTTCTAGTGAGCATTACGCTCATGCAAGTTCAAGTCTTGTTATCCGCATTACATTTATACGGATAAAGGGTTTAGGAAATGTTAAGTTTTCTAAACCCTTTATTTTTTATCCTTACATTGGACTCCAATAAACGTAGAAATACAAAAGCTTTTATTATAACCGCTTCAATAAAATGCTTTTCTCCTCTTCTGTTACTCCTATGGCTTTCATTGATTCTTCTGCTGTTATGCCGAGGTTTTTCATTAAGTTTTTAACTGAATTAAGTAAGGTAGAAATCTTCTGTTCTTCTCTCATCTCTTCCATTGCTCTACACATCATCGCCACTCCCTTCTTATCTTCTTTGAAATATTTTACTCTGTCTGTTAAGATTTTACTCTGTCTGCTAAGATTTTATCTCCGTCCTTAAATGGCGCACATGTTATAATATACTGATTATATTCTTCTGTTGGATTGGAAACTGTGTGGAATTCTCCCGGCTCGATGTGAAAGAGCTGACCTTCTTCTACGATTGTTTCTACGCCATTAATTTCCACTTTGAGTTTTCCTTTAAGTACATAGAAGTTTTCTTCCATAATGCGATGTAGATGAGGGGTTGCTACTTCTCCTGGACGTAACTGACATAAACCAAAGTTGGACCGTGGTCCTTTCATTAAGTATTTTGGACCGTGGTCTCCATGTCGATATTCTTTATCTTTTTCATCTACTAAATACATAAAATAACTTCCTTTCTTCTCTCAAGCTTGTTTTTAAACATCTATATCCCATAAATTTATCGTACTCGTCATTACTCCGATAAAACCTGCTTCCTTGCATTTTCTTAATTTTTCTTCTGTGTTAACGAATCCAGCAACATAGTAATCACCGTCCCATGCTTTTTTAAATGTAGGAAGGAATTCTATAGCATGATAATAAGGTCGCAGTTCGATAGCATCGAATTTTACTTCATTAATTGTCCGCAATGCTTTCTCTATTGAAATTGAATCCATTAAAGTAATTCGGTAAATTATTTTTACATTTAAATCTTTCATCATATGAAGCTTTGTGATACTAGAACCTATAATCCCATCTACATGATACAACTTTTTAAGCATCTGAAATGCTGTCTTATCATTACCTAATCCGTCAACTAATTCATGGTTTACAATAACAGTTCTTCCTGCCTGATGGCATTTATTTGTAAGCTGCTGTAAATTCCCAATATGACTACCTGTAAACTGGATACATGGATTATTAGACTGTAAGGC
Source organism: bacterium (assembly GCA_963600375.1). Lineage (GTDB taxonomy): Bacteria > Bacillota > Clostridia > Lachnospirales > Lachnospiraceae > Anaerobutyricum. The sequence goes on along the minus strand of CAVCBH010000240.1, from coordinate 15,431 downwards.
ATTTTTCAGATATTTTACCTCTTTTACTGATGGAACGATTTTAAATTTATTTGTACTTTTATTTTTCTCTTTCTCCATAATAAACGCATTTACCCCCACATTTTGCATTTTTCTCCTTTAATTATAGCGTATTACTGTAACAAGTTAAATAGAAATTTGCCGGTGGAATAATAATTGCCGCAGGCAAGGAGACACTCCCAAAGAGAGCAGGTATCCTGTATTTGTGACTCTGTTACTTGTGGGTTGAATGTTCGCTTTCGCGCTCTCATTCAATCCTCGTTCTAAAGTCACAAATACAGGATACCTGCTCTTTTTGGGAGCTGTGCTTTGGCTGGAGATGGAATTATTATTTCATGTTAGAGTGATTTGGGGAATCGCCAGAAGATTAAGGCTTTTTGAAGAGTTGGGTCATAAGAGATTGACACTTAAATTATTGTTTTAATGTCTAAAGATAATAATTTTTTCTTATGCATTTCTGTGTTGATCCTTGAATTTTAGTTTTCCAGGCAGCCTCATTCTCCTGTCTTCTTCCACAAATCTTTCCACGAATTTGCTCGAGTAGCCAGAAAACAGAAGTCTGAGAATCCAATCCTCTATATTTGTGGTCTGGGAGCAAGTGTTGGATGCGAGCGCAGAAGCGAACATTCAACACGCTGCGACGAAAATCACAAATATAGAGGATTGGATTCTCAGACTTCGTCTGTTCAGTTATCTCGGCAAATTCCTATTTTACCGTCTTGCAGGCAACCAGTTCCACTCCGCTTCCTGCGAGATTTTCCTTAATGACATCCCCCATCCTCACCGGAGCTGTCACTTCAATCTCCTGAATCTCTTCCATAGCCTCTCTCATAATCTTCCGAGGAATCGGCTCTTTGGATTTTACAGGAATGAGCAATTCTTTACCATTAATTACTGCGTATACAGTACTTGTCAGCATTCGCTCTGGATTTATCCATTCTTTGTGTGCGAATTTTTCGCCTCGTGGGCAGTTATTTCCCTCTACGCTTACTACTTCGTTATTTTCAATCATTACTTTTAATGCACAGCCGGAAGGACAGGTTGTGCAGCACATTGTTACTTCTTTCATTACAGTATCCTCCTTCTGGAATTATGCATTCTTGAAATCTTTTTGTGCCTGATTTTACAAATTTTTTATCAGTCATACCTGAATTTTCAAGGAATGCTTGTATACATCGATGAAATTAGAGGCAACTGGCGAAAAATCACGTACAAGAAAGATACCATGCATACATATTAATTAGATTAATGTAACTTTAATCTCGTCCTGAACGTCTGCAAGCTGTGCGGCTGTCAGGTTTACATTTTCCATGATACTAGGTACAAATTTCTTTGCTTTTTTACTTTCAAAGATAACTTTATCACCGCTTGTAATGCGGATTTTTGCAGTTTCCACTGGTCTGCCAACACGGAACTTAATTTTTGTGACCGGGGTTCTGTTTGCACAGATTCTTGTTGGAACCGTGTAGCGGACCATGCCTTCTGGGATAACTGCAATTTCTGCGGCATCTTCCTGCTGTGCTTTTGCACCTTCCGCTGCGTATTCAGCCGCATAAGTACCAGCATCTTCTGCTTCCTTTGTTACCTGATCTACGAGGTCATGTACATGAAGTACATTACCGCAGGCAAAAATTCCTTTTACAGAAGTTTCCAAAGCATTATCTACTTTTGGTCCATTTGTAACTGGATTTAGTTCAATTCCTGCTTTTTTCGAAAGTTCATTTTCTGGAATTAATCCAATAGATAATAATACTGTATCACAAGGGATGATTTCTTCTGTTCCCGGAATTGGTTTTAAGTTTTCATCTACTGCGGAGACTTCTACAGCCTGCACTCTCTTTAAGCCTACGATTTTTGTTACGGTTGTGCTTAAATGCAGTGGAATTCCGAAGTCATCCAGACAGTTTTTGATGTTACGGTAAAGTCCATTTGCGTATGGCATCAGTTCGTATACACCGACAACTTTGATTCCTTCGAGAGTTAATCTTCTTGCCATGATCAGACCGATATCTCCAGAACCAAGAATAACAACTCTGCTTCCCGGTTTGAAGTTCTCAAGATTTACATAACGCTGTGCAAGTCCTGCAGTAAATACACCTGCCGGGCGGGTTCCTGGAATACGAATCTGACCTCTTGTTCTCTCGCGGCATCCCATTGCAAGAACAACGGAACCTGCCTCAAAAACAAGCATTCCATCTTCGCTCATGGCAACGATATGTTTATCTTCTGTCACATCAAGTACCATTGTATTTAAATAGCAGGAAATGTCTGTTTCTGCTACCATGTCTACATAACGCTGTGCATATTCCGGACCGGTTAATTCTTCTTTAAATACATGAAGTCCAAATCCACTGTGAATGCATTGATTTAAAATTCCACCAAGCTCATCATTTCTCTCAAGGACTGCAACTTTTTCTACTTTTTCTCTTGCTTTTAATGCTGCTGCAAGACCTGCCGGGCCGCCTCCGATAACTACTACATCATATTTTAATGTCCTCATTTTCTCTCACCTCACCCTTTAATTTTTCCGTATAATACCTGTGCTCCCTGTTCTTCGAAAAGTACCTGTTCTTCAGGGATTCCAAGTTCTCTGGAAAGAATCTGCATTACCTTGTACTGACAGAAACCACTCTGGCACCGTCCCATTCCTGCACGAGTTCTTCTCTTGACACCTTCTACGGTTTTTGCGCCAAGTGTGGAATGAATCGCTGCAACGATTTCACCTTCTGGAACAGTCTCACATCGACATACGATTTTACCCCATGCAGGGTCTTTTTTGATAAGCGCATCCTGTTCTTCTAAGGAAAGGTCACTGAAATCCGGAATTGGTTCACGGTATGGATTGTAATCTAATTTATCTTTCAGATCTAATCCGGCATTTGCCAGAAGGTCTCTTACATACTCAGCAATCGCAGGAGATGAAGCGATTCCTGGTGACTGAATTCCGGCAGCATGGATAAATCCTTTTACTGTCTCGGATTCACGAATGTAGAAATCGTTTCCGTTGTTTAATACAACTGGTCGCTGTCCTGCAAAGGTACGAATGATGCATCTCGGATCAAAGTCTGGAAGAAGAAGTTTTGCTCCTTCTATTAATTCATCGATACCATGTGCATCGTTTGTTACATCATATTTATCTTCTCGCATTGTGGCAGTTGAGCCGATAAGGAAATTGCCAGAAACAGTAGGAATCAATGCGATACCTTTTGTATCCGGACCTGGACAAGGGAACATAACGGTGTGAATCGGAAGCACTTTATCCAGTACGCAAAGGTTTCCGTGACGGCCTTCCACCTGATACTCGTGAATGCCTGCCATTGCTGCAACATCGTCCGCATGCACACCGGCTGCATTAACGATAAAGCGTGTCTCATACTCCTTGTCCTGAGTATATACAATGAAGTCTTCATCTGCACGTTTTTCAATCTTACGCACTTTCTGGCAAAGACCAAGTTCTACACCGTTTTGCATTGCATTTTCCATGAAAGCAATAGCTACTTCAAATGGATCCACCATTACAGTTGTATTTGCAAGTAACGCACCTAACGCCTTATCACTGAGGTGTGGCTCTCTATTATGGAGCTGCTCGGAATCTAAGCGTTCTACCTTTTCTACACCATTGATTCTGGCATTATCCATCAGCTCGTCTACCTTTTTCAAATCCTGATTGGAGTAGGCAACGACAAGTGTTCCTGTAGGTAATATTTTAAAGCCTAATTCTTTAGAAAGTCTTGGATACATTCTTGCTCCCGGAGGATTCAGTTTTGCTTTTAATGTGCCTGGATGTGGATCATAACCTGGATGGATTACACCACCATTTTGCTTTGTTGCAGAAAAAGCTACGTCTGTACCGCTCTCTAACAAAATCGTTTTTAACTGATATTTTGCCAGTTCATGAGCAATTCCTGTACCGGTGATTCCACCACCAATAATTACTACATCATACTTCATATGTCTACCCCTTTCTAGATTAAAAGATTTTATAACCAGTCTTTAGATTTCTCTACTGCCTTACACCACTGTGCATAAAGATTTTCTCTTGTTTCTTCATCCATCTGTGGCTCAAATACTCTGTCTGCTTCCCATAATTCTTTGATTTCATCTTCACTCTTGAAAATTCCACAGCCAAGTCCCGCTAAGTAACATGCACCAAGCGCGGTTGTCTCAATATCTTTTGGACGTACAACACGGCAATTTAAAATGTCTGCCTGGAACTGCATTAAGAAGTCATTCTTAGAAGCTCCACCGTCTACTTTCAGCTCTTTTAACTTGATTCCGGAATTTCTCTCCATCTCTTCAAGAAGGTCTCTTGTCTGGTAAGCCATAGACTCTAATGCGGCTCTTGTAATCTGCTCTTTTGTTGTAGCCGCAGTAATACCAATAATCATTCCTCTTGCGCCTGTATTCCAGTGTGGTGCACCAAGTCCGGTAAATGCAGGTACAAAGAAAATACCACCATTATCCGGGATACTTGCTGCCATTGCACCTGTCTTTGCTGCGTGGTCAACTAAGTTAATCTTGTCACGTAACCACTGAACAACCTGACCTGCAATCAAAATACTTGCACCCATGGAATATTTTACTTTTCCGTCTTTGCCCCATGCAACAGTAAGAAGTCCTTTTTCTGTTTCCGGTGCAACATCACCTGTATACATCAGTGGCACTGCACTTGTTCCATATGTATTCTTTGCTGCACCTTCCTCGAAACAAGCCTGTCCAAATAATGCGGCACTCTGGTCACCAGCAATACCAGTGATAGGAATTTCTGCCCCGAACCATTCCGGATCTGTGTATCCAAATACACCTACAGATGGTTTGATTTCTGGAAGCATACATTTTGGAATATTTAACATGGCAAGAAGTTCATTATCCCATTTTAATTCATGTGCATTCATAACCATAGAACGAGCTGCATTAGAATAATCTGTTGCATGTACTTTCCCTTTTGTAAGGTTATAAAGCAGCCAGCAGTCAATTGTTCCAAATAATAATTCGCCTTTTTCTGCCCTTTCCTGTGCACCTTCTACTTCATCAAGAATCCAGCGAATCTTAGAGCCAGAATAAGTTGGGTCAATTACCAGACCAGTCTTTTTGTTTACAGTGTCGTTGTAACCCTCCTCAATCAGTTTCGCACAGATATCTGCAGTACGGCGGCAGCCCCAGACAATCGTATTATAAATCGGTTCCCCCGTTGCCTTATCCCAGATTGTTGTGGTCTCTCTCTGGTTGGCTATACCAATCGCAGCGATGTCTTTTCCTGTAAGACCTGCCTTTTTAATCGCATTTCGGGATGTTCTTAATGTAACCTCCCACACGGTCTTTCCACTCTGCTCCCACCAGCCGGAATTCGGGAAAAACTGCTCGTATTCTTGATAGTCAATCGCTACTGTTTTACCCTTCTCATCATAAATAACACCTCTTGACCCCGTTGTTCCCTGATCCATTACTAAAATATAGTTTGCCATATACCTGCTCCTCCTTTTTTAATGGTTCCTGCCAGCTTCACCCTTTAAAACCAGTCAGAATATTAAATAATTAAAAAAGTCCTGCTTAATAAGACTATCAAAAACTTCAACAGCCTCATAAGCAGGACTCATAACTCTCTCCCGTTAATACATTATTTTGTTATATCGAAAATAATCTTATGTATCCACATCATCAATATTTATCAACAATATAAATATCAGGACATTAACACACTCTAATACTGCATCATTGATATCTGATTAAAAATGATACTATGCAGTCTAGTTAGGCATATCCTTGTAGAATACTTCAAGAATCTCTGCGGCAGATGCAGCACCTGGGTCAAGATGACCTATTGCACGTTCTCCAAGTCTCATCGCACGACCTTTTGTTGCTACGATATTTCTTGTGGACTCTAAACCTGCCTTACCAGCTTCAACAGCTTTCTCCATAGCCTCTTTCGCTGGTGTTCCGGCTTCGTATTCTTTGCGGAGTGTCTCAACTGCTGGAACAAATGTGTCGAGCATCGTCTTCTCTCCAGTCGTGGACTTACCACGCTTTTTGATAATCTCAACACCTTTTTCCATCATGGCGATAAACTCTTCAAAAGTTGCTCCTTCGTCTGGACCTTTTGTTTTGATTGGAAGTCCAAACTTCATAAAGAAGCTTCCGTAAAGTGGTCCTGAAGAACCACCTACTTTATCAAGAAGTGCTGTACCAACTTTGTTATAGAAGTCTCTTACACTTAATGCCTTCCAGTCTTCAATATTTTTATTAACTTCACGGAAACCGATAGAAAGGTTGATTCCGTGGTCACCATCACCAATTGCTGAATCTAAGTCTGTAAAATAATCTTTTCTTTCTTCAGCTAAAACAATTAAATCTCTGACTACCTGTACAAAGTAGTCTTTACTTAACATGTACTCACTCATTATTCATCACCTTTATTATTTCTGTGTAAAGTATGGAGTGTCGCAAGGTGCATCCATTAATTCTTTTAATTCGTCATCCAGTTTCATTAATGTTACAGACATACCAGCCATATCCATGGAACAAGCAAATGGTCCTACTAATGCTTTGTAAACTTTGATTCCTTTTTCTTCAAGAATCTGAGCTACTCTTCTATAACATACATGAAGATCCATAAGTGGTGTAGCACCTAAACTGTTTACGAGAACGTAAACTTCGTCCCCCTCAACGTATGGAAGATCTTTAAGGATTGGCTCCATAATCTCATCGATTACATTATCTGCTGTGTCAATCTTTCCTCTTCTGATACCTGGCTCGCCATGGATACCCATACCAATCTCCATATCGCCATCTTCCATATCAAAGATTGTGCCGCCCTTTGCAGGAAGAGTTGCAGAAGACATTGCAACACCCATAGAACGAGTATTATCGTTCGCTTTCTGAGCTGCTGCTACTACTTCATCTAAGTCTGCGCCAGTTGCTGCCTTAGCACCTGCTACCTTAAATACAAAGAAGTCACCAGCGATACCTCTTCTGTCAGGAATATTCTCGGAAGAAACAACGTCATCTGTTACGAGAACTGTCTCTACTCTGATATCGTCTTCTTCATCAGCCTTCTCAGCTCCCATGTCGAAGTTCATAACATCTCCGGCATAGTTACCATATAAGTAAATACATCCTTTTCCGTTGTCACATGCTTTTGCTGCTGCGTAACATGGGTCTGGGGATGGGGATGTGTTAATGTTACCGATTACAACAGCATCTGCGAAATCTTCTCCCACATAACCGATGAATAATGGCTCATGTCCTGAACCTCCACCGATAATAACACCAACTTTATCCTTTGTTCCAGCGTCATTTGCTAAAACAACACGTCCCTGTGCCTCATCTAAATCACACATCTTAACATACTGTTTATGTGCACCTACATAACCTTCTACCATTTCTTCTACGATATCATATGGGTCATTGAAAAGTCTTTTAATCTTTGCCATTGTAAGTTTACCTCCCAAAACTTAATTAATTTTTATGTACATTACGTGCATCTTCTGATGCTTTGATAACATCCGCTACATCATCGCTGATTGTTCCCTGAACAACACCAGCTAAAGCACCTTCAACAATCGGTGCGTCTACTAACTGAACCTTCTCAGCTAAATCTTCATCAATTAAATCAATCGCTGTCTCTGCGCTTAAAATAGAACTTCCTAAATCTGCGTAGATTAAAATATGGTCACAATCTTCTACAGACTCAATCGCCTGCTGAATCTTGATTGCACTTGTTCCGATTCTTCCACCATCTGCGCCACCTGCAGCAACTACCTGTACAGAACCGTCATTCATCTCATCTACAAGTTCCTTTAAGCCTTTTGCGATATACTCGCTATGTGATACGAGCACTACTCCAAACTTTGCCATATATTTCTCCTCATCTCTGATCTTCTGTTATAATCAGCCTTTATAACAAAAGTATAATTGCAACGTAAAAAAGCCATCATCGCATTGCAACATCTACAACTATTCTAGTTCATTATCCATTAGATTTCAATATGTTTTTAAAAAATTCACAATTTATTCAAGAACATCTCTGATAATCTTGTTAAAATTATCTGCCTGCCATGCAGAACGTCCGATAAATAAGCCATCGATGTGTTCCATCTTACTCAGACCTGCTGCATTCTCCGGATTTACACTTCCTCCATATAAAACTGGAATCTCATTCCCTGCCTTTTCTCCAAAGAGTTCAACTAATGTTTCGCGGATGACGATATGAATCTGCTCTGCATATTCCTTCGTTGCAGGCTTTCCATTCACACCAATCGCCCATACCGGCTCATAAGCAATCCAAAGCTTATCTGTCTGTTCTTTTGTTACACCGTAAAGCCCCTTCTTTAACTGGATACGGATAACCTCCTCTGAAATGCCGTAATCCTTCTGCTCTCCGGTTTCACCCACACATAAAAGCGCTGTAAAGTTATGATCCAGGGCACATAAAACCTTTTTATTCTCCTCTTCATCGGTCTCTCCAAGAACATGGCGTCTCTCGGAATGTCCAATCATGACTAAATCCGTTCCAACTTCCTGAAGCATCAGTGGAGAAATCTCTCCTGTGAACTGTCCTTGCTCCTCCCAGCCCATGTTCTGTGCTCCAACCATCAGAAGGTCTTTGTCCTTTATTTCATTCGCATCTCTCAGCGTTGTATAAGAAGGGATAACAAAGAGCTGCATATCTTCTCTGCTGATATCTTTTGTCAGTTCCTGCAGGCGAGAAATAAATTCTACAGTATCTTTGATTGTCTTATACATCTTGGTATTTGTACCAAAGTAAATTTTCTTTTTTCCCATTATATCGCCCTTTCCATAGCATATTTAAAAAATATCTTCTGCAAGATATTCGCCATCCAGAACAAATTTCTAAGCACACTATAATGCAAATATTTCACTTTAAACAACAACACCTTGTTATTTTAGCATATATTTTCATTTTTACCCACAGTAATTTTTAGCAATATATACTATATTTTTTTGTTCTGATAAAAAAACAAAAACAAAAAAATCGTACTTAGACATTACACCGATTTGTCACACAAAATGCTCCACCTCATTTTTATCCGCTGTTACCAGCGTATCTGCTCTGCCTAAGTACGATTTAAGTATAAATTTTTGTTGTTTTTCTTCAGTAAAACTGCTGTTTCTTATTCTATTATTCACTCCGCTTCCTGAATAGTTGTATCTTTTAACAGCGCAGTCATTAAGTTTGTATACAGTAATTCAGAGCGAATCTCTTCTTCAGACATTGTATTTAATACATCCTTTTTATCCTTATAACCTAATTCATCAATATAGTACTGCACTTCGTCGTTAAATTCTTTATCTGTTACCTTTACATTCTTCGCTTCCACTAACAGATCCTGTACGCACTGTCTCTTAAGGGAATCTTTCGCATATTCTTCTAATGACATCTCATTATACTGCTCAATGAACTCACTGACGCTCATTCCAAAGTATTCTGCCATCTCTTTGTTCTCAATCTTAACATTATTGATTTCCTGTTTTACAGCATCATCCGGGAAATCTTTAAGCTGGGTTACATTATCCATAATCTTTGTCCAGAGTGCATCCTCATTATTTTGCTGTGCCTCTGATTTCTTCTCTTCTATAAGGTCTTTACGAACCTGCTTTCGGTATTCCTTGATCGTAGAGCAATCGGTATTCTCCTTTATGAAAGCATCGGTAATCTCCGGCACAACTTCCTTCTCTATCGCATTGATCGTGATGGTCATTACACACTTCTTACCCGCTACTGTTGTATCTTCATAGCTTTCCGGGAAAGTGAATTCCACATCGACTTCCTGTCCTACTTTTGCTCCGACAAGCTTCGCATCCACATCAACATTATCATCGACATTCATATTTCCTTCACCTAAATGAATATCAATGCTGGCATCGGAGTAATCTTCACTCTCCTTGCCGTCAATTGTAGTTGCATAATCAATATTAAGATAATCGTTTTTCTGAACAGTATCACGATTCTTAATCTCTTTATACTCTGTGTTGTCATCTGCTAACTCGTTAATCTTATCTTCGACTTCCTTTGCTGTTACCTTCGTAGAAGAGCCCTTAATCGTAAGACCTTCGTACTTGCCAAGCTTCACATATTCAGAAGCGTTCAGCTCTACCGGTGTTGTCTGCTCCGCTGCAGATGACGCCTCCGTTGTTGCTTCCGCTGCCTTCTTCGCAGACTTTGAAGTGGCACATCCTCCCACCATACATATAGATGCCAGTACTGCTGTCGCAATAAATATCTTCTTCTTTATCATGAAATCTCCTTTTTCTCTTAATGCACACTCAGAATCTTTCTTACACTTGCTTTCGTGGCGAAAAGATTACAAGAGTATTTTAGTTTCAATCCCCATCGGGTACCTTTGCAAAGGCTGATTACCGTGCAAACCCCGGCGGTGCTTACTTCTTATCAGTAGGGGATACCGTTTTCTCTCCGCCCACCACTAACGCTAGAGTGTGTTTGAAAACTCATTTCTGCAATCTGCACACCTTGCAGAAAGCATTTTTCAAACACGCTCCAAGTTAACTTTAACATTAACTGTATGTCTTTACAATTATTTTCACAGAATTTACATATATTCTTTGTTACCTCACAATTCTGGCACTTCTATATCGACTGAGACAGGCATACAGTTCCTGCTTTCTTGGCAGCACTGGATGTCCTGCCGAATAATTCGCCGGAATCACGGCGGTCATTCCTTTTTTATCTATAAGTTCATACATTTTCTCGATAAATGCCTGCATATTTTCTTCCGTTTTTACATGGTCAAGTATCCATCCCATCATGTAAGCAAGCGCAGTCGTTTGTCCATTTTCCGAAAGCTGTTCTAAATAGCGGACATCGATTGCCTCTCTGTCAATCAACACTGTATCCGTTCCCATGGATTTTAACTTTCTCCTGCCTGTTTTTACCGGTTTTAATCTGCGGGAAAATTCCGGCACAGCCACCACGTTTTCCGGATACTGCCCTGTAATCTGACATTCTTCACAAATTCTCTTCGCTTCTTTTGTGACATTTTTTACTTTATAATGATCCATCTGAAGTACAAGATCTGCCACAGACAAATAATCTCCGGAACTTCCGACTACAATAACAAAGGAAATCCCCATCGTCTTATAAATTCCACGTATATGCCGGAGCAATGTAGTAATCGGCTCTTTGTCATCAGAAACCAATTTTGCCATTACGTTGTCTCGAATCATAAAGTTTGTTGCGGAGGTGTCTTCATCTAAAAGCAAAAGTTCCGCTCCGGCTTCCATCGCTTCGATAAGGTTCGCTGCCTGTGAAGTGCTTCCACTTGCATTTTCGGAAGAAAAATCCGCAGTATTCTGTCCTGCCGGAAGGTGATTAATAAACAGGGAAATATCTGTGTGAAGAATGCTTCTTCCGTCCTCCGCACGAATCTTCATGCCTGTGTTATCCGCAACAACATATTCCCTTCCATCTCCTGCAATATGATTGTATACACCCTGTTCTAACGCCTTTAACAACGTAGACTTTCCGTGATATCCTCCACCGACAATGACTGTGATTCCTTCGGGGATTCCCATTCCGGTAATCTTTCCCTTATGTGGAAGTTCCATCTCTATCCGCAACGATTCTGGAGAAGAAAATGCAACTGCATCCCGCATCGGGCGGTCGGAAACTCCACTTTCTCTTGGCAAAATCGCTCCATCTGCCACAAATGCAGTCAATCCTCTTTCTTTTAACTGCTCACGAAGCACTTTCTGATCATCTGCTAAACAAATGGCCTTTTTCAGATAATCCTTCCCCTTTGCATCCCATTTACGGTAAAATAAACAGCCTTCTGCCAGTTCTGGTAAAATATCAAAAACAAGTTTTTGCATTTCTCTTGCCATGATAGTTCTTCCTCTTGCTGGAAATCCCATCTCAAAACGAAGTTCCATCGCTTCTTTAGAATAAATAACGGCAATTCTTTCCTGCACCGTCTGATTTGCCGGGCAGGTTGTAATTCTCCCACTCTTTCCTGAACCCATCGAGCCTTTATCTATCTGACGAAGTTTTTGTAAAAATCTTCGCAGAACCTGATCTTCCAAAGCCAGTCTTCGATGCTTTTCCCTATAATATTCTTCCGGAAATCCATGCTGTTCTTTTCTCACCTCAAATCGAAGGCGGGACGGCGAAGCAAATGGATCGCCCTGTACATGATCGATATGCAAAATGTAATTCCCGTAACTGTAACTTCCACCGAGACTTTTATACATTCCGTAGCTCTTATGATCAATCTTTATGAGTTCTTTTTTTAAGTCTTCTCTGTTCTTCATTTTTACTCCCTACAGTTTTGACAGCGATTTTACTCACTTTTCAAACATACTCTAATTCTTTCACTTCGTAAATTTCATAAATTTTGCTGACTTTAAATCTGAGTAAAATTCCTTTAAAAAATACTTCTATTGCTATTTAATACTCAATTCCGTTAATATTAAAATCCACTACTCGGCTTACAACAGATTTTATACTTTACTTGTCAACTACTTATCATCTAAAGGTAACAGACTTTATAACTCCCTTTACATCTTGCTTAATTTAAAAAAGTAAAAACACTGCGATTCCAATGCACCGGAAAGCAATCTCTCCGTCTTAATCCAATCACCAAACGCAGAAGTCGCCCGTTTTGGAAGATAATTCGAATCCAGCAAAAGATATTTCTTCGTCTTCTTATTATAATCAGAAATCGCTACGTAATGTCCCTGCACATGGACGATTGCGGTATCACCGGCTTTCAGTTTCTTCTTTAACACATCGATACTTCCGCTTTGTCCGTCCCAGGCAAATCCGTATTTGCGTCCATACTTTTTTGCTGCCGCTTTGAAGATCCCATCATCTGTTCCGCTTCCCACGATACGATAATTCTTTTCTACCGCATAATTAGCAAGTTCCATCACATCCATATACTGACCGCTCAATGCGTAAACTGCATTCACTGTGGCAAGAATTCCACAGGCTGCGGTTCCCATACATCCGCCACCACCATACGGTGTCGCACACCATTCCGGATCATATTGAGTAAAAACAAATGGCTTTTTCGTATTGCTGACTTTTTGTGCAGGATGAATACGCCAGTGTGTCTCCTGTGCACTTCTGCTCTCTTCTAATGTAAGTGCAGTTACATTTGCTGTTCCACTTCTCTGTTTTTCTGCATCTTTTTTATTTTCAGTTACATCAGTTATGGCATTATTCTGCGCTTCATTATTCCCGTTTTCTGTCGCGGTTTCTGTGCCTGCTGATTGAGCCAGAAAATATTTACTTTCTACATTTTGAATGGAAAATGCACCATTTAATCGCTGCAATTCAAACTGTCCGTAAGTTTCTTCTGGTTTTTCCGTCCAGCAAATCTTGTAACTTCCTGCTTTTCCTTTCACATTCTTTTTCCCGGAAGGCTTTTCAAATGTCACTGAAAGATATTTACCATCCTGTGTATTTTGAATATAATATCTGTCTCTGGTGATATACATTATTTTCAATGTATATGTCTGGTAAGTATCCATAGCAGTCTGCTCTTTTGAACCGCCGTTTTCATCATCCTGATAGCTGCATCTAAATTCATAGATACCATCTGCTATAACCTGTTTTTCTCTCCCATCATAAAGAAGTGTATTAGAAAATGCACTCGCAGTCATCCAGCCAATCTCATAGTGATCCTTTTTATCGCAGATTACCTGACGGTCTCCATCTTTTTTGCTGATAACGATAATGCCGCTGTACTTCTTAATTGTTGTCTGCACCTTCGAAAACTTTCGATCTGTATAAATGTACATGTGATCTCTTACGGTTGCATACACATTTTTGTAATCAGGATTCACCACAAATGTATCTAAAGAAAACCAGCCCTCACCGGATTTCTTGCCACTTTTGTACTTTCCGTAAATGCTCTTTCCACTAACCCGATATGCTTCTATACTTAGCTTCGCACCGTTTACTTCACCTGTTTTGCTTTTCAGTGCGGCATCTTCATAGACAGATACGTTCTCACTCTTTATGGAAGTTGCTGTTACTGGCTTTTGCTCCATGTCATATGGAAAAGCTGCCTCTGCTTTTTTACCTGCAACAAATAGCATTGCGATACAAAACAGAGATGTTAATACCATTCTTTTTATATTCATAAATAAAATCCTCGCTCTTTTCTACAACTTCAGATTTGCCAAGGCGTCTGCCAGCGCATTATTCAACGGCTGTTTCTCTTCTTTTTTCATCTTCTTCATATAATTCGCTACATCTTTTTTAGAGACACCTGCCCCTTCCTTCTTGCGGCGGTTTTCAAATGCCTGCATAGACTCTTTATGTCCGCAGGAACATACAAACTTCTGCTTATCTTTTGCCCCAATCAGCTCCATTTTTTTATGGCAGACTGGACAGCGCGCGTTTGTCAGTCTGGAAATGCGTTCCTTATATCCACACTCTCTGTCCTGACAAACATAGAGTTTTCCCTGCTTTCCATTAACTAATAAAAGACGCTTGCCACATTCCGGGCAAATCTTGTTGGTAAGATTATCATGACGGAATGTTCCTGTTCCATTCTGAATCTGCTTCATCAGCTCTTTTGTATATGTTTCAATCTCACGCATAAACTTGCGGTCGCTTGCTTTGCCTTTTGCAATCGCAGATAACCTTGATTCCCACTCTGCGGTAAGCTCTGGCTTTTTCAAATCTTCTGGCACTAAAGAAAGAAGCTGTCTTGCTTTTCCTGTAATAAAGATTTCATTTTCTTTTTTCTCAATAAGGTAGCTGCTAAAAAGCTTATCTATGATATCTGCTCTTGTCGCAACCGTCCCAAGTCCACCTGTTTCCTGCAATGTCTTCGCTGCTTTTGCATCTTTTTGCTGCATATATTTAACCGGATTCTCCATAGCTTTTAACAATGTTCCTTCGGTAAATCTTGCCGGTGGCTTTGTCTTTCCTTCTGTTTTCTTTATAGAAAAGTCTTTAATTACTTCTCCTTCTTTTAATGCAGGAAATGTCTTGCCACCCTCATCGCCGTCTGGCACAGTCACTTCTTTATATCCTCTGTTTAACGGAACATTTCCTTCTGCAAAAAATGTCTCTCCCTCACATTCTATGGTGATTTTCGTCTGTTCATACTCATACGGAGGGTATAAAACAGAAAGGAATCTTCGAACAACCAAGTCAAAAATCTTTCGCTCATCTACGGAAAGCTGTGCTAAAATAACTGGCTGTTCTGTCGGAATAATCGCATGATGATCGGAAACTTTCTGATTATTTACAAAAGACTTTTTCGGAGTAATTTTCCCCTTTAATACTGTATTCGTGTAGCTTCTGTACGGTCCGACAGCAATCGCTTCCACGCGCTCACGCAAAGTCTCTGCCACATCTGTTGTCAGATATCTGGAATCCGTTCTTGGATAAGTAAGTACTTTGTGATGTTCATACAGAC
>CAVCBH010000239.1:0-4916 GCA_963600375.1 bacterium | reverse complement strand
GTGTTGAATGCTCGCTTGCCCGCTCCCATTCAACGCGCCGCGACGAAAATCACAAAAAGGGAGGATTTGCTTCGCTGGATTCGTCTGTCCAGCCTACCCAATAAATTAAATTGAAATTTCCCCAGCAGCAGGCTATAATGGGAGATATAAAAAAACAGGAGGCTTTTATGAATTACACAGACATTCGATTTCCGCATCTGGGAATTACCCTCTCCCACGTAGGACGATACATTTCCATCGGAGATTTTCAAATTATGTTTTATGGTATCATCATTGCCTGTGGTTTCTTAGTCGGATTGCTGGTAGCACAGCAGGAGGCAAAGAGAACAGGACAAAACCCGGAACTCTACATGGATTATCTGCTCTTTATGATGATTCCCGCAATTATTGGTGCAAGAATTTATTATGTTGTATTCTCCTGGGATGACTACAAAGACAATATCCCGGAGATTTTCAACTTAAGACATGGTGGACTTGGCATCGTAGGTGGAGTGACCATGGCGATCATAGTTCTTCTTATCTTTGCAAAAGTAAGAAAGCAAAGTCCGCTGTTAATGCTTGATACGATGACGATGGGCTTATTGATCGGGCAGATCATGGGACGCTGGGGCAACTTCTTTAACAGAGAAGCTTTCGGTGGATATACCGATGGACCGCTTGCGATGCAGATTCCATTAAAGTATTTCGAGCAATATGGAAGAGTATATGAACTGGAAAGTTCAGGGATTCTTAAGCATCTGGTAACCCTTACGGTGAATGGAGAGAAGCTGTCCTACATTCAGGTACACCCGACATTTCTTTATGAGGGAATGTGGAATCTTCTTATATTACTCACTATTTTCATTTACCGCAAACATAAGAAGTTTGATGGAGAGCTTTTATGCATCTATCTGATGGGATATGGTGTGGGGCGCTTCTTTATAGAGGGACTTCGGGTAGATCAGTTGATTATCGGTCACACCGGTATTGCAGTTACACAGGTCGTATGTATCTGTATTTTTATCGGAGGACTTATTGGAATGATTTTGGGTCATAGCAGGCATAAAAAGAGTAAGGCTTGCTAAAGTTGCCTGTTTATGCTATAATTCCTTAGGTTTTTACAAAGAATATGCAAAAAAGCCAGTTGGCTGGAGGATGTTTATGAAGCGATTTTGGAAGGATTTAACGAGTCATTATCGCTACGCCATCTATTCTGCAAAGTCAGAACTGAAGTCAGAGGTTGCCAACTCCTATCTGAACTGGATTTGGTGGGTATTAGAACCATTCTGCTTCATGTTGATCTATGCATTTATTTTTGGTGTTGTGTTTAATGCGAGCGAACAGTATTTCCCGGTATTCATTTTTATTGGTATTACCGCATGGGATTTTTTCAATCGATGTCTGACACAGAGTGTAAAGCTTTTAAAGAATAATAAGTCTATTGTAACAAAGGTATATATACCAAAGTTTATTCTGCTCATATCTAAGATGTTTTTTAACGGATATAAGATGCTTTTCTCGTTTGGTATTATCGTAATCATGGTCATTTATTTCAGAATACCGATTACGCTGAATATTTTATATATTATTCCGATTTTTATAATGCTTTTTATTGTAACATTTGCGTGCATGACATTTTTAATGCATTATGGAGTATTTGTTCAGGATTTGGCGAATGTAACGAACATCGTTCTTCGTATGGTATTCTACATGACAGGTATTTTCTATAATATTGAGAAGAGACTTCCGACAAAGTACACAGGAATCCTTGTAAAGGGGAATCCGATGGCCCTTGTTTTAAGTAGTCTTAGAAAGTGTATTTTGTATGGTCAGACACCGGATATCAAGTGGATTCTTATATGGATTGTTATTGGCATAATCGTTGCCGCATTGGGAGTTCGTAAAATTTACAAGAACGAAAACAGCTATGTAAAGGTGATTTAATGGAAGAGAATAGAAACAGTGCGATCAGTGTAAGGAATGTCTGCATTGATTATAAAAGTTTAAAAACAGGCTCGATTAAAGAAAACTTTTTCAAATTAAAAAAGGTACAGCAGGAAGTATTTCACGCAGTAAGGAATGTTTCCTTTGAAGTTCCGGAAGGACAGATTCTTGGCATTACCGGAAAGAATGGTAGCGGAAAGTCAACAATGCTCCGTGCGATTGCAGGAATTTTCTCAGCAGACAGCGGAGAGATTGATCTTCATGGCCATACAATTTCTTTACTGTCTATCGGTGTAGGATTTAAGAATGAGCTTTCCGGAAGAGAGAATATCATTTTGTCTGGTATGCTTCTTGGATTCTCAAGAGATTTTATTATGGAGAAGATGCCGGATATTATCGAATTTGCCGGAATCGGTGACTTTATTGATATGCCGGTAAAGACGTATTCAAGTGGTATGTATTCTAAGCTTGCGTTTTCTATCACAGCGATTCTTGAGACAGAGATTATGCTGATTGATGAGGTACTTAGTGTAGGTGACCAGAAGTTTAAGAAGAAGAGTTACAACAAGATGAAGGAACTGATTTCTAAAAGAGATCGTACTGTGGTTATCGTATCCCACAGTATGTCCACGCTTGAAGATTTATGTGATCAGATTATATGGATGCACGATGGAGAAATCGTAATGTATGATAAGCCGGAGATTGTGTTGCCGGTTTATACAGATTTCATGAGATGATTTGTAACTACAAAAAGATTTGTTATAACATTAAATAACAGAAAAAGGGGAACGGTTGTTTTTTTTGTGGACAATCGTTCTTTTTCTTTAGAAAATTGTGGGTAAAACATTGAAAATAACACGATATTTATATTGCATTACACAGGTTGATGATATAAAATAAAATTTAAATAGGACACGGAGGTAAATATGGAATTTGTTCACAAATCGATCATGCTGGAGGAAGTAACAGAGTCTCTGGCGATTAAGCCAAATGGAATTTATGTGGATGGAACTTTAGGCGGCGCAGGGCATTCTTTTGAGATCGCGAAGCGACTTGGGCCAGAGGGAAGACTGATTGGAATTGATCAGGATGGAGAGGCGATTGCGGCGGCAACGAAGCGCCTTGAACCTTATAAAGACAAGGTGACGATTGTACGAAGCAATTATGCACAGATGCGGCAGGTGCTTAAGGAACTGGGAATTTCTGAAGTAGATGGAATTTTGCTTGATTTAGGTGTTTCTTCTTATCAGCTTGATAATGCCGAGAGAGGATTTACGTATCGTGAGGATGTTCCACTGGATATGCGAATGGATCAGCGTCAGACGAAGACAGCAAGAGACATTGTGAATGATTACAGTGAGATGGAGCTGTATCACATCATCCGTAATTATGGTGAGGACAAGTTTGCCAAGAATATTGCGAAGCATATCGCAGCAACAAGGAAGGAAGCACCGATCGAGACAACCGGACAGCTTATTGAGATCATAAAGGCGGCAATTCCAAAGAAGGTGCGGGCGACAGGTGGTCATCCGGCCAAGAAGACCTTTCAGGCGATTCGAATTGAGCTGAATCATGAACTTGATGTGCTTAAGAATAATTTAGAGGACATGATCGATGTGTTAGATGACGAGGGAAGAATCGCGATTATCACGTTCCATTCCTTAGAGGATCGCATCGTAAAGAATATTTTCCGTACCTGTGAGCGACCATGTATCTGTCCACCGGAATTTCCGGTCTGCGTTTGTGGAAGAGTCTCTAAGGGGAAGGTCATCACAAGAAAGCCGATCGTGCCGGGGAAGGAAGAGTTAGAGGAAAACAGCCGCTCAAAAAGTGCCAAGCTCCGGGTTTTTGAGAGGAGAGTTACTAAAGGATAGAGTTGGAGGTTAGGATATGGCGTTTCGTAATACATCAGAACGTTACGAGTATATTTACGGAAGTGACGTCAGGAAGTTGGATAGAGAAACCGCAGACAGTATAAAGTCCGGCAGCGCAAGACCAAAGAAAAGTACGGTAAGAAAGCCGGAACATACCGCAGGAAGAAGTAAGACAGCAGCGAATAATGCAAAGACAGAGGCAGCAATTCGGAAGAATACGGCGAAGTTTCTGGCATTTGACTGGAAGTATACTTTAGTGGCAATCTTTGCGGTTATTATGTGTGCCTCTGCAGCGATGTTTTATCTGCATGGGATCGTACAGCTTAATGTAATGGAGAATCAGATTGTAGATTTAAAGACAGAGAAGACAACGTTACTCAGCAGGCAGAAGGCGTTGCAGGCAGAGATTGATAAGTCGATTAATTTAGATGAGATCAAAGAATATGCAGAGAAAAACTTACATATGATTTATCCAAATGATTCTAATACACTCCTCTATAAAGGGGAATCCGATGACTATTTCAGGCAATATGAAAGTGTGAATTCAGGAAAGTAAAAAGCAGGTGGTAAAGTGGCGAAGAATATAAAGAAGATAAAACGCCTGACCGCCCAGATGAGAGGCAAGCTGATATTGGTATTTCTAGGTATCATCTGCCTCTTTTTAATTTTGGCGGGAAGGCTTATTTACTGGACGGTAAATAAGGGCAGTGAATTTGAGACAAAGGTACTCGGACAACAGAAACACGACAGTTCTGTAATTCCTTTTGAACGAGGCAAGATTTATGACAGAAACGGCAATATTTTAGCAACAAATGAGAAGATTTATACGCTGGTATTAGAGCCAAAGAATATTTTGATTGAGAGAAAGGTCAGGAAAAAGAAGAAAAAGGTATACGAGACAACGACGATCAATGCGCTGCATGAATATTTTGGATTTGATAAGGATGATCTTAAAAAGGTCATCGAAGGAAATGCGAGTTCATATTATGTTGTCTACAAAAAGAATATAACCTATGATGAAGTATCCAGGTTCCAGAAGTTTTTAGATTTGGCAGATGAATCCACCAGGGGAGTATCCGACGAGAAAAAGGCAAAGATTGAGAAAGCACAGAAGGTAAA